>NC_015730.1:1932500-2254583 GCF_000154785.2 Roseobacter litoralis Och 149
TTATCCGCCAGCACCCAACGGCGCGGCGCGACTTCGGTGCGTTCACTTTCGCCAAGCTCGTTGTTGTCTGCAGATGAAGGCTTCCAATCCTGCGTGGCGCGGCGCTCTGCCAAGGTATTTGCCACATCCGTTTGAAGTTCAGTCTTTCTGGCTGCAGTGATTTCCGCCTCTGCGCGCAATTCAGTATATTCCGCGCCGTGTATCGCCATGAAACTCGAATGGATGATATCCTCGATCTTCTCGTCTGCCTCGCCTTCTTCAACCGCATTGGCAATTGAATTGACCACGGCTCTGGGGAAGCTTTCGTACGCGAGTTGCAACACGTCATTGCCAGTTTTGAACTCTGGGTTTTGGGTTGGGTTGGGGAACAGCGATGTTCGTGCCGCCTTTTTAGGGCGTCGGTTGTTTTTTCGGGACATTGGGAACCTCCGTAGGTTTTGCGGTTTTCATCACGCATAGAGCGTGACAAATCCGGTCCTACGCATTTCCGAACCAACGTCTGGGCTGAAGTAGGGACTTATCTCATTTTGATTTCACGAGATGCCCGCATCACCAGTTTTTCAGGAATACGACCATGGGACATTGGCTCTCATAGATGGTGAAAGGAAGTGGGCCGAAGTACGTGCACGAGCTGAAATACTGCGTCCCGGAGAAGCTGCCGCTGAACGCGTAGCTCACGCGCAGATAGGGAAACCCGGCCAACAGAATGACAACCGCCAAGGGCGCAAGCATGATCACGCCCTTGGGCGGCACAAGGCCTTGTATGAGGTACCAAGCAACCTTCCACCCAAGACCATTTGACGGTCGCCGCATGCGCCCGCGCCATGTCACGCGGCTCCAGTTCCAAAAAATGCGGATCTGCACGGGCAGCAAAAACCGTTTGTTGCCGTACATGGTGTTGATACCCACCAGCCAGCGCCATGGCCATATCGCGAACACAGGCACTTTTTTCGCCAGAATGGGCTTCAAATTGCCATAGAAGATGATCTGCAGATCCGTATCCATCCGCCGGATTTGATCTGGATGCATCAGCGGCTCGCGCGCACGCGATATGCTCTCTCGCGGCCCTTCATCGCCTAGACTAAAGCTTGAAGAATTGGCGGTGAAACCACCAAGCGCTTTGGAGATCCATTCCAGTGTGGTTTGTGAACGCACACCGCCGAGGAACTGCTTGATGAACGATTCAGACATAATCGTCGCCAAAGCTTCTTTGCCATAGACCCGAAGAATGTCTTCGAGGTCCTGCGTCACCATAATGCACTTCACGCCATACGAGCGCAAAAGGGTCAACGTTTCCGGTAGTTTTCGGAAGGGTGAATTGCAAAACTCATCCAAAACAAACGTCACCGGGACATTGTTTCTAAATCGAACCAAGCGATCAGCGGCATACCACTGCATCAATCCCGCCCAAGGCCCAAGCGCAACTTGCGCGCTGAAATCTACGGCCAGAAAACATGTTGTACGGAACTGAGGGCTTTTAAGCTCTGAAAAACAAAACGTGGATTTTGACGTGATATAGGCCAACACATTACCAGGGCCGTAAGGATCGAGAGCCTGCATCGCCCCAACACGAAAATTCTCATAGTTGTTTGCTTCTTTGTCGTCACCAAACGCGGCTCGATGCAGTTTTTCTGCCATGGCCATGATTTCGCCGTTGTACAGCGTGCATTGCGCGGCCTGCATCAGCAAATCATTGAGAAACATCTCATCCATCAAGGCACGGTAGACCGACGACAGATTGCGCTGCGCCTGCGGCAGTGCGACGACAACTGAAACAATAATCGTGATGATTTGCCCTCGCGAGCCAACGCGAAAATACTTGTTTGGACCCTCACTTGGAGGCTCTGGGTAGAGCTGCTCTGCCATATCGCGCGCAAAAATGAGCAGCCGCTTGTTGTGTTCTTTGAACAGCTCAAAAGCAAAATCCAGAGGATTTACGCAATCGGTATTGGGACTGAGCGGGTCGAGCAGAACGATTTTCTGGCGCAAGAAATGCTTACGAAACCACGCCGTCATTTCATAAAGTTCACGCTTGGTATCATTGACCAAACATGATGACCGCGTGCTGAACAGGATCAGAACGACACACGCGACAGATTTTGCAGAACCAGCTGGGCCGATGATCAGATGTGTCGTCTCTGTCCATAGCCAAAGCGCGGTTTTACCCAAGATGCCAGAAAACCGGGCATCAGGGCGTCTTTTGTCTAAACCGGCCTCGCGCGCTTCTTTAGGCGACAACCATGCCGCATCACCCTTGGAGGCATCGCCGCGAACAGCGCGCAGCCAAAGCGCAAACTTTATCCCGCGCCGTCCAAGCTCAGCTGACATGCGCAAAGCCACCATGCCCGCGAGTAACAAGGCCAACCAAGACGCTGCCTGTTGTTGCGGGAAATCAATTGGCAGCCTGTAAGCATGCACAGATGCGTAAACGGCGGCGCAAAAAAGCACCGCCGCTACAAAGAGGCTATAGGTTTTTTCGTCCTTTTTCATGACGCGACACTCGGCCAGACACACAGCCCGAGCAGGGAGCGGCGTTCCTTTCGGCTTAGTCCCAACCGTTCCAGGACTGTCTTGTCCGGCTTGAGATCCGTCAACCGAAGGTGTGCATCCATCTCAGCGATATTGATGATCATCGCCTGCCCGCCGTCGCCATCAACATGCAGATAACAATACGCCCCGAGCAGATCGTCAGGTTTAAGGAGTGACTCATACCGGTGACCGGTATGCACGGTCATGTCCCTGATCGGCTCAATGTGGAATATCGTGAACGAGGACGCCGCATGATCCATGTCGCGCAATCGATCTAAAAGCCGCTCCTGATCCGGCTTTAAAGGATTTAGTGGATCGCGTTTTTGTGGATCTGACACGCGGATAGCGTCCGCACCAACTACGTCAGTTGGTTCGCTGCATGAATTCTGCGGTGTTTGGGGCTTCAGCGCCCAATACGCCAAACCAAAAGACAAGGCAGAGCCGCTCAGGCTCAAAAACGCCGCAAAGCAAAGCACGCCAAGCGCGCCGTTGGGAGGAAAGAGTTTCATCACATTGCACCTCATGTTGAGTGTTGGTGCAGCGATAAGATGACACGAACCGTTGTGCCGTGGGCGGAAGATGGACGCGGGCGCTATGAAGCGCCCGTGCCACGCAGGTTAAACGGTTGTGGTTTCGACAAACTCGAAGAAGTTGTCGTGGCCCAAGTTTGCGTCGATTATCCGCTGTGGCTGAGATGACACAAGCGTAATCCACAGCAACCTGTACCGTGCCAAAACCGCTTGATGTGGACGTTGTTTCGGAGGCCGGGTTGCATTTTCAATCAGGCGGCTGATCCACCTGCAATCAATTCCCGCCTCATTGTCATAAATCAACCTGCCGTGTCGGTCCAAGCTTTGTACACGCTCCAGCTCGTCAGGTGTCAAGCGAGGGCCAAAATGAAGCTCAATTTCCCATGGATCGAGGTCATACACGCGGCCATCCGGCCACGCATAAACCCCTCCGCCTTCAAACTGAAAAGAGTCCGCCTCATCGATTAGGTGTCCCGTGACTTTGCGCCTTGACCAGCCCTTGTCACGCAAGGTGCGGGCCAAAAACACGGTCACTCGCTTGAATTTTAGCTCGTGGTCATACGGCACACGGACCGCGCCATCGTTTGTGTAAAGTGGGACGGCCTCAAACGCCGCCTTTTTTGACTTTCCCAAGATTCTCTCCATTGAGTTGGAGAGGTGCGCACCTCAGTTGAATTGCGTTAACTTTTCACAGTGTCGGCGTTGTGCACTGTGAATGCGTCTCGCAATCGGCGCGCAAACGAACTATTTCCCTCTTCAACATCAATCCAACATGGGAGCGAACGACTTGGCGTCTAAGCTTTTGAAGTCTTTAGAACCTTTGGCCATGATCGAAATCAGTCACAGCCAGAGACTACTAATCAAGACAAGACTATTGGCCTTTCGAGAAAACACATGGGTTGGTTCGCGAAAAATTTCGTGGACGAATATTGCTACAAAAATCTCTTCGCTACCCGCTGCCCCCAATATTTCCACCGACGATAGAACAGAGTTGGAAAGGAGGTTTCAATTTTATTCATCCCATCAAAAGAAACGAGGTCAATTAGCGAACGAGAAGGAGAGCCTCGAGTTCCAAGTAGGTAAGGATTCATTGATCCGTTGGTATGCAGGACAGCCATCGCGGGCGAAAAAACCCTCTGACAAGATTCAGAACATTCAAATCACAAGTGGCGGGTTCGTGCCTGGGCCAGAGATAGTCGCCGCGATCCGGGATTTTCTAACCGTTGAGGGATACATCGCGAAACATGAGCTAGAAACCGCCAATGTCTCACCAGCCTTTGCGTTAGCAGTTCAAGAGTTTCTATTGGGAGACAAAACCAAAAGCGATACTGCGAACCAAGTTCGATTATTTGACAACGAATATTTAAGCTATGAACGGCAGGCAAACTTCCTCGTCGAAAGCAGAATGATATTTGACGATCTACCTTCTGTTGATTTGGTATCAGTTGTTCACGAAACCACGGTTGTTGAATTAGCAGTGTCCGAGTCATTTGACGCAGGACTTAAAAGGCTTTTATCTTTGCGAAATCACAAACGTGCTGACGTTTGTTATGGTGTATGCACTTCGAATTCCCTTCCGGCGGTTTTGGTTTTTTGGCAGGGGAATAAGAAAAAAAGTGACGAGGGATCGATCACTTACCTTGCAGAATGCACGACAAGCAACGACCGCGTATCCTCACTAAAATCCTTGCAAATTGGTGCGCAACTCGATCAGTACAAAAAGTTTGTGACTATAAATATGAAATATATATTTGACTTTTTTGACCTAATAGATGAAAATATGGGCAATAGATTAAAAATTAATCAGTTTTACGGTAACGAAATGAAATTTAACGAAGCCTCCGAAGCAGATGGAGGTCAAAAATTATATGACGAAGTGAAGCGTATTGCCCAAGCGCCCTTAGAAGACTTGCATAACGGAGTCGACTTTCAGGCACCGGCTAGAATGATTGAAGCAGGGTGTGAAGTGAACCACTTTTGTCAGGATGACGGACAAAGTACACTTCACGTGATTGCTGCCAATGGCCTAAGAGAGTCTTTAACCGCAATTATTTCGAACCCGAGTTTGAATTACTTGGTCGTCGATGATGAGGGCAAGCTACCTTCAGCTCGTGCATTTGAATGTGGCGCTACATCGATGGGTATTCTTCTTACAAAAAAAGAGGCTAAGCAGGCGTTTAGCCAAAAAACTGACATACGCGGTATTTTGGTCCCCGATGAAAACGCGCCATGAGAAAGCATGATCTAAGGGAATATTGAATAAACCCTGTCGCTCTTATCAAAAAAACCCATCGCCATCGTATTCTCAAATAGCCGAGATCTATCAACCAGTCCATCTAGGCTTACGTTGTTTGACAGTATTTGATCTTGAATATGGCTGCCCATGCCTGACCAAACGATATTAAAACACTGTTCCATGCTGTTGCAAACTTCATGGATTTCTGGTGTCAACGGATGCTCTCGCAAAAGTGGAGAATCCAATGCAGATGGGATTCTCGAGAACGGATAGGGATGCTCTCCGCTGAGAACACAGTTTCTAGCATAAGGATCCATGCCTAGCAGAAGTTCGAACAGATCAAAGCGACCTACGCTACATCGCTGGAATTGGACAACCAACTCGGCGAGTAAGAAAGTGAAACATGCCCCAAATATAACAGCGCGCCGCTCAAAACCATCAAGCCTGTTCGCATCAATGTATCGAAGCACACACATTAACCCATCAACATCAGCTTCAGTCTCAAGAGGCTGCGTTGTTAAAAATTCCGGTCCGGCAACTGCGGTAAACGGCAATTGATCTACCTCGAAGATTTTGAGCAATTCATCATGTGCGTGATACATTTCCGCCAATGTCCTATTCACGACGCCAATATCTCTGGCCAAAATATGTTCATTATAAATATGAGAAAACTCATGGCCTGTCAGAAAGCAGAATAGACCACGCATGGCGTAAAAATGCAGTCTTTGATTGTAGTCGCGTTGCCCAATGTTGGCTGGGTCAAACATCGTCTTCGCTCGTTTTGCCACTCCTTCAAAATCACTTCCAATGCTATCAAGTAGCTTTTGTTTGAAGCGCCACTTCTCAAATGCGCCAGGCTTGAACGCGTGTCGAAATTCGTTCTCCATCGAAATGGGGTTTATTTTCCCTGTGAATACTCCACCTATTCGTTCAAAAAATTCCCCTGCTCCGACTGCTTCGGCAACCTTTACAAATTTCATCGGTAGATCATCGGGCAAATCGTACATTGCTTCACCAAATCCAGAGATGTCAAAGTAGGGCATCGCAACCTGGATGAGCGACGGGGCCAGCCCAAGCACCCCCTCGTCTAGAAATACTACTGGATCGTTTGACTGGCTTAAAAACGCGACCCCGTTGACATGACAAAACGGGAGTGAAGCGACTGTAATTTCGAGCGGCTTACATCCATTTCTCTCAGCGAAATATTGGTGGCATAAGAACTCTAAATTTACAAAACGGTGAAGAAAGTTAGTTCGGTTATAGGGCGTTATGCCGTACTCAACTAAGCGACGCGAAATAGAGGCAGCATCTGTCCAGGCAAACTCTGGTATAAAATCGTCAATGTTGTCGTCGTTCATGCCAAGTTCTTTGGGATCACTAGGTAAATCTCTTTGCGATCTCTCCAAAGCGGCATATTCCAGTGGGTTCAAACCCATCGCCTTAATTGCACGCTCTTGGATCCCAGAAATTGTCTCAAACAAAAGTGTCATTTCCACCCCCGACAATCAGTGCGACGCTGCGTCACACCAGGTCATTGCTCTAAAATCTAACAAGATTATCGAACTTAGATAGAGATTTTCGTCGGCAAAGTTCATCGTTCTTCGTTATGTTGATTATTTTCAGGTGAACCAACGTGACGGCAACAAGCGTTCAGCGTACTCATTGCCTTGCCTTACTCTAGCCCATGATCAACAGCAGTCCGTGCGCTGCACTCGGACTGCGCATTTAGCGTTTAGTTTGACTGTCTCCGACTGAAAGCAAGCGTACCCAAGTGAATACATGTGTGTATGACGCATGCTTTTTTGACAATTTCCCTTTGATTACCTATAGTTAATGAGGAAGTGATACATGAGTAATAGTGGCAAAAACGAAACCGGACGCTTATTCGACGATCTCCAACGTGAGATCGCTGGGCTTGATGTTGGGCGGCAAACGCGGTTTTTCGTTGATGGCGGATCAGATCCGGATGGATCGAAACGCGAAAAGTCTGACCGGGCTGTGACGCGTGCCCTGACCGCGCTTGAGCGCCTGCTAAGTCAAGACGCAGAATACGCGCAGCTTTATCATGAAGTCCGTGATGACGTCGCCCGGATCGAGATGGTTGTGACCAACGAATTAATGGCGGCGCAAGGTAAGGCGATGGCCGAGGCGGCAACCGTCTTTGACATGCGCAATCGCGCGGGCACGCTGCCCGACGGCACAGTTGTGTTCCGCAGCGCCGAGACAGGTGAGGTGTTCACCGAAGACGGCAAAGCACTCGCGGCCGGTGATGAAGAAGATGTTACATGGAAAAAAGATTCCCCAAGCTGGGAAGACTACAGCGCCGCTGTCGACCGCACGGACGCCGCACAGCAACGCGTGCGCGATCTCCAAACCTATCAAGCCGAGGTGCTACAGCCCGCACGGGATAAGCTGGAAGATCAGGATAATCCACCAACCGAACAAGAGTTAGAAGATATCAAACGCGATATCTTTGAGCGCGCGCCAGACGGACTTAACGTGAGTGCAGAGCCACCCGTCGCGGAGCTCGCAGACAGCTCTCCTATTCCAACGAGTACCGTTGCCAAACCAAGTGTTTGATCCGCGCACCAATCAATCTGAAAATGTGAAGCTGCCACAGTTTTTCTCAATCGTCGCCAAAATCGTGATTGCTGGATGATAGCTAGGGAACTTCTCAATATTAGAGCGTAAAGAGGCGTTCCGTTTGTTTCTGAGGGCGTTGTCTTTGAAGTACCAGTTGTTCAGACACTCTGCACCATTGCCTGCGTTTTGGCTGGCTATGAATCCTGCCATCGTCACGGACGTTTGAATATACGAATCCTGCTGCGCTTGTGTCCACTGCAAGAACGTGGTGCCGTTGAAGTCCTCGGCGTGTGCTGTCATCGGCAGCATTGCGAGCGCTAAAATGGCACTCAATCTGCCCACAGGAATTTTAGCTCTGAAACGCACTGCCCGTTGTTGATGGGGTGTGCTTAAGCCACTGTATTTCAGGAGTTTCATAAGGGATCGGTTGTGACCAAGATGTTATTTTACAAGTTTGCGCAGGTCCACTATTTTCAAGGCAAGGCAAATCAACACTTTGAGCGGACTGGCGCGCCTCAAGGCGGTTGCTCTAAGCGCCAATCAAAAGGGATCCTTTTTGACCGCGCGCAAAGGCAACGCTGATGCCAGTTACTCCCCCAATCCTGACATCGCGACGTATCGGGTATGCGCGGGTTTCCACAGAAGATCAGAAACTTGATCTACAAAAAGACGCGCTGGAAAAAGCCAGCTGCGATTTGATCTTCGAAGATCATGGGGTTTCTGGCGCGAAATCCACACGTCCGGGATTGGATGCCATGCTGGAGCAGTTGCGCGCCGGTGATACGGTCGTTGTGTTTAAACTGGATCGCCTTGGACGCTCCGTCGTCCATCTTGCGGATCTTCTGGTGCTGTTTCAGGGGCAGGGCATTCATTTCCACTCTCTGTCTGAGGCGATCAATACGGCCTCACCCAGCGGGAAACTGATTTTTCACATCATCAGCGCTGTCGCCGAGTTTCAACGCGACCTGATTATCGAGAACACCTGCGCTGGCCTGAGGGCCGCCAAACGGCGCGGACAACATCTGGGAAGACCGTTTTTGCTTGATGCAGAGGCTATATACACAGCCCATACAAAAGCGGCTGCAAAAGGTATGAGCATGGGCGGGCTGGCCTCTGAGCTTGGCGTATCGGTATCAACTCTGCGCCGTGCCTTCGCCAGGTTCGGCCTTGCCGGTCTGAGGGCCTGACTATGATATCCCGCACGACATGACGATTTACACCATGCACAGAAAGGCGTGAGCCATGGCACAACGCGACGCTCTTGAAGTGGTCTACTCCTGCGCCGCGTGCCAATCGGAGGCCGCCAAGATCGTGCTGTTTGTCTCAACCGAGCTGCCCCAGGCATACGCGGGTCAAGCGTTGAAACGCTCATTCGCGACCTTGATCAGTGCCGATGTCTGCGGAAAAGTCAGCATATCTGTACCGCGCGCGAGCTATAACACGACGGCCGCAACACTCATGCGCGCCGTATCAGGCACAGATGCGATGGCCGGTGCAAAGTATACCCGAAGTTTCTGCCCCACATGTCAGCTCTGTTATTGTGAAGAACACTGGAGAATTGCCGAGCATGTTGAGAGCGGCGGATGGTACGATAAAACCATCGGAACATGCCCCAAAGGCCATCGTCATATTCTCGATGATTAAGCTATCGTGAGCGTGCCCACGTGCCGAGTAAACTGCCGCGAAAATTCGCACTCATTCCTGGCGCACGGGTATGCAGCGTCGTGGAACGCCGGGTAGCAAAATGATCGCGACCCACAACGCGTTGATACAGATCATGTTAGAGCGTCAATTTCGAGGATAGCATCGCTGCACCAACAACATAATTTTAAGGTGTTTGATGCGTATTACATATATTCTAGCTAGCATGTGCTGTTTTTTGTTCATTGGAAATCCAACGGTGGCAAAGGATGCTATTGTTGCTGACGCCCGAATTGCAGAAGAAGTCTTTCACGGTGGCGGTTGCAGAAAAAGTTCGCCTCCCGGTCAATGCTGTCATGCGGGATCGAAGCCGTACCATTGTCACTAACTCAATCGCGGATGGTGAGCGAGCTAGCGGCAGTATCAACGATAAAACCAAAGCAAGCCATGTAAAACGGAAACATCGAAAAAAGATGTCCGCAAGATGTGTATTTGGGTGCCCAAATACATCTTGTCTCACTCGCCTGCGGCTCTCTCGGCAAGGGTGCGTGCCGCCCCCTGTGCAACCCCCTGCTGTTGGTGCAGATATCGCATCGAGCGCATATCAGCACCATAAAAACGTCTTAGCGTTTCATCCCGCACAAAGGAGACTTCGCTCTCCTTTGCAAACCATCGACCATATCATGGAGACTAAGGAAGGGCGCATTTAGGCTGCCCTTCCTTAGCATTTTCCAGCTAATTTTGGCCGCGACTAAAGCCCGAGATCCCTCATTGGCATAGCAGACCTACGTTAGACTGCGGCTTAAATTACGCGTACGGCAACCGTTTCTCTGTCAACAGGTAACCATCGTCAACAGGTAACCATCTCGCTCGGCACTGGATCAGCACGCAGCGCTTCAATGCTTTCCTCCAAAAAAATGTATGTGCCTAGTTGGCTCCTGAGAGCAATCAAGCTTTCCAGCACGTTGGAACGCAAACCAAGCGTCATGTGCTCGTGTGGAGGCGCGCACCTAATGTCTGAAACTTTGGCAACAATTCTGAGATATGGCACATTAAGGAAGACGTCCGTTCCCAAAATTCTAGTCGGATCAGACTTTAAACTGAACGCGTGCGCCAACACTTCAGCGGCGTCTTGATACCGTCCCAACCGCTCGAGGCTTTCTACAGCAAAGCTGGCTGCCTCAAAGATTGCTTCATCGCTTAAGCTTTGAAACTGGGCGGTGGAACTATAGTGATGCTTCGCCAACTCAACCGACAAATTGCGTTCTCCTGCCGCCATATAGGCTTTAGTAGCTAATTTAGACGTTTTTCCATGGAATCCATTTGGGTTCTGACCTGCGAAGAGCGCAGTGTTCGACGCGCTACGTGACAATTGCGCTGCTTGGACGTAACGGCCAGCGTCAAAGTTGATCTCTGCAGTCGCGAACATGGCTTTAGCTGCTTCGAAGTGGTCACTCCCGTACTGCTCTCTGATTGCGGTCAGCGCATTCTCGGCTAAACGTAAAGCCGCTTCACTGTTCCCCTCAGCAAAAAGAACCCGCGCTTCAAGCAAATCAAAACGTGCACGGTTCTCATCCAAAAATGTAGTCTTGTTCGAGGTTGCTTGGCTCAGTTCGGAAAATACTGTCCTGGCGTTTTTTACCTTTCCTATCTTCAGACCAGAAAGTATCGAAACCTCAGCGGCGCTCAACAGCCCTTGCTTAGGAATTGGATCGGCAGCCATTTCACCAAACAGCGCAGTTGCGTAACGATATGCCGCCGTGTGGTAACCAATTTCAAAAGCGAGGTTACTGTAGAGTGCTAAAAATAAAGCGTTCATTGGAAGTCTTTTATCGCCTCTATCGAGGAAGTACCTGGCCATGTTCAAATTTCCAAGCCATCCTTCAATATGAGCTGCATAATAATAAGCTAGTGCATAACTATCAGGCGACGGCGTTCTCTTAGCAACTAAAGTTAGCTCCCCGACAGCACCTGCTGCATCATTTGTACTCTCATAGTTTTCCAAAATAGTCGCGATCTCAGGTGATATCTCGTGGAGCTGAACAGGTGAACTATCTGAGTCTCCAAAATTACATTCAATGGCAACGTCACCAGTTGTGTCTACGTTAGGACTACAGTCACCTGAACTGCTCTGATCTGCTGCGGCAAACGACACCAATGAGCCGTACAAAATGACGCTAGCAAGAAAACGCAACATCGCCTCCTGCAGTAATGTTAGGACTACATTTGCCCTCTGATTCTTGTTCAACAACGCCTCTTTTACCATCATCAGCGTTAACGGTTAAGCTATCGAACCAGAAGGCAGAAGCGATAGCAGCCGTCGCTACAACTGCAAAGAAAGCGATTACGTGTTTAAATCGCGCAAGGTAAGGAACTGTTTCGTCCCGTTGCATAAAATGACCTCAACTAAATTCGAATGTTTGCAGCTTGCTTTAGCAAGTTTCACTTTTCAACGGTCAAGATGATCTGCATCATAGTTTTTTGCCGTGGCGTGAAATTTTATACCTTGAGCTCAGGGTAGGTGCTGTTTGCTGCGGTGTCGGTTGTGGCCCAACCAATTCAAATTTTCAATGATCGCAGCAAACAGTACCTACAGTCATTCAAGGTTTTTCATATAGCCAGATACAAAGCCGTCATCTTGTCCTTTGGGAACGAATTTCTCCGGCTTGTCTAAAACCCAATGGGTTGTCGCGATGAGCTTGGCAGATTTACCATCGCTGAAAATCACGCGCGGCCTGTGCTCGGGAACTGCTCTCTTAAACGCAGCCCCCGCATCAACTGCGGTTGTGAAAGTTTCTGTTACGTCGATATGAGCATAAGACAGCGTGTACGTTCCATTCATCAGGAAAGTATTGTGGCATAATTGCTGACCTATTTCAAAATTTCGCGTGTCCCGAATACTCAATACACACAAACGCATGCTGGGAAACATCATGAACGTGTCAGCGGGACTGTTTTGATTTGAGGCTCTTAGTTACCCAACTTTATTGGCAAGACTTGTAGTTCGGATCCCAACTGTGCAATTTATGCGCGCCTTCGCGGTGCTCAGGCCGGGCCCGCGTGAACCAAGCCGCCCATCGCTGCGCTCAGCGTCTTGGCCATTCGGCTTTGGTCCCTCGCGCAAATAAAGTCTTGGGACTGCCGCCCCTGGCGCACTTCATAAAAAACAGATCGAAGAGAAGCTTGCTTTGACGGTTTCCCGCGCCCCCAAAAGGCGCGTGACCCTCCGACAAAGACAGAGCTTCTTTCGCCGGTTTTTCCTTCCGTTTGCACCCCCGCTTCTCGCCGAAGGGCAAGGGTTGCATGCGCAACCCCTAAACCCAAGGAAGGAAACAGGACAATGCAAAACAACCAAATCATACACGGCGATGCCGCCGCAGTTTTAAAAACCATCGAAGAGGGCAGTATTGATCTGGTGATCACCGATCCGCCGTATCTGGTGAACTACAAAGACCGCCAAGGCCGCAGCTTGCAGAACGACAATAATCCGGGCGGTGTGTTGCCGGTGTTTGAGCCGATGGCGCGAGCAATGAAGCAAAATAGTTATGCGATTTGCTTCTCTGGCTGGTCAGCATTGCCCCAATTCACGCAAGCATGGGAGGCGGCAGGGCTTAAGATCGTCAGTGAGATTGTCTGGAGCAAGAAATACACATCGCGGCGCGGCTTTACGCAGTACCGCCATGAAAGCGCCTATGTCTTGGCGAAAGGCAATCCGGCAAAGCCTGTGCGTCCGATGAGTAGCGTGCAAGGCTGGGTCTATTCCGGCAATAAACGCCACCCCACGGAAAAAGCCGTAGAAATACTTGCGCCGCTCGTTCGGTGTTTCTCAAGACCGGGCGATTTGGTGTGTGATCCGTTCTCAGGCTCAGGCTCTACATCGGTTGCGGCGGTCTTGAATGGCCGGGACTATCTGGGGATTGAACTGGAAAAAGCGCACTGCGACACCGCGCGCGCGCGTTTGGCGGGGGCGCAGCGGTATCGTTCAGAACAAGCCACCCAAAACCAAAAGGTGGCGGCATGACCTATCAAAACGAACAACTTGGATTTGATGCGTTGCTGGACACAGCAGCGCAGGACAACAAGCGCCTCAAGTTTGAACAGGAAACGCAGCATTTGCCCGCGCTGGCATCGGAGGCCTTCGCGTATCATCGCCAGCAGATCAAAGAGCATCACGCGGCCATGCTGGACAACGATTTTGAGGCGGCAATCGAGATCCGCAAAGAGGCGCATTTGTTGGCGTTCAAGCTCAACAATGGCGAGCCGGGCATTCTTGCGGGTGAAACAGCACCGGGATGCGTGCTTGCCGCGCAGTGCGCCGCATCGCCCGGCGCGGTGCCGCTGTGGGGTCAGAACGGGCGCTTTGAAATCACGCTGGAAACGGCGGATACGCCATTGATCGCGCAGATCGACGTCAAGGGCATGTTTGGCATTGGCGGAGCGTCGATGCCCTATGTCGGGTTTTCTGCCCGCGCGGTTGATCCGCTGCGGCCTTTTATCAGCGAAACAGGCTATCGCAGTTTTCTGGGGTGCTCTGTGCCACCTCAGAAAGACCTCACCGTTGACGGGTTTGTCCGCAAGATCATTGCCGCGCATGTTCAGCAGGTCTTAAGGGGGCGGCTTGTGAGTGTTGATCCGCTTTACTTTAAGACATAGCGAGAGAACTTCCTGATATGGTAAATCATTCATTTTATTTGATAAATATCTCATTTTGTGGCATATATAGGATATTAATCCTACATTTGCGCCCGCATTTTGCCGCTGATCACGCTGTGATCCGCCCACGGCAAAGCTGCGGGCGCGTTTTTGTATCCATTCCCATTTCACAAAAAATCGCGCGGCTCTGGCTCTCGCCCCAGCCGCGCGGGAAAGATATTGCCATGACCTACGACCCAGAAAAATACCGTGCGAGCCTCGCACATAGAAATCTTCCGAAGGATCAGGAAGACGCAACCCTCGATGATCTATGGAGCATCTCACAAACCCTCGTAGATCGCGCCATTGCCAGACGTTATCCACATCTATCGGCGCAAAGTGTCTTACTGAGTGATCCCCTTGCACACCCAAATCAGGTAGACTGTGACCACAGCCCGCAGACAAAGGAGACGCCATGACCTCGGATCAAAACATACAGGGCGCGACCATCGCCGCCATCTATTGCCGGGTCTCTGGCACGCGCCAAGTCAAAAAGGGCGACGGCCTCGGCTCGCAGGAAGCGCGCTGCCGCGAATATGCCACCTATAAAGGCCACGAGGTTGCCGCCGTTTTCCGCGAAGAGGGCGTGTCGGGCGGCATTGCAGATCGCCCGGCCATGAAAGAGATGCTGGCGTGGCTGCGCAAACACCGCCACCAAAATCCGGTCGCCATTATTGACGACATCTCGCGTATCGCGCGCGGTGTCGAAGCACACTGGAAGCTGCGCGGTGCCATCGGCTCGGTGGGTGCAACACTGGAAAGCCCCTCCATTGAATTTGGCGATGACAGCGATAGCCAGCTGATCGAAAACATGCTGGCCAGCGTCTCACAGCACCACCGCCAGAAGAACGCGGAACAAGTCGTGCACCGCATGACCGCACGCCTTAAATCCGGGTATTACGCGTTCTGGGCACCCACGGGCTACACCTACGTGGCCGCAAAAGGACAGGGAAAGGTCCTTGAACGGGACGAGCCGCTGGCCAGCCTGATCCAGGAGGCCTTGGAAGGATTTGCAACCGGGCGCTTTGCCACGCAAGCGGAGGTTAAAAGGTTCCTCGAGCCACATCCGATTTTCTCACGTGACGCAAACGGGCACATTCACCCGCAGCGCATCAAGAACATGCTCACCAATCGCATTTATGCAGGATACTACGCGTACAAACCGTGGGGCGTGCCGCTGACCAAAGGCCGCCATCCAGCGATCATCTCACTGGCAACATACGAACGTATTCAGACACGCTTGGGCGCAGTCGCCCCGCGCCCCAACCAGACGGAGACAACGGATGAATTCCCATTGCGCGGCTTTGTCACCTGCGCCGCATGCGACAAACCTCTGACAGGGTATTGGGCGAAGGGGCGCAACAAGCGCTACGCGTATTATGAATGCTTCAACAAATCCTGCACCGAGTTCCGCAAGACCACGCCGCGTGACACGCTGGAGGGCGCGTTTGAAGCCTTGGTCAAGAACCTGCGTCCGTCCGCCGATATCATGGCCACCGTGGCCGAAATGTTCCGGGATATCTGGAATGATCGTACAGCAAAGCTGGGGAAGTCTAAAGTTGAGCAAAAGAAGGCCCTGAAAGCCCTGGACGCCAAGATTGGGAAACTCACGGACAGGCTCATTGAAACCGACAGCCCGGCGACTATCCGCGCTTACGAAGGCAAGTTGGAAAAGCTGGAGGCGCAAAAAGCCCTAATCTCTGAGAATCTTACAAAAGCCCCGACATCCGTATCGGACTTTGACACTGAATTCCGAACCGCGATGAATTTCCTCGCAAACCCTTGGAATCTTTGGGTTTCCAAACACCCAAAGGACCGTAAGACCCTTCTAAAACTGGTCTTTGCCAGCCCACTGCCATACGCACGAAAAAAAGGATTCCGAACCGCCAAAACCACCATACCCTTCAAGGTCTTAGGCGATCTTTCCGACCCTGAAAAAGAAATGGCGGAGAGACAGGGATTCGAACCCTGGGTGGGCTTGCACCCACAACGGTTTTCGAGACCGCCCCGTTCGACCACTCCGGCACCTCTCCGCGGGGGTCTGGTGCGGCGCGTGTAATTGGAATTTCATCTCCTTACAAGAGGGATCACGCCACTTGTTGCGCACACGGGAAATTTCATTGCTCCTTTGCGCAATTGTCCTAAGCTAAGAGGTCAGAACATGCAGGTTCCGAAAAAGGAGGTACAGATGACATCGATGATCCGGGCAGGGTTGCTGGTTTTGACGCTTTGCGCAGCCATTGTCACCATTGCGAAACCATCGGACGCCCAAAATACCGACCGGCTCGAAGCCTTTCTGAGCGCCACCGGGTTCGATGTCGCCTTGGAAAGCATGAAGCTGACCGCGAGCAGTGCGCCGGCCATGATCGGCGTTGAAGCCGAGAACTTCGGCCTGCAATGGACAGCGCTGGTGGCGGATATATTTGACGCGCAGAAAATGCACGACATGGCGATCGATATTTTGTCCCAGACGCTTGAGGACGATCTGATGATTCATGCCGTCGATTTCTACACGTCGGATTTGGGCGCGCGTCTTCTCGTGGTGGAAAACGCCTCGCATATGAAAGACGATGACGAACTGAAGGCAGAAAGCGGTCAGGCGATTGTCGCAGGGCTCGTTCAAATCGGTTCGCCCCGCCTGGAAGAGTTGAAGCGTCTCAATGACGCGGTCGGCTCCGAGGATGCATCCATTCATGCCATTCAGGAGGTGCAGGTACGCTTTTTGATGGCAGCGGCCGCAGCGGGGGTCATCGAGTTACGCATGGATGAGACGGACCTGCGTGAAAACCTCAAGCGGCAGGAAGGCGAGATGCGCCGGAACATGAAAGTGAACGGTCTTGCCGCGTCGGCCTATACGTATCAGTCGTTTTCGGATGATGAAATCAGTGCTTATGCGGCTGCGCTTGAGCACCCCAAGATGCAGAAGGTCTATGCTTTGATGAATGCTGTTCAGTTTGAAATCATGGCGGATCGTTACGAACAGATGGCGCTGGCGATGAGTGAATTGCGCCCAACTCAGGAGTTGTAAGCCATGCGTGCTGTGCTGCTCGCCGTTTGCCTGACGATCTGTGCATCCCCGCTTTGGGCAAATGCGCGCATGACCGTCTTGATGGATGTGCTGCGGATCACCGAAGTGGTTGGCATTTTGCGCGACGAAGGTTTCACTTATGCCGAAACGCTGGACAATGACATGCTGGACGGGCAGGGGGGCACGTTCTGGCAGGCGCAGGTTGATCAGATTTACGATGTTGAAATCATCACGGAACAAATCCGTCAGGCCCTTGAGCAGGGATTGACTGAGGTCGATGTCGATGCGGCCCTTGCGTTTTTCAGCACGGATGCCGCCACGCGTATCATTGATTTGGAAAATGCGGCCCGACGCGCGATGACGGACCCGGATGTGGAAGAGGCTGCACGAGACATGTTTCTGAGCCTTCAGGGCAGTGATGATCCGTTGTTTCAACAGGTGAGCCGCTATATCGAGGTGAACGATCTGTTGGAGCGCAACGTCTCAGGTGCCATGAGTTCCAATTACCAGTTCTACAAGGGTCTGGCTGATGGACACTACACAGATGAGATCGAAGAGGATATCCTCGCGGAAGTCTGGGCGCAGCAGGAAGACATCAGGGCAGACACAAATGAATGGCTGAACGGCTTTTTACTGTTGGCCTATCAACCCTTGCCACCACAGACCATGCAAAGATATGTCGCCTATGCAGAAACCCCGGAGGGACAAGCGTTGAATGCAGCACTGTTTGAGGGGTTCGAAACGGTTTACCGCGACATTTCCTATGCATTGGGGCGGGCTGTGGCGTTAAATGCCGAAGGGGATGAAATCTAGGCGGCTTTCGCTTGACAAGAGCCACGCGCCGGTGCAAACGACGGCTTCATCTTTAGGGGTCCGGTTCGCGGGTCTTTTTGCTATTTAACGTACATCCTTGCGAGGATGCGCAGTTCGAGGCGACCATAAGGTCACAACACCGTATAGACCGGGGGCCACAGAGCGCGATAAAGAAAAGGAAACACGATGTTTGCAGTCCTCAAGACTGGCGGCAAGCAGTATAAGGTTCAGGCGGGCGATATGCTGCGCGTCGAGAAACTGGCTGCTGATGCAGGTGAAACGGTTCAGTTCAACGAAGTTTTGATGCTTGGCGGTGATGACACTGTCGTAGGCGCACCCTTCGTCAAGGACGCGGGCGTTCAGGCCGAGGTTGTCGACCAGATCAAAGGCGAAAAGGTCATCAATTTCGTCAAGCGCCGCCGGAAGCACTCTTCCAAGCGCACCAAGGGCCACCGTCAGAAACTGACCTTGATCAAGGTCACCGACATTCTGGCATCCGGCGCAGATAAATCCGGTGTCAAAGCCGCAATGGGCGCGAGCTCCGTATCGCCCACAGCGGTTGCTGCCGCTGCACCAAAGGCCGTCAAGAAAGCCACGCCAGCAAAAGCCGAAAAGGCTGAAGCAGCGCCCGCGGCAGGTGCGGATGACCTGAAAAAGCTGTCCGGTGTTGGCCCGGCGCTTGAGAAAAAGCTGATCGAAGGCGGCGTGACCTCCTTTGCTCAAATCGCAGCATGGACCGAAGCGGACGTAGCTGCTATGGACGAGAAACTGTCATTCAAAGGCCGGATCGAGCGTGAAGGCTGGATCGAACAGGCCAAAGAACTGGCTAAAGGCTAAGGAGAGACCAAATGGCACATAAAAAAGCAGGTGGTTCATCCCGTAACGGTCGCGACTCAGCGGGTCGTCGTCTGGGCGTGAAAAAATACGGTGGTGAAGCGGTCATCCCCGGCAACATCATCGTGCGTCAGCGCGGGACAAAATTCTGGCCAGCGGCCGGTGTTGGCATGGGCAAGGATCACACGATCTTTGCAACCGTTGATGGTTCTGTGACTTTCCACAAGGGTCTCAAAAACCGCACGTTTATTTCGGTTCTGCCGGTGGCGGAGGCCGCTGAATAAGCCCTTCCTCAAGGACATGACACAATCAGGGGGATCGGCGTTACCGCCGGTCCCCTTTCTCATTTTCGTCACACAAAGCTGTTAGGCCCCACCGATGTCGAAATGCATCCATACCGACCGCTTGGTCCTGCGCCCACATCGGGCGGAGGACTGCGCGGCATTGGTCGCATTGATCGGCAACCACAAGGTGTCGCGCTGGCTGCCACGCGTACCGCATCCCTACACCGATGTTGATGCAAATACGTTCGTCAGCCGTGCGCGTAACGAAGATGAGGCGCTTGCCATCACGTTAGGTGACGATTTGATCGGTGGCTGTGGCATTGACGAGGAGCTTGGCTACTGGCTGGGCGTGCCTTATTGGGGCAAGGGGTATGCAACCGAAGTTGCGACCGCGCTGGTGGACCGTTACTTTTCCAAGACCAGCAATAGCTTGGCGTCGGGCCACCGCGTCGGGAACACCGCGTCTCGCAAGCTGCTGATCAGGCTTGGGTTCAAGGACACAACTCGTCAGTGGCACTTCAGTCAAACCGAGAAGGCGGACGTCGAAGTTCAGCATATGACGTTATCTGCCGGTAAATGGGGGGCGCAGGCATGAGCGTCGCCGTCACCAGTTTTGCTATTTTTGCCGCCTCTCAGGTTGGCACGCCGGGGCCTGCCAATATGGCGCTCCTGGCGACGGGCGCGCGGTATGGGTTTCGCGCAGCACTTCCTTTTGTGGTGGGTGTTGCCTTGGGCAAGCAGCTGGTGATCTGGCCCGTCGGTTTCGGCTTGATGGAGCTGGCGGATCGCGCCCCTTGGGTGTTTGAAACGCTGAAATATGCCTCCGCCGCTTATATCATCTGGCTGGCGTGGAAGGTGGCGAATATGCGCCTCAATACCACAGGGCAGGCTGCACAGGCTCCAGGTTTTGCGGCCGGTTTGATTGTGCACCCGCTTAACCCCAAGGCCTGGGCGATGATCGTCGGTGGTTTCACTGCATTTGTTGCCCCCGGCACGCCGACGCTTGAGGCCACAGCAACGATCGCTGCGGTATTACTGGCCTGTCAGATCGTCCTGCACCCGATCTGGGCGCTGGCAGGTGACGGGATTGCGCGCACCGTGGCAGGCACGGCGGGCGAACCTTATTTGATGTGGAGTTTGGCGGCTTTGACCGTCGCCTCGGTACTTTTCGTGTTGTTCGGAGGAGGAGCATAGCGATGGAAATGGAAAAGATTGCGATACAGG
This sequence comes from Roseobacter litoralis Och 149, assembly GCF_000154785.2. Classification (NCBI taxonomy): domain Bacteria; kingdom Pseudomonadati; phylum Pseudomonadota; class Alphaproteobacteria; order Rhodobacterales; family Roseobacteraceae; genus Roseobacter; species Roseobacter litoralis. The sequence continues at coordinate 1,952,895 of NC_015730.1, forward strand.
CCCTTGTAGAAACGGAGCGCTTTGATTTGCGCCCCTTGCGCCGGTCTGACATGGGGCTGATCGAGCTATATGGCGGGGACGAGCGGGTCGCGCGGATGACGACATCGATCCCGCACCCCGTGCCGCCAGGCATGATCGACGCCTATGTGTCGCGCGCCATGGCGGATAAGCGCGATCAGGACATCTGGGCCATTGACGGCTCTAAGGCGGACGCATCAGAGTTGATGGGGGTGATTTCGCTTGAACGCATCGAGCGGGAACAATCCGAGATAGAATACTGGGTCGCGCCGCCCTATTGGAACACAGGCCTTGCCTCCGAAGCGGTGCAGGCCCTGATTGACGCGAACCCGCATGAGGATAAAACATTCTTTGCCAGCGTGTTTCAGGACAATCCGGCCTCGGCGCGGGTTCTGACACATTGTGGTTTTGAATACCTTGGGGATGCGGAAAGTTTCAGTGTTGCGCGCGAGACAACCGTGCCAACCTGGACGTATTTGAAAAAACTGTAATTGAGGGGCGCGGCCCTTCAGGCTAGGAAGCTTGCATGAAATTTCTTGATCTGTGCAAAGTTTATATTCGATCCGGCGCGGGGGGCGGCGGTTGCGTCAGCTTCCGGCGTGAAAAATACATCGAATACGGTGGTCCTGATGGCGGTGATGGCGGCGGCGGCGGATCGGTCTGGGCCGAGGCGGTCGACGGGCTCAACACCCTGATTGATTTCCGTTATCAGCAGCATTTCTTTGCCAAGAACGGGCAGCCGGGGATGGGTCGGCAGCGCACGGGCAAAGACGGTGATGACATCGTTTTGCGCGTCCCCGTAGGCACCGAAATTCTGGACGAAGATCAGGAAACCGTGCTGTGCGATCTCACCGAGGTCGGTCAACGGGTGCAACTGGCGCGCGGTGGCAACGGTGGCTTTGGCAACCTGCATTTCAAGTCGTCGACGAACCAGGCACCGAGGCGCAGCAATCCGGGGCAGGACGGCGTGGAACGGACCTTGTGGTTGCGGCTGAAGCTGATTGCAGACGTGGGTCTGTTGGGCCTACCCAATGCAGGCAAGTCTACCTTTCTGGCTGCCACGTCCAATGCGCGGCCTAAGATCGCGGATTATCCGTTTACAACGCTGCATCCAAATCTTGGGGTCGTCGGTGTCGATAACGCCGAATTCGTCGTGGCCGATATTCCCGGTCTGATTGAGGGTGCATCACAGGGGCGCGGCCTTGGGGATCTTTTCCTTGGTCATATCGAGCGTTGTGCGGTTCTGTTGCATCTTGTGGACGGCACGTCGGAAACGCTTGTTGAAGATTATCACACGATCATTGGCGAACTCGAAGCATATGGCGTTGGCCTTGCCGACAAACCGCGCATCACTGTTCTGAATAAAATTGATGCGTTGGATGAAGATCAGCGCGCAAGTACAATGAAAGAATTAGAAAAAGCCAGCGGTGGCGATGTGATGGCGATGTCCGGTGTGGCCGGGGACGGTGTCACGGAAGTTCTGCGTAAACTGCGGGGCGAAATCAGTGACGAACGCCTGCGTCACAAACCCGTCGAGGAAAAAGAGCCATGGCGGCCCTGACTGACGCACAATGTCTGGTCGTCAAAATCGGTTCAGCCTTATTGGTGGACCGGGGTGCGGGCGGGTTGCGGCAGACGTGGCTGTCTTCGCTCGCGCAGGACGTTGCCTGGTTGACGACCCAAGGCGTCAAAGTCGTTCTTGTGTCGTCGGGCTCCATCGCCCTCGGGCGCGGCATTCTGAAATTGTCCGGCGCGGATCTGCCTCTGGAGCAGGCGCAGGCCGCGGCTGCAGTGGGTCAAATCCGGCTTGCCCGCGCATATGAAGAAGTCTTGGCGCCTCACGGGATCACCACAGGACAGGTTCTGATGACGCTGGATGACAGCTCGAACCGGCGGCGATATCTCAACAGCCGGGCCACGCTGAAACAACTGCTGAGCATGGGCGTCGTGCCGATCGTGAATGAAAATGACACGATTGCGACCGACGAAATCCGCTTTGGGGATAATGACCGACTGGCGGCGCAGATTGCGGTGACCGTTGGGGCGGATCAGCTTGTCTTGCTGTCGGATGTGGACGGGTTTTACTCGGCCAACCCACATATTGATCCGTCTGCGAAACGCTTCGATGAAATTGGAGAAATCACCGCCGAAATTGAAGATATGGCTGGCGATGCCGGATCAGGCCTTTCCAAAGGCGGCATGAAAACCAAACTCATGGCGGCCAAAATCGCAACCGCAGCCGGGTGCCGGATGGCCATTACGCAAGGCGAGGTGCTCAACCCGCTGCGGGCGCTGAACGAGGGCGCGGCGGCCACGTGGTTTCGGGCCGATACAGACCCACAGGCGGCCCGCAAAGGGTGGATCGCTGCCATGAAACCAAAGGGGAGCGTCAGCCTCGATCGTGGTGCGCTGGTCGCCTTGCGGTCCGGCAAAAGCCTTTTGCCTGCCGGCGTGTCTGATATCAGCGGTAGTTTTCAACGCGGCGACCCGGTGGCGATCACAGATGGGGCAGGGCATACTGTCGGGCATGGTTTGGTAAGATATACGGCCGATGAGGCTTTGAAGATAAAGGGGCGAAAGTCCAATGAGATTGAAGCGGTGCTGGGATATCCCGCGCGGGCAGCTTTGATCCACCGCGATGATATGGCATTAACGATCCAGAATGGCGATTGATGTGCTGCAACCAATGGAGGGTAAGCAAATGAAAGATATGGATAACGTGCCAGCCATGATGGTGGAAATTGGCCAGCGCGCCAAAGCTGCTGCTGCCACGCTCGGTTTTGCTTCGGCAGAGCGTAAGCACGCCGCCCTGATTTCAGCGGCAGAGCATATCTGGACACAGCGCGCCGCTATTCTTGAGGCCAACGAAAAGGATATCATCTATGGCCGCGAAAAGGGCCTGAGTGATGCTATGATGGATCGCCTTTTGCTGAATGAAGAGCGCCTGAGGGGGATCATAAACAGCCTGCGTTCCGTTGCCGAGCAGGCAGATCCCGTTGGCGAAGTGATCGCGGCCTGGGATCAACCGACGGGGCTGCATATTGAACGTGTGCGCACGCCACTGGGGGTCATTGGTGTCATCTACGAAAGTCGTCCCAATGTAACTGTCGATGCCGGTGCGCTGTGCCTAAAGGCGGGCAATGCCGTTATTCTGCGGGGCGGGTCAGAGAGCTTTCATTCCTCCAATGCCTTGCATGCCTGTCTGGTGCAGGGCCTCAGGGATGCGAACCTGCCAGAGGCGGCGATCCAGCTTGTTCCCACGCGCGACCGTGCCGCCGTCAGTGAGATGCTCACCATGGTCGACACGATTGATGTGATTGTCCCGCGTGGAGGCAAGGGGTTGGTTGGCCTTGTGCAGCGTGAAGCGCGTGTCCCTGTTTTCGCGCATCTGGAGGGGATCGTGCACATTTATATTGATGCGGCGGCGGATGCGGAAAAAGCGCTCAAGGTGGTATTGAACGCCAAAACGCGGCGTACGGGCATTTGTGGCGCAGCCGAATGCCTGCTGATCCATAAAGATGTGATGTCCACGATCGGCATGGATGTGATCAAGGAACTGATGCGGGCCGGTGTCGAAGTGCGCGGCGACGCAGCGATCTCTGCGATTGCCGGTGTACGCAAGGCCACGCCACAAGATTGGGGGCATGAATATCTCGATATGATCGTCGCCGCCCGTGTGGTTGACGACATCGATACGGCGCTTGCGCATATCCGGACCCATGGGTCAAACCACACCGATTGCATCCTGACAGAGGACGCGGGCGCTGCGCGTCGGTTCATGACCGAATTGGACTCAGCTATCGTGATGCACAATGCGTCCACGCAATTCGCAGATGGTGGCGAGTTTGGCATGGGTGCCGAAATTGGAATCGCGACCGGCAAGATGCATGCGCGCGGACCAGTTGGGGCTGCGCAGTTGACCAGTTTCAAATATCTGGTGACCGGTGACGGAACAATCCGCGCTTAAAACCGGAGCTTTATCTCGCTTTTGCCGATCTCCGTCACGGTCCGTCGATTCAAATCGCCCGCGATGAGCGGCAGCAAGGCAAACTGAACCTGTGCCGGGCGCAGATCGTCCGGCGCATCCTTGGTGGCAAGAATATCCCAAAGTGTTTGGTCAATGTTCAGCTTGTCTGCATGCCCATGCAGCAACCATTGCCCGTCATCCTGACTGATTTCGATGCGTCCGCCATAGGGCATTGCGGTTTCCACACAAAGCAGGGCCAAAAAGGCCAAGCGCACGTGAGATCTGGGTTGCGCGTCCATCGGACCCCAAGCCACATTGAGGCGTGAACCTTGCATCACATCTTTTATGATTGAAACGATCTCAGCGCGTCCCATCATCTGCTCGCCCGCAGCGCCGAATGCGACCCGGAAATACCGGATGCGTGCACTGGCATTGCCAACGCTTTCCTGAATAAGGTCCATCTCGGGTCCGGGCGCGCCACCGGACATGTCCAGCAGTTCCAGACCATTGTTGATTGCGCCGATTGGCGATATCAAGTCATGGCAGATGCGACTGCCGATCAAGGCACCAAGATTGATGTTGCTTTGGCCCATTATTTTCTCCTGCGCACAAAGGGTACAATGGAAGATTTGAACGCTATATTCTCGCCGGGCATGTTGGTTATGCACCCAGAGCACCCGGAATGGGGCACAGGGCAAGTACAAAGTAACATTGGTGGCAAATTAACCGTAAATTTTAGGGATGAGGGCAAGATTGTCATTGATAGCGCTCGCGTTTCATTGCGTGCCGTCTTTGATGGATGAACATCCTTTCCAAAAGGTTAACGCGTGCCGTAATATTGTAAAGTCGTCAAAGGGTCGCGTGGTTCTTTGCGGGGCCGTGGTATAGGGCAGCGGTACCCTGCCAACCAAAGGACTGAGATCGCAAAATGAGTGACACTTCTGCGCCTTCCTTTGTGACGAAACTGGCCAGCACACCCGAGGATTTGAGGGCAGCGCAAGCGTTAAGATATGAGGTCTTTGTCGAAGAGCTGGGCGGCAGCGGCACAATGGTTGATCACGTCAACCGGCTTGAGCAAGACAGGTTCGACCCCTATTTTGAACATCTGATTTTGACGGATACGACCAAGGGTAAAGTCGTTGGCGTGTATCGTTTGATGCGACAGGAGCAGGCCGTCAAGGCGGGTGAATTCTATTCTGCGTCTGAATATGATCTGACCGCATTGCTGAATTCGGGACGCCGTGTGCTGGAGTTGGGTCGCTCTTGTCTGCACCGCGATTACAGAGGGGGCATGGCGATGTATCACCTGTGGAGCGGGCTGGCCACATATATCGCGAACCACCGGATTGAGGTGCTTTTCGGCGTGGCGAGCTTTCATGGCACCGACGCCAAAGCACTTGCACAACCTTTGTCGCTTCTGCACCATCGGCATCTTGCGCCACCTGACTTGCGGGTGCGAGCACGCGATGAAGCCTATCAACCTATGAACTTAATTGCAGAAACAGAGCTCGACCGACGCGCTGCAATGGTGCAGGTCCCGTCGCTGATCAAAGCCTATCTGCGTCTGGGCGGTTTCGTCGGGGAGGGGGCCTTTATCGACCATGCATTCAATACCACAGATGTCTGTCTGGTGCTGGATACCGCCCAGATGAACCACCGGCAGGCGCGCTTGTATCAAGGTGCCGGCGCTTGAGTCCGACCTGGCATAGCACAACACCCCTGCCGGAAATGCCCGCGATTACTCTGTCCGGGTGGGTTCGGGTTTGCATCAAGGGGCCGCTGCTGGGGGGGCTGGTTTTTGGCGGATTATTGACGCTGTTGCTGTTGCGCCTGATCGAAAAGCCGCTGTTCGGGGCGCACCGCCCCTGCACCCCGTATATTACCGTGTTTGTCTGTCGCAATGCGTTGCGCATCATCGGGTTGAAACTGCATTCTGGTGGCAGCCCTGCAAAAACCGCAGGCGCATTGGTAGCCAACCATTCCAGTTGGCTGGACATCTTTGTGCTGAACGCCACGACACGGCTTTATTTCGTCTCCAAGTCCGAAGTGGCCGCCTGGCCCGGCATCGGATGGCTGGCCCGCGCCACTGGCACCGTTTTCATCGAACGAAACCGCTCGAAAGTGGCGCAGCAATCAGAACTTTTTGCGCAGCGCCTCGGGGCAGGGCATCGTTTACTGTTCTTCCCGGAAGGCACCAGCAGCGATGGATTGCGTGTGCTGCCGTTTAAATCCAGCCTGTTCGCCGCATTCTTTGCGCCGGATTTACGTGGCTCAATACAGGTGCAGCCCGTATCGCTGCGTTACACCGCGCCTGAACATGCCGATCCGCGATTTTACGGGTGGTGGGGAGATATGGATTTTGGCCCTCACCTGCTGATGCTGCTGGCCGCGCCGCAACACGGGCGGGTGGATGTGCACTACCATGCGCCACTGTCAGTGGCGTCTTTTGAGGATCGCAAAACCCTTGCACTGACTGCTGAGGAGGCGATCCGGTCCGGGCATACCGCCTGATTTGGCCTCAAGGCTAGTGAAAGAAAATGTCGTCTGACGCCAGTTCAAGCCCGTCGCTGTCCGGGCCAATTTCCATCATCAGGCAGGCCGTGCCCTTGCGCTGAAAATAGGTCGCTTCGAGCGCATAAAATCCCGCCTGCGGCACCGCGACTTCAATCTCACCCACATAGCCACAGGGGTGAACACCGTCGTAAAACCCGACTTCTTGCCCGCCGATTGCGATTTGCAGCCCATCATTGCTGAGGAAATCGAGGGTATATGTGCCTGCCGCATCGAACTTTATGAATCCAGAAATATCTGCGGCGACCTGTTCTGCGCGCTCAGATGTCAGAACCTTGTCGCCTCCTTTAGTATCCTCAAGGGACAATCCGGCAATGGGTGCACCTGGTTCCGAGCGTCGTTCAAGCGATTTACGTGCAAGATCTATGGACCGTACATTGCTTGGAATCGTCGCATAATTCACCGCAAGGCCCGGCGCCAGTGCGCTGGCCTTTGGTTGCGGATCAGCAGGTGCAAGCGTGACCTCCTGTGCAACAGCCGCAACCGGGCTCAGCACTGCGAGCGATAATGCGGCGGCAATCAGATCTTGTTTCATGAAATCTCCCAATTTTTGTGAGACCTTTGCGGTCCTTTGGCGACACTTTAGGGCGCGGCAGTTATGGCATGCAAGAGCTCGCAGCACCCAAACGCAGAGTTTACGCACAGCAGTCGGATTCAGTCCTTGCGCAGCGGCACGTGCTGGCCTATACGGCGGCCACTGAAACCCGCAGGCGGGGTTTGGGCTTGATGGGGGAGACATCCCCGTCGGTCCGCCGGTTGGCACCAAATGGTGTCATGCCCCCGCCGAGGAATAAACCGGAAAGGTAGACTAACATGGCTCTTCCAGAGTTCTCCATGCGCCAATTGCTTGAAGCAGGCGTTCACTTCGGCCACCAGACGCAGCGTTGGAACCCCCGTATGGGTCCGTTCATCTATGGCGCGCGCAACGGCATTCACATCATGGATCTGACGCAAACCGTTCCAATGCTGGATCAGGCATTGCAGGCGATCCGTGACACCGTCGCCAAGGGCGGCAGCATTCTTTTCGTTGGCACCAAGCGTCAGGCGCAACAGCCCATCGCCGATGCTGCAGAAAAATGCGCACAATACTACATGAACCACCGTTGGTTGGGCGGCACGCTCACAAACTGGCAGACTGTTTCACAGTCGATCAACCGTCTGAAGGCAATCGATGAGCAATCAGAGCGTGGCTTTGAAGGTCTCACCAAGAAAGAGCGCCTCGGCATGGAGCGGGATCAAGGCAAATTGCAATCCTCGCTTGGTGGTATCCGCGAAATGGGCGGTCGCCCCGATCTGATCTTTGTGATCGACGTCAAGAAAGAGGCCTTGGCGGTTGCCGAAGCCAACAAGCTGGGCATTCCGGTTGTGGCCGTCGTCGATACAAACTGCCCGCCCGATGGCATTGATTACATCATTCCGGGCAATGACGACGCGTCCCGCGCGATCTCCTTGTACTGCGATCTGGCTGCACGCGCAGCCCTTGATGGCATGTCCGCTCAACTGGGTGCGGCAGGCGTTGATCTTGGTGCCATGGAAGAAGCCCCGGTCGAAGAGGCCGTAGCTGCTGAAGCGCCTGCCGAAGGTGCTGCCGAAGAAGCGCAGGCCTGAGTTTTAAACTCACGCACGACATATGGGGCAGGGCACACCTGCCCCAAAAATCCGAATAATTCCTAAAGGAGAACCTGAGATGGCGATTACGGCCGCAATGGTGAAAGAACTGCGCGACAGCACGGGCGCAGGCATGATGGACGCCAAAAAAGCGTTGACCGAAAACGATGGTGATATGGAAGCGGCAGTCGATTGGCTGCGCACGAAGGGCCTGGCCAAGGCAGCTAAGAAATCTGGCCGTACCGCGGCAGAGGGTCTTGTCGCTGTCAAAGTGGAGGGAGGCCACGGCGTGGCTGTCGAAGTGAACTCCGAAACCGATTTTGTTGGTAAGAATGCGGATTTCCAGAAAATGGTCGCGGGCATCGCTGATGTTGCTTTGGGTGCTGCAGATGTTGACGCCCTGCGCGCAGCGGATATGGGCGGCAAGACCGTCGAGCAAACGGTGACTGATGCGGTTGCGGTTATCGGCGAAAACATGTCCGTGCGCCGGATGTCCAGCATCGATGGCGAAAACGTGGTGTCCTATGTGCACAACGCGGCGGCACCGGGCATGGGTAAAATTGGCGTTCTTGTTGCAACAAATGGTGGCGACGAAGCCTTTGGCAAACAGGTCGCGATGCACATTGCCGCCGTGAACCCTGCGTCTTTGTCCGAAGCCGATCTGGACCCCGCAGTTGTCGAGAAAGAAAAGCAGGTTCAGATGGATATCGCGCGTGAAAGCGGTAAGCCTGAGCAAGTGATCGAAAAGATGATCATCGGCCGCATGAAGAAATACATGTCCGAGGTGACATTGCTGAACCAGTCCTTTGTCGTGAACCCTGATCTGACCGTGGGCGACGCAGCGAAAGAGGCGGGTGTGACCATCACTGGTTTCGTACGCCTTGAAGTCGGCGAAGGCATTGAAGTCGTCAAAGAAGACTTTGCAGCCGAGGTGGCCAAGGCCGTCAAAGGGTAAGATTCTTTTAAACACACTAACGTTAAAGGCGTTCCGTTTCGGAGCGCCTTTTTGTATTTAAAATCAGTTTTCTATCTGGGTACCTTAAAGTTTCAGATGAGCCTTCAGCGCGTCCATTGCTAAGACATACCCCTGTGCGCCAAACCCACAGATCACGCCGATACACACTTTGGAGATATAGGAAGTGTGGCGGAACTCTTCGCGGGCATGGACATTGCTAAGATGCAACTCAATACACGGTAGCTCAACAGAGGCTATCGCGTCCATCAAGGCAATAGACGTATGCGTATAAGCGCCTGCATTCAGGATAATCCCAACATGCGTTTCACGAGCGGCATGGATCGCGTCGACCAGCGCACCTTCGTAATTGGATTGGGAGAAAACCACATCAAGATCAGTGTCTTGACCGTGCGCTCTGCACATATCCTCAATATCAGACAAAGTGGTTTTGCCATAAACTTCGGGCTGGCGGGACCCCAGCAGATTGAGGTTTGGACCGTTGAGAATGAGAACTGATGCCATGATGTCTTGCTCGCGTAGTGTGTGCCATGTGACGTGACAGGTCCCGAACAGCCTGTCCAGCAATGACAGGGACTGCGGCGTCATCAATTTGACACTGCGGCTTGACCGTCACATCCAAATCAGTTTGTTTACACAGCCTCGGGATGGGGATGACAGGTCCCACAAAGGACGGATTGTCAGAGGGCTAACGTGTCTATTTCTGAGTTGATCCGGGGTTTGTCAATAACAGCAAGTAAGTTTATAATCATGATTATGTTAATTATAGGATTGTTCAGATCCTATGATACTGGCGTATGCCACAAAAATACCTCCATTTATGAAATCATCAAAGCTAAACCACAGCTTTCCGGTTTCTAGACCTGAAATATGGTGTGTCACCGAGGGTTCAGATGTGCTTTTGTCCGATTGAGCGATTACCCGGTAAAGGGCCTAACATGACAAACCCATGTATTCTTTGTGTTGCGATCACTGGCAGTGTGCCCACCAAGGCCGCGAATCCTGCTGTACCGGTCACCATCAGTGAGCAGATAGAAAGCACCCATGCGGCCTATGAGGCTGGTGCCAGCATCTGTCACGCTCATGTACGAAACGCGGATGAAACCCCTTCGTCTAATCCGGAGAAATTTGCAGCGCTGAAAGAAGGCGTGCAGAAACACTGCCCGGATATGATCATTCAATTTTCCACCGGTGGCCGCTCTGGTGCGGGCCAAGAGCGCGGTGGCATGTTGAAGCTGCGTCCGGATATGGCGTCCCTGTCGGTTGGGTCTAACAACTTTCCAACGCGCGTTTATGAAAACCCGCCGGACCTGGTGTCCTGGCTTGCGGGCGAAATGCGCGCCAATGAGGTGGTACCTGAGATCGAGGCTTTTGATCTGAGCCACATCCTTCAAGCGATACAAATGCACAAAGCAGGTGCGCTATACGGACGCTTGTATGTGCAGTTCGTCATGGGTGTGAAAAATGCAATGCCCGCCGATAAAGAGGTCTTTGATTTCTATGTGCAAACGATGAAGTCGAGAGCACCCGATGCGGCGTGGTGTGCAGCTGGTATCGGTGCGGCTCAGATCGAGGTCAACGAATGGGCCATCGCGGCTGGCGGGCACACACGTGCAGGTCTGGAAGATAACGTGCGCCTTGATCGTACTACGCTGGCGCCGTCAAATGCGGCATTGATCCAGCGTGCCGCGCAACTGTGCGAAAAGTATGAAAGGCCCGTCGCAAGCTGCGCAGACGCGCGGTCAATCCTTGGGTTGCGGCCAACAACTGACTAAGTCGCGCCCCCTACCCCAGCGCGTAGCCGGCACCGCGCACGGTGCGCAACGGATCTGATCCGCCAAATTGCGTCAGTGCTTTGCGCAAGCGTCCGATGTGTACATCAACGGTACGCGTGTCGACATAGATGTCACGGCCCCACACACGGTCCAGCAGCTGTTCTCGTGAAAACACGCGCCCCGGTTTTTCCATGAACGTGGACAACAGGCGAAATTCGGTGGGACCAAGTTTCAATTCGCTTTTGCCCCGGCTCACGCGGTGGCTTGAGGCATCCAGAACGATATCCTCAAACTCAAGCCGTTCGCCTGTGGCCGCCGGACGCACGCGCCGCAACTGGCTGCGCACGCGGGCCATCAGTTCAACGACAGAATAGGGCTTGATTACATAGTCGTCCGCGCCGGTTTCAAGGCCGCGCACCCGGTCCACCTCTTCTGAGCGCGCCGACAGCATGATGATCGGGATCGCGCGGGTTTCAGGCTTTGATTTCAACCGCCTGCAAACCTCGATGCCTGACAGGTTTGGCATCATCCAGTCCAGTACAATTAAATCGGGCGCTGTTTCATCCACCAGCATCATTGCCTCTTCACCGTTTTCCGCACGGCTCACTGCAAAACCCTCGGCCTCAAGGTTATAGGTCAGAACTTCGCGTTGTGCAGATTCGTCTTCGACGACCAGAACAAGGGGTTGATCGGCCGACATCATCGCTGTCCTTTGGCAACCACTGACGTTTCATCGGCCTTCGGACGCGGGTCTTCGGGGTGTTCGCCGGTCACCAGATAGACAACCTGTTCTGCGATCGACGTCACATGATCGCCCATGCGCTCAATATTTTTGGCTATGAAATGAAGATGCATGCAGGCGGTAATATTCCGCGGATCTTCCATCATGAAGGTCAGGAATTCACGAAACAGCGCGTTGTACATCTGATCGACTTCTTTGTCGCGCGCGATCACATCCATCGCAAGTTCTGCGTCCCGCTGCACATAGGCGTCCAGCGCATCCTTGAGCATATGTTCGACCTCGCGCGCCATCCGGCGCAATGCGGCACTGCTGTCATCCACCGGCGCCATCTGGGCCAGAACGCCGGTCCGTTTTGCCATGTTCTTGGCGTAATCCCCGATCCGTTCAAGGTTCGCACTGATCTTTATCACGCTCAGGATCAGCCGCAGGTCCCGCGCAGTGGGCGCGCGCAAGGCAATCACACGGGCAGCTTCTTCATTGATCATCTCTTCAAGATTATCGATGGATTTATCGGCTTTTCGGACCTCTTCGGCCAGTTCCTCATCGCGCGTGTCCAGTGATTGCGCGCCGTTGCGAATGGCTGCTTCGACCAGCCCGCCCATCTTCATGATCTGCGCTTGAATCGCCTCAAGGTCACGGTCAAAGGCGGACGCGATATGTTGTTCGTCAATCATCATTCTATCCAATACGCCCGGTGATATAGCTTTCAGTGCGTGGGTCTTCTGGGTTCGTGAATATCGTCCCGGTCTCGCCATATTCCACCAGATTACCAAGGTGGAAAAAGGCCGTCTTTTGGCTGACCCGGGCTGCTTGCTGCATAGAGTGTGTCACAATCACAACCGAATAATTCTGTCGCAGATCGTCGATCAGTTCTTCGACCTGTGCCGTTGCAATGGGATCCAGCGCTGAACAGGGCTCATCCATCAACAGGACTTCGGGCTGTGTCGCGATGGCGCGGGCGATGCACAAACGCTGCTGCTGCCCGCCCGACAAGCCGGTGCCCGGCGCGTCGAGCCGGTCCTTGACCTCACCCCAGATCGCAGCGCGGCGCAGGGAGTGTTCAACCAGATCGTCCAATTCCGCTTTGTTCTGCGCCAGCCCATGGATACGCGGCCCATAGGCCACATTGTCATAGATGGATTTGGGAAAGGGGTTTGGTTTTTGGAACACCATACCGACCTTTGCCCGCAACTGGACCGGGTCAACACGTTTATCATAGATGTCTTCGCCGTCGATCGAGATGTCACCTTCGACGCGGCATATGTCAATCGTATCGTTCATGCGGTTCAGACAACGTAGAAACGTCGATTTGCCACATCCCGACGGGCCGATAAACGCGGTGACGGTCTTGTCCTGAATTTCCACATTGACGTCTTTGATCGCATGGTTGTCGCCATAAAAGACCTGCACGTCTTTTGCCGAAATCTTGATGGCTTTCGCATCCACGTCTCTCTCCAGTATTCTCATATCGTTCATAACAGTATTCCTTTACCAGCGCCGTTCAAAACGGCGACGCAGGATGACAGCGAGGGTGTTCATCGTCACGAGGAACCCAAGCAGGATAATAATGCCACCCCATGCGCGCTCATAAAATGCCGGATCAGAGCGTTTGGCCCACTCGTAGATCTGCGCGGGCATGGCGGAGTTCGGGTCCATCAATCCTGCGGCGATGCTGTCTGGCGGATTTGACGCAATAAAGCCGACCATACCGATCAACAACAGGGGCGCTGTCTCTCCCAAAGCTTGCGCCAGCCCGATGATGGTCCCTGTCAGGATACCGGGCGCGGCAAGCGGCAGGACGTGGTGGAATACGGATTGCATCTTGGAGGCCCCTACCCCGAGGGCCGCATCACGGATGGACGGCGGTACAGCTTTCAGAGAGGCGCGGGTTGAGATGATGATGGTGGGCAGCGTCATCAGCGTCAGCACCAACCCGCCAACCAAGGGCGCGGAGTTTGGCAAATGCATGTAGTTGATAAAGACAGCCAAGCCCAAGATACCAAAGACAATCGAGGGCACAGCCGCAAGGTTTGAGATATTCACTTCGATCACATCCGTGATCCAGTTTTTCGGTGCGAATTCCTCAAGGTAGATCGAGGCGGCAACGCCAATCGGCAGCGCAAGCACCAGCACCACCAGCATCATGACCAGCGATCCGACCATTGACACGCCCATCCCGGCTGCTTCGGGGCGCGCACCAGAACTGTCGGCACCGGTGATAAAGGACAGGTTGAACCGTTTCTCAACCGTGCCTTCCTCAATCAGCAGGTCCACAAGATCCAGTTGTGCGGGGCTGATGTTCTTGTCGTTTTCGATACTGTCCCGGCTGACCCGCCCCTTGATGTATCCATCCACGCGGCCGGAGGCGAGAAATTCGAAGTCTACCCGCTCCCCGACAACCGAAGGGTCCGCCAAAACGAAATTCCGCAGCTGCGCCTGCGCGCCACCAGAAAGAATTCCTGCCATTTCTTTGGGGCTGAGGTCGGTTTCATAGCCTTTTTCCGCGATATGCTCTTCAAATGCTGTCCGCAATAAAGGGGCATATCCAAAGGTTGAGACTTTGCGCATCTCGTCCGGGTTGCGGTTGCCGGTCTTATCCAGCTTGTCTGCCGGCAGGCTCACCTCCAGTGTGACAAAGGTTTGCTGAAACGCGCCGGTGCCACGAGACACGATATTGAAAACCAGCGTTATCAGCATCAGCAGGCCAATCGAAATCGCAATCATCCCGTAGGCTTTGAACCGCGTCTCAGCCGCATTGCGCTTTTTGGTCCGCGCATCCTGCGTCAGCAGCGATCCTTTGCGTGGTGGCGCAGAGGGGCTGGATGGTATTGCAGTGGTTGTCGCGTCGCTCATTCGTACTGCTCCCGATATCTGCGCACGATATAGAGCGCGATCACGTTCAGCCCGAGGGTCAAAACGAAAAGTGTGAGGCCAAGGGCGAAGGCGACAAGCGTCTCTGCACTGGCGAAATCCGTGTCGCCAGTCAGTTGGCTGACAATCCGTGTGGTGATGGTCGTCATGGCATCCAGCGGGTTGAGCGAAAACTTGGCAATGGCCCCTGCCCCCAGCACAACGATCATCGTCTCACCAATCGCGCGGGACGCCGCCAATAGAACCGCACCGACAATTCCGGGCAATGCGGCGGGCAGAACGACCTGACGGATTGTCTCCGACTTGGTCGACCCCAACCCCAAGGAACCATCCCGCATCGCCTGCGGCACCGCGTTGATGATGTCATCGGACAAGGAAGATACAAACGGGATCAACATGATCCCCATGACCAAACCAGCGGTTAAGACAGCGGTCGCACCGCTCATCCACTCGACCCCGAGCAGACCCGCTTCGCCACGTCCAAAGATGCTCACCAGAAACGGCCCGACCGTCAGCAGCGCGAAAAGACCGTATACGATGGTTGGAATACCAGCGAGAATTTCAAGCAGTGGCTTCGCAAAAGAACGCACCCCTGAACTTGCATATTCCGAGAGGTAAATCGCTGCAAACAGGCCGATCGGCACAGCAACCAGCAAGGCGACAATCGAGATATACAACGTCCCCCACAGCAGCGGCAAAATGGATAAATCGCTGTTGCCCCGAAAATTCGGCGCCCATGTGTCCCCGAAAAAGAAGTCCGTCCAGGAATGCATGCGAAAGAAGTTCATGCTCTCAAAAAGCATCGACAAGACAATACCCACAGTCGTCAAAATGGCCAGCGAAGCCGCGACCATGAGCATGCCGAGGGCAAAACGTTCGACAACGTTACGCGCCCTGAAATCTGCTTTGCTGACAAATATGCTGGCGGCTGCGCCCACCAGTGCTGCCGTCAGAACAATGACTGCCATCCATGCAGTACCTAAAGCCGACTTGGTGCGGTACTGCTGTGCTGCGACCAAGACCTCCGGATCAACATCGGAGCCCAGAGCGACGCCGACACCACCCAGAATACTGCGGATGTCGGAGGTATCAGTGCTGATCTGATTTGCGTCCTCTTTTGACAGAGCGCCTGAAGCGACCGCAATATCAAGACCTTCCGCGACACGGCGCACGTCGCTCATCACAAGGCTGCGGTTTGATCCTTCGTTGACGATACTATCAGGCAGTAAATTATAGACCGTATTTTCAATCATCATGGGCTGCGCCAACAGCCATATGACCAGCATGCCCAAGGCCGGAACGGCTGCAAACATCGCAGCGTTGTATCCGTAGTAGTTCGGTAAGGAATGCAAAAGCCGGATATCACCACCAGCGGCAGATTTCGCGCGCGCCTTCGCCATCATGAAGGACCCGATTGTAAGTGCCATAATGGCAAGAACAACGTATCCTGTGATCCCCAAATTCATGCACCCAACCTCTTTGCAGGCTTAACCGGTTCTTGCTGAAGGCCGCGGTGATCGCCGCCTTCAGCCACCTTGAAAAAAGGCAGGTCAGGAATTGCCGCCAAGCACTTTTTCGTCCGCTACAGCCGCTTGTGTCTCGGACAGGGCGGGGTCGGAAACCAGACCATATTCAGCCAAAGGCCCATCCGGACCCGCGATTTCATCCGAGACAAAGAACTCGGCAAAATCTTTGAGACCCGGGATCACGCCGATATGGGCTTTCTTTATGTAAAAGAAAAGCGGGCGCGACACGGGGTAATCGCCTGTTGAAATGGTCTCAGTTGTTGGCTGAACGCCGCCCATTGTGGCCACCTTCAGCTTGTCTGTATTGTTCTCGTAGAATGCCAGACCGAACACACCGATGCCATTGGTGTTGCTGTCAATCCGCGCCAGCGTCTCTGTGTAATCCCCGTCGATATCCACGGATTTTCCATCTGTGCGCACGGCCATGCAGGCGCTTTCTGCTGCATCTTCGTCCATACCCATGTCCATCATGGCTTGCATGGCACCTGTGTCTTCACAGCCTTGCAACAGCACTTTTTCCTCAAAGACTTCGCGGGTGCCGTGCTTGGTGCCGGGAATGAACGCCGCAATATCGACCGCAGGAAGGGCCGCGTTTACCGAATCCCAGGTGGCGTTCGGGTTGGCAATCATTTTGCCATCAACAGGCAATTCTGCGGCAAGTGCGGTATACCAGTCAGACGGCTGGAATTCGGTGAATGCGGGGCCTGTCTGCTGGCTGGCAAAGACGATGCCGTCATAGCCAATGCGCACTTCTATAATGTCAGTTACGCCATTTTCGGCGCAGGCTGCGATTTCACGCTCCCGGATTTGACGCGATGCATTGGCGATATCGACGGTATTCTCGCCCACGCCTTCGCAAAAGCGCTTGAGACCTGCAGAGGATCCACCGGATTCAACAACCGGCGTCGGGAATTCAAAATTCTCACCGAAGGCTTCGGCCACGATGGCGGCATAGGGTAATACGGTGGATGACCCGGCGACCTGAACCTGATCACGCGCCGCGGCGGTTGTTGCGGTAACAACGGCGATCGCCACTGCGGAGGTAGAGAGTTTTACAAACGACATGATAGCTCCTGTCATGAAACGAATCTGTGGCCGTCCATTTCAGCGACCATCTGTCGGATAGCTACGGTTTGGACGCTATCCTTTTGTGACAGTTGTGTAACGGTTTCATGACAAGGGAAAAGATTAATCTACTGCGTTGAATTTAAGTGTGAAAACGCTGCACAGCCCATCGTTTTCACTGCCTGCCTGCAGCCCGAGGACCTTTGCCAGATTCGTTTTCAGACGGTGTTAAGGTCAAGCGGCAGGACAACGGTAAACGTCGCCCCCTGCCCCAATTCACTTTCTATGCGCAGACGCCCACGATGGCGGTTGATAATGTGTTTCACGATTGCCAGACCCAACCCTGTACCGCCCAAAGCCCGGCTGCGGTGGCTGTCTGCACGATAGAACCTCTCGGTCAGCCGTGGCAAATGCACCGGATCAATTCCGGGTCCAAAATCCGTGACGCTAATATAGACACCCGGTGCGCGCAACGACAAATCACGCGCGACTTCGGTCAGTTTGATGATAACCCGCCCTCCGGAAGCGCCATATTTAATAGCGTTTTCCACTAGGTTTGTAACCACTTGCATGAGTTGATCCGCATCACCGATCAGGCCCACAGGGTGATCAGGAAGATCACAGTCGAGCACAACAGAGGTATCCTTGGCCAGCGGCGCAAGTGTGCGCGCGACGGAACTGACGACATCGCTGAGGTTCACGCTTTTTCGCGGGCGCACCCTTTGATCCCCCTCAACCCGGCTCAGAGACAGCAGGTCACCGACCAGCCGGTTCATGCGCCCTGCTTCCCCCTGCATGATGTCCAGAAACCTGTCCCGTGCGGCTGCATCCTCACGTGCGGGCCCCCGCAGCGTTTCGATGAACCCCATAAGAGCAGTAAGCGGCGTGCGTAATTCATGGCTGACATTGGCGACAAAATCCCGGCGCATCTGGCCTGCCTGTTCCAGATGGCTCACATCCTGAAAGGCCAGCACCACAACGCGCAGGTTCGGCAGCACCCGCGCCGTGACGCGATAGGTGGTGTCTTCGATGCCGTCGTTGGACAGATATTGAGAAACGCGCGGCTGGCTGTCTTGCAGCACTGCAGCAATCGTTTCGATCAACTGCGGCTGGCGTAAAATCGTAACATAGTGGCGCCCGGCCAGACCTTGTCCGACAAGTGCTGTTGCTTCCTTGTTCGCGGCCACAATCCGTTCGCTGCCATCAATGGCCAAGACCGGCATCGGCAGCGCTGCGAGCACTTCATCAATTGCCTCTGCCATGTCTTTGCCTCGGTCCTCTCTACGGGCTAACCGCCGCGTGCACAGCTTCGGTAAAGATGGCGCATAAGGTATCCGGTTCTTCAAGTCCTACGGAAACCCGGAAAAACCCTTCCGATATGCCAAGTGCCGCACGTTGCTCGGGGCTCAGTGCCCGGTGCGACGAGGATGCAGGATGCGACAGCGTCGTGCCCACATCCCCCAGTGTCGGCGCAAACGAAAGTCCTTCCGCCGCGCGGGTAAAGGCATTGGCCGCCTGTCGGGTGCCATTGAGTTCGAAACTCACCATATTGCAGTTTCTGCCCTCCAGCAGCGCTATAGCGCGCTGATGATCAGGGTGATCGGCGCGTCCGGGATAGAGCACCCGTTTGACACCCGGCAGTCCGGCAAGATGATCCGCGAGTATGGCCGCCGTGCACTGCGCACGTTCAAACCGCAATTCAAAAGTCAACAAACCGCGCTCTGCCAGCCAGCAATCAAACGGACTGGCCGATAGACCCATGGTCACGGCAAAGACGCGCAAACGATCATTCAGTGCCTGATCTTTGGCCGCAACATAGCCCAGCATCACATCGGAATGACCTGCCAGCAGCTTGGTGACCGAATGGATGACCACATCAGCGCCTGCATCCAGCGCCTTGAAGGCCATCGGGGTGGTAAATGTGTTATCCACCACCAGCAGCACACCGGTTTCGCGCGCCAGATCAACAAGGCCCGCGATATCCGCCAGCCGCAGTGTTGGGTTTGAGACGACCTCGACCAGGATCATCCGGGTCGTGGGCCGCAGGGCCGCACGCACTGCCTCAATATTACCCACATCGACCAACGTTGTTGCGATGCCAAGCCGGGGCAGGTCTTCGCTCATCATGCGCAGCGAGCGACCATAAAGCTGATTGCCACCGATCACATGGTCCCCGGTCTGTGTCAGCCCCATCAGAACCGCCGACACCGCGCCCATGCCGGACCCGGTCATCACGCCCGGAAACGGCGCGTTTTCCATCCGGTCGAGCCGTTTGGCCACTACGTCCGCATTCGGGTGCCCTTCGCGCGAATAGGTATAGCCCTGCAACCCGCCTTCGTACTGCTGATCCAGCATGTCCGGTGTATCAGAGGCATAGACAACAGAGGGGCTGAGCGGCGTAACAACCGGTCTGGAGGCCGAATGCGGCAGAGCATCGGGTCGTACCACAGACCCTTTTTCATTTTTCATATCAAATCTCTACAGCACGAAGCTTATGTTTGAAGTGGCGCATGTTTTCCTGATAGTGCAGCGCTGAGTTCCTCAGCCCTGCGATGGCCGCCTCGTCCAGTTCACGCACAACTTGGCCCGGCACACCCATCACCAGAGAATTATCCGGTATCACCTTGTTTTCAGTGATCAAAGCCCCTGCCCCGATCAGACAATTCTTGCCGATCCGGGCGCCGTTCAGCACCGTCGCGCCCATGCCGATCAAGGAGTTGTCGCCAATAGTACACCCATGCAGCATGACTTTATGCCCGATCGTGCAACCCGCCCCGATGCGCAGCGGATACCCGGCATCAATATGAAAGACGCAGTTTTCCTGCACATTTGACCCGGCGCCAACGCGGATTTCCTCATGGTCCGCGCGGATGGTGGCCCCGAACCATACGGAGGCCCCCGCCTCAAGTACGACCTGACCAATCAGGTTTGCATCCGGGGCAACCCATGTGTCCTCATGAAGTTGAGGTACACTCTCACCTAAAGCGTATAACGTCATGATAACCTTTCGAATTCGGATTGCAGATGGCGTACATGTTCGGTCAGTCCCGGCTGTTGGCTGCGCCGCAGGCGTGTGGCCGTAACGATGGTTTTCAGATGCGCCTCGGTGGTATCCAGATCGTCATTCACCAGCACATAATCATAGCTGCCCCAATGGCTGATCTCATCCCAACTCTTGTCCATGCGGCGCGCGATCGTTGCGGCATCATCCTGTGCGCGCTTTTCCAGACGGTTGCGCAACTCGCGGATCGAGGGCGGCAATAGGAAAATAGACAGCGTATGCGCGCTCAGGGCCGAATTGGTGATTTGCTGGGCACCCTGCCAGTCAATGTCGAACAACACATCACGGCCCGCGTTGATGGCATCCTGTACAGGGCCGCTTGGCGATCCGTAAAAGTTGCCGAAAACATGCGCATGTTCGAGCATGCCGCCCTTGGTAACCTGCGATTTGAACGCGGTTTCGTCCACAAAGTGATACTCACGCCCATCTACTTCGCCCGGACGCGCAGCCCGTGTCGTCGCGGACACCGAAAATTCAATATCCGCGTCCCAGTCCCGCAATCGTTGTGCCAGCGTCGATTTTCCGGCGCCAGAGGGCGAACTGAGGATGATCAAAAGTCCACGGCGCATGGGCGTCATCTGTTACTCCACATTTTGTACTTGTTCCCGCATCTGATCAATCACCGCCTTCAGCGCAAGCCCACAGCGTGTCAGTTCGGTGTTTTGCGCCTTGGCACAAAGCGTATTTGCCTCGCGGTTGAATTCCTGCATCAGGAAATCCAGTTTGCGCCCGACGGGACCACCCTGCCCGATCAGGTCTTGCGCGGCGGAAATATGCGCGGCAAGGCGGTCAATCTCTTCGGTCACGTCGGATTTGACGGCAATCAGCGCCAATTCCTGCGCCAGGCGATCTTCATCGACACTATCGGTGTTGTCGAGCACACGGCGCAGGTTACGGCGCAGGATATCGCCAGCCTCGGCACTGCGCGTTCTTGAGTGCTCTTTGGCCTGTTGGGTCAACGCCGCCACTTCATCCAACTGAGACAGCAACACCTTTTCCAGCGCGGCCCCTTCGGCGCGCCGCATTTCATTGAATGCGCCGATCAGCGTCTTTGCCTCCTCCAGCAGATGGGTCATCAGCGGTGCAGGATCATCGTCCACCGCACCCGCCTCCAGAACACCGCGAATCGTCACGATATCAGAGGCTTTTGACGGCGTCAGGGCAACACCCATTGCGGCGGCTTCCGCCTCGACCGCATCAATGGCCTTGAGGACGCTATGCAACTGTTCTTGGTTAATCCGAAGGGACGTTGTGTTTTCATCCCGCACCAGCCTCAGAGAGAGCGTAATATTACCACGGGCCGTTTGCGCGCCGAGCATTTTACGCAACCCAACCTCAAGCCCGTCAATCCAATCCGGCACGCGCAGACGCAGATCCTGCCCTTTGCCATTTACGGACCGCAACTCCCAACTCCATGCATGTGGGGCAAGGTTGCCGGTTGCCGAAGCAAAACCGGTCATGGATCGGAGCATCCGCAAATCCTTTCGCAAAGCCGTTATCGCCTTGCTTTATGGCAGTTTAACCGATCAGAGCAACCCCGGACGCGCACAGGCGCACCCCAATACCACGCAGGCTGGGATTAACCATTCCATAAAATAGCGGCCCATTTTGTGAAAATTGTTGATATTAAGGTTTCAGTAATCAATTCTCGTCAGGAAGCAGTTTTCCTGTTTTTAACAAGTAACACCCGAACGGCTGCCGGTACCATTGGAACTGGTCAGAAACAGAAGGCACAAGTAATGGACAATGGCGGTAAAAACACGCACAATGTGGTTAATATGACACAGCACGTTTCAGAAACAGGTTTTACCCCATTGTCCCAGGTCGAGGCCTATTGGGAAGCGCTGCGTGGCACACGGTTGATGCCGAACCGGTCGGAAATCGACCCACGCGGTATAGAGCAGGCGCTGGAGTATGCGTTCATCGTGGAACGGATCGCACCCGGAATTGCCCGGCTTCGGATCGCTGGAAGTCACCTGAGCGATCTGATGGGCATGGAGGTCCGCGGCATGCCCTTGACGGCATTCATTACGCCTGCGTCACGGCGCCAACTGAGCGACACTCTCGAAGAAGTATTCGAGACACCCGCCACATGTACAATGATGCTACACTCCGAAAAGGGGCCGGGCATGCAGCCGCTGGACGCGCGGTTGATCCTGATGCCGCTCAAGAGTGACCTCGGCGACGTCAGCCGTATTCTCGGCGCGCTGGTCGCTGTCGGTGACATGGGCCGCAGCCCACGGCGTTTTGATGTGACGGCTTCGTCGCTTCGCCCCATCGTGTCGGAACAGTCGATGCCGTTGCGTGCCAAGCGGGAGCCAAAGAAACCGTTGCCAGCGCCAAAACCTACCGTTGAAGTGCCTGGATTTGCCGAAGCCAAAGCCGAATTTCGCACCGAGACCCCGCGCCGCGAAGCGCCCTACCTCAGACTTGTGAAAACAGACGACTAGTAAGGTTTGCGTTCATCGGGAGGAGATCGCCGGTACGAACATATGGCGGCGGTCTTCAGCCTGATGTCGACCAAAAACAAGTCCAACGTACATGCCCGCTGATCTGAAATCAGCGGGCATTCTTTTTCCTGCGATGCGTTAGCTCACGGCTGCGTTCTGGTGTTGCGTGCGCCGGGCAGAAAGCTCTTCGGCGACCAGAAAGGCGAGCTCCAGAGACTGGCTGGCATTCAAGCGCGGATCACACGCCGTATGATAGCGCGAAGACAGATCTTCGTCGCTGACCGCGCGGACACCACCGGTGCATTCCGTGACATCCTGACCCGTCATCTCAAAGTGAACACCACCGGGCACCGTGCCCTCGGACGCGTGAACGGCAAAGAATTCGCGCACCTCGCGCAAAACCGATTCAAACGGCCGGGTCTTGTACCCGGTCGAGGATTTGATGGTATTGCCATGCATCGCGTCACATACCCAAGTCACATTCGCCCCTTCTTCGCGCACCGTTTTGATCAGGCGCGGCAGATGCTCCGCCACCGATCCGGCGCCAAAACGCGCGATCAGGGTCAGGCGACCCTCTTCGTTTTCGGGGTTCAGCTTGGCCATCAGCTGCTTGAGGTCATTCGAGGTCATGCTTGGCCCCGCCTTGAGGCCAATTGGGTTTTGGACACCGCTGGCAAATTCCACATGCGCCCCGTCTGGCTGGCGTGTGCGATCACCGATCCAGATCATATGACCCGAGCCCGCAAGCCATTTGCCCGTGGTGCTGTCAACGCGGGTCAGCGCTTCTTCGTATTCAAGCAGCAGGGATTCATGACTGGTGTAGAACTCAACCGATTGCAGTGTGTGCGCCGTATCCGCATTGATCCCCGCAGCTGTCATGAAATCCAGCGTGTCGGAAATGCGGTTCGCAACCTCGCGGTAAGCTTCGGCCTTTTCACCTTCGGTAAAGCCCTGCGTCCAGGCATGCACCTGATGGACATCGGCATAACCACCCGTGGAAAAAGCCCGCAGCAGGTTTAATGTCGCTGCCGCCTGCGTATAGGCGCGCAGCATGTTCTGCGGGTCCGGAATACGTGCGTCCGAGGTGAAATCCAGCTTGTTGATGATATCACCACGATAGCTGGGCAGTTCCACCCCATCGATCGTTTCAGTCGCAGCCGAACGCGGTTTGGCAAATTGACCGGCCATCCGACCTACTTTGATCACCGGGACTTTTGCACCATGGGTCAACACAATCGCCATCTGCAGCATCACTTTGAACGTATCGCGGATCGCATCCGAGCTGAATTGATCAAAGCTCTCCGCACAGTCACCGCCCTGCAACAGGAACGCTTCTCCCCGGCCAGCCGCACCAAGGTGCTTTTTCAGGCGGCGTGCTTCACCGGCAAATACCAGCAGCGGATAACGCGACAGTTGTGCTTCAACCTCGTTCAGGGCAGCCTGATCAGGATAGTCCGGCATCTGGATGCGCGGCTTTGCGCGCCAGCTCGATTTTGTCCATTCGCTCATGTTTTTCGTCTCCGCTCCTGGCCCGCGCACTGCGAGCGCTCACATATCGACATTCTCTATACAAAAGCGCAGCGCGAGTGACCATATCACAAATTCATCCTCTTGACGTCGCTTTCAGGCCGTGAGCAGAGTTGCGAATAAAGCTCGGTGTCCGCATGCGGTCGCCTACCGGGTGGCATGACGACCAGCATGAGGCAGGAATGTCCGATATCTCACGATCATCCCGCAGTGATACAAACACGTCAAAGCCGAAACGGTTTGTGTTTCTTCTGCTCGATCACTTTACCTTGCTGTGTTTTTCTGCCGCTGTAGAGAGCCTGCGTATTGCCAACCGTATGGCAAATGAGACGCTGTATGAGTGGCGCATTATCGGAGAAGGCGGCGACATTGTGCATTGCTCCGCGGGCAGCGGTTTCAAGCTGGATGGCGACCTCGAAGATCTGCAGCGCGACGATATTCTCTTGGTCTGTGGCGGCATTGATGTGCAGGCAGCGACAACAAAACGGGTGCTGGGCTGGCTGCGACGCGAATCCCGCAAAGGGGTCATGCTGGGGGGGCTGTGTACCGCTGCCTACACATTGGCAAAGGCAGGTTTGCTGGATGGTAAAAAGGCGACAATCCACTGGGAGAACCAAGACAGTTTTGCCGAGGATTTCGAGGATGTGACGCTGACGAAATCCGTCTTTGTGGTCGATGGCAACAGGATAACGACAGCGGGGGGAACATCCTCGATTGATTTGATGCTCAAACTCATTGCCGAACAACAGGGTGAGGATCTTGCCAATCTGGTGGCGGATCAATTGATCTATACGTCGATCCGCACGGATCAGGACACACAGCGCCTGTCGGTTCCAACCCGTATAGGTGTCAGGCATCCCAAGCTGAGCCTTGTGATCCAGATGATGGAAAGCAACATCGAAGAGCCAATCAGCCCCTCAACCCTTGCGCGCGACGTCGGCATGAGCACGCGCCAGCTTGAGCGACTTTTTCGGCGATACCTGAACCGCAGCCCCAAGCGGTATTATATGGAATTGCGGTTGCAAAAAGCGCGTAACCTCTTGATGCAAACCGATATGAGCGTGATCAATGTGGCGCTGGCCTGCGGGTTTGCTTCGCCTTCGCATTTTTCGAAATGCTACCGGGCGCATTATGACACCACTCCTTACCGCGAGCGCGGGAGTCATGCGTCACGGTTGTCGTTTTAACAGCCGCGTGAAACCGGTGCGGATGCATCACATCAATATACCTGCGCAACATATTGATTTTAATTACTGATCCTATAAATGGCTCGATTCCCGACAGAGATAAACCAGATGCTGCCATCCACAGCTTCGGCAATATCACGCACGCGGGCGGTTGCATCATTCCGGATCTGCTGAACTTCACGCGTTTTCTCACCGGATATGGCGAGCCGCGCGATGTAGTCGTCTTTCAGCGAGCCGACAAACATGTCACCGCGCCATTTAGGAAACATATCGCCCTGATAGACCAACAGACCCGATGGCGCGATAGACGGGTCCCAGTAAGACGCCGGCTGCTCCATGCCAGCGCGCGCCGTGCCCTCGCCGATTTTCCCCCCGGTATAGTGGCGGCCATATGAAATGACGGGCCAGCCGTAATTCGCGCCCTTGCGCACCAGGTTGATTTCGTCGCCACCTCGCGCGCCATGCTCTGCCGTCCAAAGTCTGCCCTGCGCATCCAGCCCGGCTCCCTGCGGATTGCGGTGCCCGAACGACCAGATTTCAGGCTGCACATCGGGGGTATCCACGAATGGGTTGTCGGATGGAACGCTGCCGTCCCGGTTGATCCGGATCACACTGCCTGCGTGGCTGTTTCGATCCTGCGCAGATGGCCTGTCGCCACGATCCCCAATGGTCAGGTACACGGTTCCGTCCGTACCTTCGACAATGCGCGATCCAAAATGCCGGCCCCCGGAAGACCCCGGCGCCATCACAAAGATATCGCGTAAATCCAGCAGTGAGCCACCATCCTGCGACAAGGTTGCCACCGCCAGCGCCGTGCCCGCGCCGCCCTGCTGGCGTTTGCTGTAGCTCAGAAACACGGACCGGCTGGTTGCGAAGTCGCGCGCCACAGTCACGTCCATCAATCCACCCTGCCCGCGATCAACGACCCGCGGCGCGCCTTGCACCTCGCGCAGCACGCCCGCGTTCCACAAAAGCACACGCCCGTCCTTTTCGGTAATCAGCAACTGCCCATCCGGCAGATGATCTATCGCCCAAGGCTCATCCAAACCGGTCACGACCGGGGTAAACACGATATCCGCCCGCGCCATCAGAGCGGACGCTGAGATAGCGAGCATGAACAGCCACGATAGAGTCAGTATTTTGCGCATGAAATCCTTCCTGTGCCGGGTCTTAGGGAGGCAGATTTCCACCTGAAAGGGCAGAATTTCCAACCTTTTTCAGAGCAGTCGAGCGATACAGCCAAAACCGCTTTCTTTTCGAAAATAGGGCGCATAATCTGCAAGGCGAACGCCAAGTTCCAATATGGGAGATTAACAATGAAAAAGATGCTTATGGCCACAACGGCTGCAGCACTGATTGCCACGACTTCATTGGCAGATGATACGAATAGTGAAGTAACTCTCGGTGTGTTGTTCGGATTTACCGGTCCGATTGAATCCTTGACCGGCCCAATGGCGGCGGGCGCTGAGCTTGCGATGACGGAAGCGACAAACAGTGGCAAATTGCTCGACGCGGCGACCGTGACGTCGATCCGCGCCGACACAGGCTGCATCGACAACGGTCTGAGCACATCCAACGGCGAGCGTATGATTGCTGAAGGCATCAATGGATTGATCGGCGGGGATTGCTCCGGTGTCACCGGCGCGATTTTGCAAAACGTGGCGATCCCGAACGGCATGGTAATGATTTCACCCTCTGCCACATCGCCCGGCCTGACCACGGTTGAAGACAACGGCCTGTTTTTCCGCACCGCCCCATCGGACGCGCGCGAAGGTCAGGTGATGGCCGAAATCCTGCAGGAACGTGGCGTAAAATCCATCGCGCTGACCTACACCAATAATGACTACGGCAAAGGTCTCGCCGACGCGATCCAGAGCAACTTTGAAAGCGCGGGTGGCGAAGTCACAATCGTTGCAGCGCATGAAGACGGCAAGGCGGACTACTCCGCTGAAATGGGTGCACTGGCCTCGGCGGGTGGCGATATCCTCGTGGTTGCGGGATACCTTGACCAAGGCGGCCTCGGCATTATCAACGCGGCACTGGACACAGGCGCATTTGACACTTTTGGCCTGCCCGGTGGTATGATCGGTGACAGCCTTCCCGCCAATGTCGGCTCAGCGCTGGACGGGTCTTATGGTCAGATTGCCGGGTCCGGCGGTGAAGGGATCGAAAAGCTCAAGGAGCTTGCGGGGGACGCATTTGATGCCACTTCGCCCTATACGCCCGAAAGCTATGATGCAGCCGCGCTTTTCATGCTCGCGATGCAGGCGGCAAATAGCGTTGATCCTGCGGAATACGGCAAACACATTCTGGATGTGGCCAACGCGCCGGGCGAAAAGATCTACCCCGGTGATCTGGCCAAAGCCTTTGATATTCTGCGCGAAGGCGGCGAGGTCGACTATGTCGGTGCCTCTGCGGTTGAATTGATCGGGCCCGGCGAATCCGCGGGCACCTACCGCATGATTGAAGTGCAGGATGGCGCAAACGTCACCATCGGCTTTAAGTAAAAGCCCGCTTGATACGAAAACAGCCCGGTGTCTTTGACGCCGGGCTGTTTTTGGGGGCCGCAAGAAAGCTGGGAAAATGCAAGGCACAGGCATGATCGTCGTCGAAGACCTTCATAAACACTTTGGTGGATTCCGGGCTGTGGATGGGGCGTCGCTGGAAATTGCGCAGGGATCGATCACGGGGCTGATCGGGCCGAACGGTGCCGGAAAAACAACTCTTTTCAATGTTATCGCGGGCGTTCTTAAACCCACATCAGGCCGTGTTTTCATGGCAGGCGAAGACATCACGGGCCTGCCACCGCATGATCTGTTTCACAAAGGGTTGCTGCGCACTTTTCAGATTGCGCATGAGTTTTCATCCATGTCCTGTCGCGAAAACCTCATGATGGTCCCCGGCGATCAGGCGGGTGAGACGCTTTGGAACACATGGTTTGGCCGCAAACGCATCGCCGATCAGGAACGCGCGCTGCGCGCCAAGGCAGACGAAGTACTGGAGTTTCTGACCGTGGAACATCTGGCGGATCACAAAGCGGGGCAAATTTCGGGTGGGCAGAAAAAGCTGTTGGAACTGGGCCGCACGATGATGGTCGATGCGCGGATCGTGTTCCTTGATGAAGTCGGCGCGGGCGTGAACCGGACGCTGTTGAACACCATCGGCGATGCGATCATCCGTCTCAATCAGGAACGCGGCTATACCTTTGTCGTGATCGAACATGACATGGATTTCATCGGGCGCTTGTGTGACCCGGTCATCTGCATGGCCGAGGGGCGCGTGTTGGCAGAGGGTACATTGGACCAGATCAAGGCCAACGAACAGGTGATCGAGGCCTATCTCGGCACCGGGCTGAAAAACAAAGAGGTTTTAAAACATTGATACAAAACGGTTTCTTTAAATCCGTGGCGCTTGCCCTTTTCTGTGTCGCCGCATCTGCCGCGCATGCACAATCCATTGTCGGGTCAAGTTCGGTAGAGGGTCGCAGCATAACACTCTTTTCAGACGGGACATGGGCCTTCACCGATCGCCAGCGCTCTGATTGCAAGCCGGTGCTCTCTGACTTGTCGTTTTGTGGTATCTCCCCCATCTGGACACAGACCCCGCCCCCAAGCGCGGCGATCGACGCGCAATTCATGCGCGCCGACACGGAATTCGTACAATTCATCTCAGATCGCGTCGGCACGGCGCAGGGCATAGAAATGGATAGTGCCAAAGCCGTGATCCTAGATGGGGTCGCCGGCATCACGGGCGTGCGCGTGCGTGATATTCCGGTTTTAAGCGATGAGCCTGCGGAAGTTGACGGGAAGGACGCCGTCACCATAGCCTTTTCCGTGACTTTCAGGGGGGTGCCTGTTGTTTTTGCCAATACCATCCTTCTGGAAGAGAGCAGACTGCTGCAAATGCAAAGCTATGTCATCGGTGCGACCGCCTATTCCGACGACCACCGCGCCTTGCACGCGACTTTTCTGAACCTTGTGGAAATGGACTGACACCGATGGCCACGCCCTTCCTGATCGGCGAGAACATGACCGGCGGGTACGGCGCAGGGCCGGACATTCTGCACGATTGCACGATTGCCGTGGATCGCGGAGAGATCGCCGTGATCGTTGGCCCAAATGGTGCGGGCAAATCAACGGGTATGAAGGCCGTGTTCGGCATGCTGAACCTGCGGCAGGGGCATGTGCGCCTTGATGGGGAGGATATCACGGCCCTCACCCCGCAGGCACGGGTGACAAAGGGCATGGGATTTGTGCCGCAGACCTCCAATATCTTTACCTCCATGACGGTCGAGGAAAACCTGGAGATGGGTGCGTTCATTCGCACCGATGACATCCGCCCGACGATGGAACAAATCTATGACCTCTTCCCGATCCTGCGCGACAAGCGCCACCAGGCGGCGGGGGAGCTTTCGGGCGGGCAACGCCAGCAGGTCGCCGTGGGCCGCGCATTGATGACCCAACCCAAGGTGTTGATGCTGGACGAGCCAACCGCCGGGGTCAGCCCCATCGTGATGGACGAGCTTTTTGACCGCATCATCGAGGTTGCCCGCACCGGCATCCCCATCCTGATGGTGGAACAAAACGCCCGACAAGCCCTTGAGATCGCCGACAAGGGTTATGTGCTGGTGCAGGGGCGGAACGCATATACGGGGACGGGCAAGGAAATGCTGGCGGACCCTGAAGTCCGCAAATCGTTTTTGGGGGGATGAGACCAGAGATGGGCATGAGTATATCGATAATACTACGTATCGCGACGGTCATTGCGATGTTGCTGCCCGCTTCTGTCGCACAAAGTCAAATAGCGGAGTGTATCTTTGCAGAAACTTGCGTCGACAAAACGTGCTCCGGTATCGAACCCGCGGTATTGCGATTTAATGCTATGCGATTGACCGACGACGGCGTTTCATTTTTTGTCATCGCCGACCCCGTTTTGATAGATGGGCCAACGATTGACTCCGAACAACAACCTAACCTGATTGGGATAGTAATTGATGGTGGCGTCGGCCAACTTTCACTTCTGCCCGATGAAGAAGAGAAATTTCAAATATCTCTTTCGAGCTTTCATCCGCCAATACTTTCGCAGGTGCTCCTGATTGAGGAAACTGGTCCATTTGAACCCTCGCCGGCGACTCTTACGGTCCAGAGAAATAGCTCCCAAGGTGTGCTAAGTACCGTTCACATCGGTATCTGCGATTGGGTTAATTAGTGATGGACTTCCTAAACGCCCTCATCGCCCTTTTGAACTTCGTCATTGTTCCCGGCATGGCCTATGGCGCGCAGCTTGCTCTTGGCGCTCTCGGGGTCACGCTGATCTACGGCATCCTGCGGTTTTCGAATTTTGCGCATGGGGACACGATGGCGTTTGGGGCCATGGTGACGGTTTTATTCACATGGCTGTTTCAAAGCTGGGGGTTTTCACTGGGGCCGCTGCCGACCGCCCTGCTCGCCCTACCCTTCGGCATCTTGGCTTGTATGGGCTTGCTGCTGGTCACCGACCGCATGGTCTATCGCTTTTACCGTGAACAAAAGGCCAAGCCGGTGATCCTGGTGATCGTCAGCCTCGGCGTCACCTTCATCCTTAATGGCATCGTGCGTTTCATCATCGGGCCGGACGATCAGCGCTTCACGGATGGAGAGCGCTTTATCATCTCCGCGCGCACATTTCGCGAGATGACAGGCCTGCGCGAGGGGCTTGCGATCAAGACGACGCAAGGGATTACCGTGCTCGTCGCCGTCATCTGCGTGATCCTGCTGTTCTGGTTTCTCAACCGCACGCGCACAGGCAAATCCATGCGCGCCTATTCCGACAACGAAGACCTCGCCTTGCTCTCCGGCATCAACCCCGAACGTGTCGTGATGATTACCTGGCTGATCGTCGCGGGCCTCGCCACCATCGCGGGCGTGCTTTACGGGCTGGATAAGTCGTTCAAACCCTTTACCTATTTCCAACTGCTTCTGCCGATCTTCGCCTCCGCCATCGTCGGGGGCCTCGGCAATCCGCTTGGGGCGATTGCAGGCGGATTCGTGATCGCCTTTTCCGAAGTAACCGTGACCTACGCGTGGAAAAAAGTTCTGACGTACCTCATGCCCGAAAACCTTGAACCCAGCGGCCTCGTGCAGCTTTTGTCGACGGATTACAAACTCGCAGTGAGCTTTCTGATCCTGCTGATCGTGCTGTTGTTCAAGCCGACCGGATTGTTCAAAGGGAAATCAGTATGAACTCGGCGCTGAAAAATACCATGCTATTTGCGATCGTGGGCGCAATGATCCTCTACACCGGGTTCACGCAAAGCTGGAATACAGCGCTTGTGATTGTCAACATGGGGCTGATTTCGGCGATCATGGCGCTGGGTGTGAACCTGCAATGGGGGTTTGCGGGGCTGTTCAACGTCGGCATCATGGGCTTTGTGGCCCTTGGCGGCTTGGCTGCGGTTTTGATCGGAACGCCCGCGACACCCGGCGCATGGAGCGCGGGGGGCTGGAATATCCTGAGCGCTTTCGTCTTTGCCCTCGTGATGGTGGTTGTGGTTGTCATTGTGCGCCGGCGTATGGACGCTGGCTGGCCACGTAAAATCGTCGTGCTGGCGCTGCTGGTCTTTGGTTTTTTCGTCTATCGTGCCTTGTTCGATCCCGGTGTCGATGCGATCGAGTCGATAAACCCGGCGGCGACAGGCAATATCGGCGGGCTTGGGATAGATCGCGGGCTTTGGGTGACGCTGGCTTGGCCGGTTGGGGGTCTGTTTGCGGCCGCTGCGGCGTGGATCATTGGCAAAACCGCGCTGGGTTTGCGCTCGGACTATCTGGCGATTGCCACGCTCGGCATTGCGGAGATCATTATCGCCGTTCTCAAGAACGAGGACTGGCTCGCACGCGGTGTGAAAAACGTCGTGGGCCTGCCGCGTCCGACGCCCTATGAAATCGATCTGCAAAACGACCCGGCTTTCGTGGAACGCGCCGCAGGCTTTGGAGTTGATGCGGTCACCGCCTCGACGCTCTATGTCAAGCTGATGTATGCAGGGCTCTTTACGGTTGTGCTGGTGGTCCTGCTGGTTCTGGCGCAGCGCGCGCTGCACAGTCCGTGGGGCCGGATGATGCGCGCCATTCGCGACAATGAAGTCGCCGCCGAGGCGATGGGCAAGGACGTCACCGCGCGGCATTTGCAAATCTTTGTTCTGGGGTCTGCCATTTGCGGCATTGCCGGGGCAATGATGACGACATTGGACGGCCAGCTGACGCCCGGCACCTATCAACCCTTGCGCTTTACCTTTCTGGTCTGGGTCATGGTCATCGTGGGCGGGTCCGGCAACAATTTCGGCGCGATCTTGGGCGGCTTTCTGATCTGGTTCCTCTGGGTGCAGGTCGAGCCGATGGGCTTGTGGCTGATGCAATTGATAACATCTGGCATGGCCGATGGATCAGCACTCAAGGCGCATCTGATCGAATCTGCAGCGCATATGCGGCTCTTTACCATGGGGATGGTCTTGCTGTTGGTCCTGCGGTTCAGCCCACGCGGTCTCATCCCTGAAAAGTAACAGCGTGAAACTAGCGCCCTTTGAACAGACTGCCGAGAATACCGCGCACCATCCGACGACCCGTTGTCCCGCTTAACTCCTTGAGCACGGCATTGGTGAGGGCTGAACCAATTGTTTCAGGTTGCTTGCGCGCGCGGGTGCTGCGCCGCGATGTTGATCGGGCAACCCGCTGACCACTGTAGCGCCGCGCGGCGTTGAATTCGCGCTCTAGCGCCGAGGCCTGTTCCGCCAGGTCTTCAGAGTGTTCCGCTTCCTGCGATGCCGCATCCGCGCGCTGTTTCAGGATTTCATAGGCTGACTTGCGATCAACCGTCTTATTATAACGCGCCGCCATATCTGATTGCGCCATGATGTCAGCCCGCTCAGTAGCGGAGATTGGTCCAAGATGGGATGACGGGGGGCGGATCAACGTCCGCTCAACGACGCCGGGCACACCTTTCTTCTCAAGCATTGACGTCACGGCTTCGCCGACCCCGACTTCACGGATTGCGATTTCCGTGTCGAATTCAGGATTCTCACGATAGGTATCCGCCGCCATCCGCAGCTCTTTCTTGTCCTTGGCCGTGAAGGCACGCAGCGCATGCTGGATACGGTTGCCAAGTTGCCCGAGGATGTCTTCGGGCACATCTGCGGGGTTCTGGGTGATGAAATAGACACCGACCCCTTTGGACCGGATCAGCCGCGCGACCTGCTCAACCTTATCCACCAACGCTTTGGGGGCATCATCGAAAAGCAGATGCGCCTCGTCAAAGAAAAACACCAGTTTGGGTTTGTCGGGATCCCCCACTTCAGGCAGTTCTTCAAAGAGTTCTGAAAGCAACCACAGCAGGAAGGTTGCGTAAAGCGCTGGGGCCCCCATCAGCTTGTCTGCGGCAAGAATGTTGATCTGCCCGCGCCCCTGCGAATCCCTGCGCATCAGGTCGGAAAGCTGCAGCGCAGGTTCCCCAAAGAGGCCGGTGCCACCTTGGTTTTCCAGCACCAACAAACGACGCTGAATCGCCCCGATAGAACTTGAAGAGACATTGCCATATCGCAAGGCCAAGGTTTTGGCATTTTCACCGATCCAGACCAGCAAAGACTGCAAATCCTTCAGATCAAGCAGCGGCAACCCTTCCTCATCTGCGAGCCGGAAGGCGATATTGATGATACCCTCCTGCGCCTCAGTCAGATTGAGCAGGCGTGACAATAGCAGCGGCCCCATCTCTGACACGGTTGTGCGCACGGGGTGCCCTTGATCTCCGAAAACATCCCAGAACGTGACCGGAAACGCGTCATAGGAAAAGTTTGCAAACCCTATCTTTGCAGCCCGTTCACTGAAGGGCGCGTGTAGCTTATGCGTGGGGCTGCCTGCTTTGGCCAACCCGGACAAATCACCCTTAACATCCGATAGAAATACAGGGACTCCGGCATTTGCAAACCCCTCAGCCAGAATTTGCAAAGTTACGGTTTTCCCCGTTCCCGTCGCCCCGGCAATGAGGCCATGCCGATTGGCGTAATCGAGTTTCAGAAATTGTTGGGTCGCATATTCCGGACCGCCACCACCGATGAAAATATCTGATGTCACGCTGCTTTTTCCAATCACTTCTATTCTTGTAGGATGACCATACGTTTTTAACCTTTCAGGGCCATAGTAAATTTGACCGACGTCGATTCATGTCCTTTTGGCGTTGGTCTCCTCCCTGTTAGACTGGCCGTGCCAATTATTGGTACGGCCTTTTTTCAAAACTGGGTTCTTATATGAATAATCAGAGTTTTAGCTGTTGACGGGTCGAGCGGTGTTTCGTACCTTTACAAAAATAAGTCGGCCAGTCCGACGGGGAGAAGAAATACGAGAGAGGGAATGCGGTTTCGCGTTCCCTTTTTTTGTGATCTGCCCCTGAAAAGAAGTGTTTTGGCGCAAAATTGAAGGCATTCGGCCTGACAGTCTTTTGCGAGCGTGCTAGATCATCACCAAACATCCAAGACGGAGCCAACATGTCCAGAACATCTCGAGTTTTTTCCGCATTCGCCTTGATGGCGGCGGGTTTTTTGACCGCACCCATGAGCGTGCATGCGCAAGACGCGACGCAAGGCGAGTTAACCGGCGAAGGGCTCGCATTGGGTACTGAAGTCGACGACACACCGCGTCCGGGCGATACCTACATACGAGAGACTTTTCAGGACTGGTCGCTGCGTTGCGTTGTCGTCGAGGACGCGGATGATCTGTGCCAGATGTATCAGCTTTTGTCAGATGGCAATGGCTCTCCGGTGGCTGAGTTCACCATGTTCCGTCTGCCTGAGGGCAGCCAGGCTGCCGCAGGTGCAACCATAGTCGTTCCCCTCGAAACGGCATTGGCCGAACAGTTGGCGATAAAGGTCGATGACCAGACCGGACGCAAGTATCCTTACGCCTATTGCAACACCATCGGGTGTTATGCCCGGATCGGCCTGACGTCTGCTGATGTCGATTTGTACAAGCGCGGCGCGCAGGCTGTGCTGTCCATTGTGCCCATCGCGGCACCGGATCAACGTGTCAATGTGACCTTGTCGCTGAAAGGGTTTACAGCCGCTTTCGAGGCGTCTTCATTTCTTACCCAATAGGGTTGCGTCCAGCATCGCGGTGCGGGTTCAAACCTTGCGCAGGGCCAGCACCGCGTTCATGCCCCCAAAGGCGAAAGCGTTGGACAAGGCGACGGTGACTTTCGCATCGCGCGCCTCATTGGGAACCACATCGAGCGCACATTCCGGATCAGGTTCCTGATAGCCAATGGTCGGGGCAATCACCCCGTCCCGCAGCGCCATAATGCAGGCGAGTAATTCGACAGCACCGGTGCCGCCAATCAAATGACCATGCATGGATTTGGTGGATGACATCATCAATTTGTCCGCATGCGGTCCAAACACATCTGCCACCGCGGCGCACTCGGTTTTATCGTTGGCCGCAGTGCCTGTGCCATGCGCGTTTATATATCCCACCTCATCCCGGTTCAGGCCCGCATCGCTCAACGCGCCGGCCATCGCGCGCGCCGCCCCGTTCTTGGAGGGCATAACAATATCGGCCGCATCAGACGACATGGCAAAACCCACGACTTCGCATAGAATGTCGGCGCCGCGCTTTTTGGCCGCTTCATAGTCCTCAAAAACAAAGACCCCTGCTCCTTCGCCCTGCACCATCCCATTGCGGTTGGCCGAGAACGGACGGCAGGCGTCGCGCGACATGACACGCAGCCCTTCCCAGGCTTTGACGCCGCCAAAACACAGCATGGATTCCGATCCGCCGGTGATCATGACAGGCGCCAGCCCGGACCTTACCATCATGAAGGCCTGCGCCATGGCGTGATTTGACGATGCGCAGGCGGTCGAAACCGTAAACGAGGGGCCTTTGAGGTTATGCTGCATGCTGACATGAGAGGCAGCCGCGTTGTTCATCAACTTGGGAACGACAAACGGATGCACGCGGTTTTTGCCGTCCTCGTACACGGAACGATAGTTGTCATCCCAAGTGCTCACACCGCCGCCCGCCGTGCCCAACACGACGCCGGATTTGGCCGCAAGGTCGCCGGAAAAGCTCAACCCCGATTGTGCGATTGCTTCACTGGCAGCCGCCAGTGTAAATTGCGTAAAACGGTCATAGAGGGAAATTTGCTGACGATTGTAGCGTCCTTCGGCCTCAAAACCGCGCACCTGCCCCCCGATCTGTATCGACAAGCGTTCAACATCCCGCAGCGCCAGTGGGCCGATGCCGCACACGCCCTCCCGCATCGCCGCAAGTGTTGTGGGAACGTCATGGCCCAAGGCGTTGATGGTGCCTGCCCCGGTGATCACCACACGTTTCATGCTATGTTAGCCCTGCTCTTTCTGCAGGCGGGTGATCCCTTCGACGATGGACGCGACTGAGGAGATGTCAAAGTCGCTTTCCGTCGGATTGTTGGCGTTAAACGGCACGGTGATGTCAAAGGTCTCCTCGATTGCAAAGATGCACTCCACGAGCCCCAGACTGTCTATGCCCAACTCTTCAAGCGTACTGCTCGCAGACACATCCGCAGGGTCAAGGACGGCATGCTCTGCGATGATGGAGATAACCTGATCCTGTGTGCTCATCGGTTTGCCCTTATATCGTGCGCCTGCGGAGGATTTAGTCACTACCACCTGATTTGAAAACCGCTTTCTTTAACTCCGCGACGTCCAAGACCAGCCTTGGCAAGCGTCGGATCGCCTTGAAGATGTCGATTTGCTTGTCCATTCTGGTGGCAGGATAGCCCAGCACCACGCGCCCGGCCGGAATGGAGGACAGAACCTTGGTCCCGCCGCCGGTAATGACACGATCACCGATAAAGATGTTATCGCTGACCCCGGTCATCCCGCCCAGCACCACATTGTCCCCAACGACGGTTGAGCCTGCAACGCCGGAATGGCCACAGATCAGGCAATCCTTGCCGATAACCACGTTATGTCCGATGTGCACGAAATTATCCATTTTACAGCCATCGCCAATGCGCGTGTCACGGATGGTGCCATTGTCAATGTTGACGCAGGCCCCCAGATCGACGTGATCGCCAATGGTAACAGCGCCCAGAGAATGGATGCGCGTCCACCCCTGCGCTTGCGTATCCTGTTGATCGCCAAGCGTTTCTCGTACGGCTTCGATGCCTGATTTATCTTCGGTGACAAAGGAAAAACCATCCCCCCCGATGCGCACACCGGGCTGGGCGTAAAAGTGTGCGCCAATGCTTACGCGCGCGCCAATGCTGACCTGTTCGCGCAACATCGCATTCGGACCCAGACGCGCGTTCCAGCCAATGAAACATTGCGGTCCGATCGTGCTATCCTCACCGATTACCGCGCCGGGGCCGATGACCGTCAAAGGGCCAATATTGACATTCGCGCCAATGTCAGCTGTCGGATCAATGATCGCGCTTGCGTGGATGCCCGGCGCAAACCCCTGCCCCGGATCGAGCAGTTGGGTTAGACCCGACATGGCATAGCGTGGACGGCTGGGAATAATCGCAGCCTTTAATCCCAGCGCCTCCCAATCGGCACCCGGCCATAAAACCGCAGCAATGGCCTGCCCCTGATCGAGTTTGGCGGCGTAATCGGCATTTGTGGCCATCGCCAACTGGCCGGTCGTGGCAGATTGCGGTTCTGCCACGCCATTGATCTTCAGCTTCGTATCACCGAAGGATTCAGCACCAAGGGCTTTTGCAATGTCTTCAACGCTGAATTCCTGACGCGCCATGCCGCTGCTCCCAGTGGTGTTACGCGCATGACTTAGCCCTGAACGCCGCGCAAGGCCACCCCTGCCTGCGACAGCGCGTTCCAAATTCGCCCGTCACGGCCATAGACGTCGCGTCGGTATTGGATTTGCCCTTTCGAATTTGCCAATGCGGTCCGATAGATGATGTGCACCGGCACAGGTTTTTTCAGGTTAAGCTGCGTTTCCGTCCCGGATGCCAGCGTTTTCTTGAACAGGCCCTCGGGGTCATTGGATTGCTTTGCCAGCAGCGCATAGGCAAATTCAAACGGATCAGCCAGTCGGATGCATCCATGGCTATAAGCTCGGGTCTCACGTCCAAAGAGGTTTTTTGCCGGTGTATCATGCAGATAGATGTTGTACTTGTTTGGGAACATGAACTTCACCAGCCCCAATGCATTGCTACGGCTTGGCGGTTGGCGCATCGCGTAGGGAAATGTGCGTGCGGTGTATTTCGTGAAATCGACGTTGGTGCGATCAATCTGCCGACCGCTTCTGTCGGTAATGATCAGATGGTTCACCGCATTCGGATTCTGTTGCAGCTCCGGCAGATATTCACCAATCGCAATCGAGCGCGGCACGAACCAGCTCGGATTGATGACCATAAACTCCATAACGTCGGAAAACTCTGGTGACTGCCGTTTGGCGTCGCGCGCGCCAATCACGGACCGCGTGGTGAATGTCACTTTGCCATTATCTATGATCTTTGCCGTAAAGTCGGTGAGGTTCACTTCGATATGACGTTTGCCACGGTCCTTGTTGACCCAACGTTCGCGTTCCATCGCGACAATCACAGATTGCAAACGTTTCTCAACAGAGGTGTTGATTTCAGCCAGCGTTCCCTGTCCGACGACGCCGTCCTGCGCAAGCCCGTGATCGGCCTGAAACCGCATCACGGCATCTGTCATGGTACTGTCGTATGTGCCGGTTGCAGTGCGTTTGAGATACCCCATCCGAACCAAGCGATCCCGCAGAGCAACAA
The DNA here is from genome assembly GCF_000154785.2 of Roseobacter litoralis Och 149. Classification (NCBI taxonomy): domain Bacteria; kingdom Pseudomonadati; phylum Pseudomonadota; class Alphaproteobacteria; order Rhodobacterales; family Roseobacteraceae; genus Roseobacter; species Roseobacter litoralis. The sequence continues at coordinate 1,991,982 of NC_015730.1, forward strand.
CAGATGCGCCACTGTCGCCGGGCTCAAGTTTTTTCGCTTTGACCGTGGGACCCCATCCCCCCTTGGCAATCAGACCCTCGAGAACAAGTTTCTGTTTCCTCAATGCGTTGTATTCACCTGTTTGAGGCGGAAGTGCTTTGAAAAACCCTTTGGGTGACGACTTTGCAAAGTTGGTCAGGTAGGATTTGCGATCCCGGTAAGGCACTTGCCGTACGATGTTCTTGTCCACGCGGGACGGCACCAATGCACCCGTCTGGACATCACGGGCATACTGCAGGAAAGCACGGCTCATCGCGACCTCGACGAGACCGCGGTCTCGAGGGGTGCGCGCGTTTTTCATCTGCTGTTCCAGCGCGGTGAGGTTGTAGCGCTCGCTCGGAAGGCCGTGGCTATCCGCTGCGTTCAACGCATTCATCAACGCCGCTCGGCGGTTGCGTTCGCGACCGCTTTTTCCGGTCCAGATCGCGCCGTAGCCCGTTTCTTTGTAAAAGGCTGAAATATCCTGATCTTGCGCGGCCGCCTCTGCGACCGCCTGTTTGAAGGCAACAGACTCCGCAGCTGCCGGACCTAGAATGAATAAAAGTGAACAAAATGAAACTATTATGGCAAATGCCACAGTCGGTAAACGGCTGCTCAGAGCAGAAATCATGAAGGGGCCTCTCAATAACAAAACGACGTGCGATTAATGGTTAACGATGCAACCGGCGATGCCGAGTGTCCATGAAAAATACCGCTCATATGCGCCGAAAACCAAAGATGATGCACAGACACATCGCTATTCAATTTTTTGGCAATAATCCGTCCATGCGCAAGAATTTGCCTAAAATTGTGCCTAAAAGCCCCTTTTGGCGTTCAGGACTTGGTTAATATTTCGCCGTATGACATAAATCGGGAGCATCTGGGGAAGAGATGAAACGCCTGTGTAACATCACGGGCCAGGCAGGAATAGCGACGGACAGGTTATGACCATCGAAAATCCAACGGGTTTTTCCCGACGCGCCCTATTGGGCGCATTCGCAGCAACAATTGTGACTGCAGCTCCAACTTTCTCAAACGCCGCAGGTTTCTTGCGCGGGTCTGGGGACATACGCCGTATCCGCATGTATTCCGGGCGCACGGGTGAACGGATTGATATGATTTACTGGATCGAGGGTGATTATGTCCGCGAAGCAGTGAAAGAGGTCAATCACTTCATGCGGGATTGGCGCACAGATGGTGTGAAATCCATGGATCTGCGCACTATCGATATCATGTCTGCGGCACATAATCTAATGGACGCGAACGAGCCCTACATGCTGCTGTCGGGATATCGCAGCCCGCAGACGAACGCCATGTTGAGATCGCGCAGCAGAGGTGTCGCCAAAAACTCGCTTCACGTCAAAGGTCAAGCGGCGGATTTGCGCCTCTCAACCCGTAGCGTCAGCCAGATGGCCCGCGCCGCGGCGGCTTGCAACGGTGGCGGTGTCGGTAAATATAGCCGGTCCAATTTCGTCCATATGGATTGCGGTGTCGTACGCACCTGGGGCCGCTAAAACCGCCAAGCGTGCATCTGTGTCGGGTATAACCACGAGGGTCACGCCTGATCCGCATTGGTGACAACCGGTGCTGGCGTCCCCGGCAAATCGCAAATCTCCTCGACACCGGTAAAAAAGCAAACCTGTCCCGCATAACGCGGCCGCGTGAAGACGAAGTTATTGATCCGTTGACGATCGAGTCCGATGTTGAAAACGGGTGCGAATTCGGACGTCGTTTCAACGATGATAATCTGATCACCCTGCGGCATGACCGGCAGCCTGTTTGTCCAGTCTGCAATATCCGTACTACCCAAAGGGACCATGCCGCCCCGCGTGCGCGACCAGATGACCTGATATTCCGCGAGAGTTTGATCAAACCGGGCGACAGTGATGCGCATACCGGTTTGGCCGACCGCCCGCGTCAGAGTCTCGAATAGATTGTGGGTGCCATCCAGAAACCCAGCATCCAGCGGCGTGGCCTGACGTGAAATCAGATCGGAAATTGTATATGCCGCTTTTTGTTGCGAGGTGTATTGGCGGTATGTATCGAAGATGGTGAACATCGCCAGATACGCCCAGAACATGATGGGCAGAATGATGACCGCCTCGATCGCAACATTCCCCTGCTGGTCATCACAAAACCGACGCAGGCGCGCGGTCACTTTATGGCACGTACTCCTCAACTGCCTGGCTCCTGTACGAAGGCAGACATCGCTGTCATCACGGCGTCCCGGCCATTGTCTTTGGCAAACTGAAAGCCCAGCCCGGTTGTCGGAAAGATCGGGTTAAACCTGACACAGGCCCGTAAAATCATCAGATCATGTTCATTACCAGACTGATAGTTTGGCGCATCCTGGCTGGAAATCGGCAGGCTCAAATCGATGCAGTCAGCAATCGGATCCAGTTGGGCAAAAACGCGCGGGTCAATCCGCACCATCTCCAGCTTCAAACTGTTCTGGCAATCTGGGATAAAGCCCGCGTTTACGCATATCGTCTGTTTCAGAGCATCATGTGTTGGGATACTTGACGTATTCAGCCGGACTTCACGCACGGCAATATCCAATCCACGATCCAGCCACATTTGTCGCATCGAGTAGATGCCAAGTTCAATTGCGGTCATGAAGATCGTGAAGACCAAAGGCACCATGATGACAAATTCAACAGCGATCTGACCCCCTTCATCGCGCCGAAAGCGCCGCAGAAATTCCCGCAAAGACTGTATCATTGTGTCAGCCTCAACTCATTGATCTGGCGCGCAATTGACTTGAAGGCGGTTTTGATCTGCACCCCTTCAACCTTGTAAAAGAAAGCTGGCGACGTGGCACAGGTGCGCATCTGGGTTACCGCGTCTGCAGGGGCCTCGAAGGCAATAGTATAAACTGTTATCCCTTCTGCTTTTGCTTTGTTGCAGACGGAGTAGAAGTTTGTGACGTTGGTGCTTTGTGTTGAATAGGTATCGCGGTCGCCTGTGCGCTGGTTCAATGCGATTTCGTCATTTTTGGGGTCATTTTTATCTTCCGGTCTGAACTGATCGGTAATCTGACCATCCGTCATCAGGACGATAAATTTGCGCGTGTCTGTCGTCCCAAAATCGGCCGGGCGGTTCTTGAACCCATCCGGCACCAGACCCGCCGCGTTGAGCGCCAGAAACGTATTGCGCGAACTTGGGTTTAACAAAGCCACCCCATATTTCATGCCATATTGTGTCCCGGTGCCGTCATGCAGGCGCATATCGTCAATGAAATCCTGCAACCGCCCCGCGTCGTTTTGCGCGTAACGGATGGAGGAATTGTTCTGTGGACACCAACCCCAATCCATTGTGGGGGCATCAATTGGCCAATTCATGAAATAGGGTGTCTGATCATAGCCCCCGCTGGGCAGATCGATGTTGTCAAAATCGCTGTTGGTCAGGTCAAGACAGGACGACATTGTGTTGTAAGGCACGTCAATTGAATTGCCCTCGTCGTCAACGATGGTCTGTCCATAAAGAATTTCATCCCCGTTGGAGTCTTCAATGAATGTCGCAAAGGGCAGCCCTCCGGCACGTTCAAAGACAATCCGCCCCGGATTTGTCTGGCCTGCGTAAGGCACGATGTTCAAGGAGGTGGTTTTGGCGGCATTGCCCTCAAGGACTGCCCCAATAAAGTCTTTTGCAGCCGTGCGGAGGTTTCCAATTTTGCCATTGTTGCGCATGGAGCCGGAAATATCCAAAACTAGCGAAATCTCAATTTTTTCAATGGTTTCTTCCGCTGTGCCAGACACGTAGACCGGTAAAGTGCGCACGCCCGTCATTGCCATGTAAATGGATGGTGTGCGCGTGCGGGCCTCTGCCTGCACAATCCGGAAATTCGTTGTGGGAAGGTCGGACCCCGGCGTAATCCGAACATCATTGAGGAATTCAGTCATACCCGCTTTTGCAAAGTAATCGTCAACCACTTCGTCCGCTGGCAAGGGTTGGTCCAAATCCGACGCGGCCAGAATTGCCCGGTCCAAAGTGTTTTGCACCCGCGTGCGCATCATCTCATTCTGCATCAGATCGACAGCAATACCGCAGACCAAAAGCATCATCAGCACCATGATCGTGGCGAAAATCGTCATCGCGCCATCTTCTTCGCGCTTGAAACCCATCAGCCGTCTGCAAAGGCTACGGCACCTGAATGCCCCGCGATACTTTGGAGGATTTTCCATGTTACTCAACCAGCCTAAATCTAGCGACTGCAAATGATTCGCCTTTTCGACAGCCATGAGTGCCAGAGGAATGTGGCAAAAAGGGGAAATTGAGCGCTGCGCAGTGTCAACAGGTTGAATTGCTGCGGCACATTCAGCGCATTACTTTGTTTTCATTTCAAAAATTCTGGAAAGAAACGCGGTCCTAATGTGCAGTGCAATGGCAGAATTCGCGTGCTGGATGCGTGTTTCCAGAATTTCAGCACCATTTCGTCAATTCAATCTGAGCGATACGGCACTGCGGTAGCATGTAAAAAAGGGCTCGCAGATTGCGAACCCTTTTCAGTTTTCTCATAGATAAGAGCTGAACTTTAGCGCTTGGAGAACTGGAAGCTCTTACGCGCTTTGGCTTTACCGTATTTCTTGCGCTCGACCACGCGGCTGTCACGCGTCAGGAAGCCTGCCGCTTTCAGCGCACCGCGCAAGGACGGATCATAAAGCTGTAGCGCTTTGGAAACGCCATGTTTGACGGCACCCGCCTGCCCGGAAAGGCCACCGCCCTTTACGGTTGCAACCACGTCAAACTGACCTTCCGTTCCGGAGATCGAAAACGGCTGTGCCAAGATCATTTGTAACACGGGGCGTGCGAAATACTCGTTTTGCGCTTTGCCGTTGACGGTCACCTTGCCTGAACCGGGTTTGATCCAAACACGGGCCACTGCGTCTTTCCGTTTGCCCGTCGCATAGGACCGGCCCAGATCGTCACGCACAGGTTCGCGAACCACTGCTTCCACTTCGGGTGCCGCAGCTTCGATGCCGGCGACTGCACCCAGTTCTTCGAGTGTATTGATTTCTTCAGCCATGATCATGCGCTCCGGGTGTTTTTACTGTTCATGGATTTCACATCCAGAACCTCAGGGCTTTGCGCCTCGTGGGGGTGATCGCCACCTGCATAAACACGCAGGTTGGTCATGATCTGGCGGGACAGGCGGTTACCTGGCAGCATACGCTTGACCGCGAGTGTCACGATCCGTTCAGGGTGTTTGCCCTCAAGGATCTGCGCCTTGGTCCGTGATTTGATGCCGCCCGGGTGACCCGTGTGCCAGTAATGGCTTTCATCACGCTTCTTGCCGGTCAACTGAATCTTGTCCGCATTGATGATGACAACGTTGTCACCACAATCCATATGCGGTGTGAAGGACGGCTTATGCTTGCCGCGAAGCCGCGTGGCAACAATCGATGCAAGACGGCCCAGAACAACGCCTTCGGCGTCAATCAGGATCCATTTCTTGTCGATATCTGCGGGTGTTGCAGAAAAGGTTTTCATGGACGGTTCCCCGTTAAAGTGTGACATCTCGCCCTTTTGGGGCCAGATCGAATTAGATTTGGCGGTTATAAATGAGGATGCTGTCACGTCAAGAGCGTTAACGCTGGTAATAGTGTTGGAAAACAGTCACTTAAAAATACGGTAACATTTTACCCCACTTTTACGCCTATTCCGCGTTCCCATCGGCCCGCACCTGAGATGACCAGACAAGATCATTGCTTGGCATGATATGCGCCCTGCCCGACCATTCAGTTTTGAACGAAGAAACAGCATTGGTCTCGCGTGCAGCCCGCCTTCACCCTTGTCGTGGCGGGATGGAATAGGTCAGGCTTGCACGCGCCACAGGTTTTGCCTGCCCCTCGGAAAACAGCAAAACATCCGTAATGGCCAGCTGGCGACCGAGTTTCAAAAGCCGTGCATGCGCAATGAGATCAACGCCTGCCACCGGTTTGCGCATGAAATCAATGGCGCAATTCGTTGTGACGGTCAAAGCCTCAGGGCCGATGTGCGCAAGCGTCATGTAATAGGCGGCCATATCGGCCAAGGCAAACATGGACGGGCCCGACACCGTGCCCCCCGGTCGAAGGTGCTTGTCAGTCACATTCAATCTGACACGCAGGCTATCCTCGGTCAGATCTTCTACGGTGAAATCACCTTTGACCTGTTCAAAAACCTGCTCCACGAAATCGCTGAGCGTCGTGATGTCCATTTTCAATGTCATGCGTCTGGCCTCCCCGCTCTCTTCATTGATTGATTTCGGCGAGGGCGCAAGATCACAGATCATCGGAAACCACAAATTTGCGCGCGAAACGCAGAGCATTGCAGGCTTTAGGTTGCGCGGGATGGGTACGTCGCTTACATCCGCCCTATGACAGAGACATTACATATCGTCGGGGGCGGCATGGCCGGGTCCGAAGCCGCATGGCAGGCTGCTGAAATGGGCGTGGACGTGGTGCTGCACGAGATGCGGCCAAAGGTGGGCACTTTTGCGCATCAAACCGGGTTGCTGGGCGAGATGGTATGCTCCAACTCTTTCCGCTCAGACGATGATGAGCAAAACGCGGTGGGCCTGCTGCATTGGGAAATGCGGGCGGCGGGTGGTCTTATCATGAACATGGCAGACAAACACCGGCTGCCTGCGGGCGGCGCGCTCGCGGTTGATCGTGATCACTTTGCGCAATCGGTGACGGACACGCTGAACGCCCACCCGCGGATCACCATTGACTATGGCGAAATCTCTGAGCTGCCAGCAACGGGGCACTGGATTTTCGCAACAGGGCCTTTGACGTCCTCAAAGTTGAGTGCGGCAATCGCGGCTGAAACGGGCGGCGCGGCGTTGGCTTTTTTCGATGCGATCGCGCCGATTGTCTATTTTGACACCATCGACATGAGCCGCGCCTGGATGCAGTCGCGCTATGATAAGGGCGAGACGGAAGCAGAGCGTACCGCTTACCTGAACTGCCCCATGGACAAAGAACAATATGAGGCGTTCATCGACGCTCTTCTGGCCGCCGACAAAACCGAATTCAAAGAGGGCGAGACGGCAGATTACTTCGATGGCTGCCTGCCAATCGAAGTCATGGCCGAACGCGGGCGCGAGACCTTGCGTTTTGGGCCAATGAAGCCGGTCGGTCTGACGAACCCACACCAGCCGGACGTAAAGCCATATGCTGTGGTTCAACTGCGGCGCGATAATAAACTGGGTACGCTCTATAACATCGTTGGATTCCAAACCAAGATGAAATACGGTGCGCAGGCCTCTGTTTTTAAATCGATTCCGGGACTTAAAAATGCAAGTTTTGCCCGTCTTGGCGGGATTCACCGCAACACTTTTTTGAATGCGCCGACCTTGCTGGACGCACAGATGCGGCTGCGCTCACGGCCCAATATCCGTTTTGCAGGACAGATCACAGGCGTCGAAGGATATGTTGAATCCGCATCAATGGGATTGCTCGCGGGGCGTTTGGCGGCGGCAGAGATACTGGGCATTGCCCTATCGACCCCGGCCGACACGACTGCGACGGGCGCATTGATCACCCATATTTCCGGCGGAGCCGAGGCCAAGACCTTTCAGCCGATGAATGTGAACTTTGGGCTGTTCCCACCTGTCGAAGGCCTGAAAAGCGGGCGTCGGGGGCGCAAGGACCGCTATAAAGCCTACACGGATCGGGCAAAAACAGACTGGCAGAGCTGGCTCGACGCCGTGAAAGAACCTGCGTGAGGCTGGACGATTGGTGCAAAGCGTTCTAGTTTTGTGACATGACGAACGGATTTCTGACGAAGGCCTACGCTGCGCGCGACACGAGTGATACACGCGCACTTTATGACGACTGGTCCGCCAGTTATGAGGCGGAAGTGTCGCAAAATGGCTATGCGACACCGGGCCGATGCGCAGAGGCGCTGGCGCGGTTCGCATCCGATATGACAGCGCCCATTCTTGACTTTGGTTGTGGCACGGGTCTTTCCGGTCTTGCGCTTAAACTGGCTGGGTTCCGGGTGATTGACGGCGTTGATATCTCGCCGGAGATGCTGGCGCAGGCCAAGGCAAAGAACCTCTACCGGTCGCTGAGCGTCATTGAACCCGGTGCTGCGTTGCCCGGTCGTCCCGGCACCTATTCTGCGATATGCGCAATCGGTGTGATTGGTGCGGGTGCTGCCCCGATATCGGTGTTTCATACCCTGATGACGCAACTCGCCGCCGGGGGGCTATGTGTCTTGTCCCTGAATGATCATGCACTTGCTGATCCTAAGAACGAAACGGCGCTATCGGAATGGTTGGATTGCGGCGCGGCACGGCTCTTATTCAAGAACCATGGGCCCCATCTACCCGGAATCGACTTGAAGGCCAACGTTTATATTATTGAAAAGACGTGAAAATAACATCACGCTTTGCGCCATCCCCGACCGGGCCTTTGCACTTGGGTCATGCCTATTCTGCACTGCTTGCACATGATTTGGCTGTTGCAGCAGGTGGCACGTTCCTCCTTAGAATTGAAGACATCGACCAATCCCGCGCGCGACCGGAATGGGAGGAGCAGATATACAAAGACCTGTCCTGGCTGGGACTGAGCTGGCCAGAACCGGTGATGCGGCAGTCGGATCGCCTTGGTGCATACCGTGACGCGCTCAACAGTCTGGAGGAGATGGGCGTGACCTACCCCTGCTCCTGTTCGCGCAAAGATATTCAGCTGGCGGCAAGCGCACCACAAGAAGGGTCTGCGCCGGTATATGGGCCAGACGGGCTTGTTTACCCCGGCACCTGTCGGAACGCGGCGTTTAATGTAGGTGTGCCAAACGCCCCGGCCATACGCCTGCATATGGCAAAGGCAATCGATCTTATCGACACCAAATCCTTGTCATATCACGAGACCGGATCGGGTAAGCATCAGGTGATGTCAATCAACTTGGCCGATGCCTTGACCAGGGTCGGAGACATCGTTCTCGCACGCCGGGATATGGGCACATCCTATCACCTTTCCGTCGTGATAGACGACGCCGCCCAGAATGTGACGACGGTTGTGCGCGGTGAGGATCTCGCAGAGGCCACACAAATTCATGTGATCCTCCAGCGTTTGCTGTCCCTGCCGACGCCACAATATCATCATCACCGGCTCATCCGTGACGATGCCGGTAAACGCCTGGCAAAGCGGGATGACGCGCGCGCATTGGCAAAATTCCGTGAAGACGGGCTATCGCCGCAGCACATCAGAAAGATGGTTGGGCTTTCGGACTAGACCAGCGGTGTCATCAACTCATGCTCGCGACCCTCCCGGACCCCGGTGTAAAAACAGCTGCGTCGTCCGGTGTGGCAGGCCGGACCCGTTTGACGCACCAGAACAAGGAGGCAATCGCGATCGCAATCTATGCGTAAATCAACCAGTTCCTGAACGTTGCCACTGGTTTCTCCCTTGATCCAGAACGCCTGCCGCGACCGGCTCCAATAGGTGACGCGCCCTGTTTCAAGCGTGCGGGCGATGCTTTCGGCATTCATCCACGCGAGCATTAAAACCTCTGAGGTTTTATGGTCTTGTGCGATTGCTGGCACCAAACCGGCCTCGTTGAACGTAAGCGTTTCCGGGTCGAAACGGGCCGTGATTTCATCTGCTGTATCAGTCATGGCAAAAAACCTTTTTGCATCTTTTACGTTGCCCCTTATGTATGGGGATGTAGGGACAAACGAAACCGAGAATGCAGCCATGGCCACTGATACCGATCTCATCAAGCTTTATTCAGGGCGGATATTGGCGCTTGCGTCGGACATTCCGCACCATGAGCGCCTGAGCAACCCGATGGCGACGGTCAAGAAACGCTCGCCGCTGTGTGGGTCGGCCGTAACGGTGGATGTTGGCTTGACGGACGGGCGTGTGTCTTCGTTTGGTCAGGATGTAAAAGCCTGCGCGCTGGGACAGGCAGCGGCTGCCGTGACCGGCGCTGCTGTTGTCGGTCGCAGTTTGAGCGAAATGACGCAGGCGCGCGATGCGCTGCGCTCGATGCTGAAAGATGGCGGCCCAGTACCGCCAGCGCCTTTTGATGGTTTCGAGGTTCTTGAGCCGGCGCGTGAATACAAAAACCGCCACGCCTCCATCCTGCTGTGCATCGAGGCAACCTGTGAGGCGATGACACAGGCGTTGCAGTCAGATTGCGCTTAAGCATCGGGTTTGCTTAGCACTTTGTAAGGGAAGTAGTGCGAGAACGTTAGCAGGTCCCCATTGTGAGGTCACATGCCCGTGCACGAACGTCTGTCTTCGCAACCCGATGTTGATCGCCTTTCATCTGCCGCGGCTGCCCTGGGATATGAAATTGTGGATATCGCCGGCTTTCTGGATCTGGTTGAGGCGCATGCCCATGCTCAAACCAGTGGGCTGAAGGTGATCACTGCACGCGCTCGGGATATGACGACTGCAAACGCAGATGTGCGCGAGGCAGTGCAATCGATGGCCCAACAAACCGAAGCGACGGTCACTGACGTTGTGGCCTCTGCCGGGATGGTGCGCGAAACCGGTGAAAAATCGCGCGCGGTCGCAGGATGGGTTCAACAGATATCCCATCGCACTGAGGAGGTTGCCGATACCCTGAACGCGGTGAAGCGCAACAACCAACAGATCGCCAGCATTGCGACGCAGGTGAACACGCTCGCCATCAATGCAAAGATTGAAGCTGCGCGTGCCGGGGAGGCAGGGCGCGGTTTTGCCGTCGTGGCGGAGGCGATTAATGAGTTGTCGCGTCAGACCCGTGGCGCCGCCGTTCAGATCACAAGCAATGTCGACACACTCACAGACTGGATTTCCACATTGGGCCACGAAGCCAGCAATATCGCTGAGCAGGCCTCGGATGTTTTGAATGCCACTGGGGCCACAGATGCGGCCCTCGGGCGCGTCGAAGCATCCGTTTCGGCCGCTGATGCGCAGGCCAAGCGGATTTCCGAACAGGCCCAGCGTGTCGACGCAGCTATTTCTGATTTCACGCCAGCATTGGCCGGGATCGAAAATGCGGTCAAAGGCACAACATCCGGGGTTGAGGAAACACACGTCCGCGTCCTCAACTTGATTGATACGTCTGAAGCGATTGTTCAGTCGACTGCATTGCTTGGACAAAACACCGCCGACGCACATTTTATCCATGAGGTAACCAGACTGGCCGCCCAAGTGGCCGCGCGCATGGAAACTGCGCTGAGCCGTGGTGAAATCAGTATGTCCCGGCTGTTCGACCGATCCTACAGGCCCATTCCATATACGAACCCTGAACAGTTCTTGACAGAATCCACCGGGCTCATGGATCAAATCATGCCCGACATTCAGGAGCCGGCATTGGAGTTCGATCCAAAAATCGTGTTTTGTGCCGCCGTTGACGTCAATGGCTACCTGCCTTCACACAACAAGAAGTTTTCCCAGCCGCAGACGAACGACCCCGTTTGGAACACTGCGAATTGCCGCAACCGTCAAATCTTTGATGATAGGGTCGGCCTGAAGGCGGGGCGCAACACGGAACCCTTCCTGTTGCAGGTCTACCGGCGCGATATGGGCGGGGGCGCGTTCAAAATGATGAAGGACCTCTCCGCCCCCATTTTCGTTCAGGGGCGTCACTGGGGTGGGCTCAGGCTTGCGTACAGCTTTGATTAAAAAAATGCCGCGCACCCAAAGGGCCGCGGCATAGTTAAGCATTCTCTTGTGGGGATCGGTCTGGCTGTCGGAACGGACCGTATGAGATTTGGAACAGGCAGTGTTCGTCTCAGGACACCTGATTGGGGAAGAGGTGCAACAACCTAACCGACATGAGAACGCAGGCAGAAATCAAATAAAAGACGGAAAATGAAGCCCGACAATAAACATCACAACCAATGCGCTCAGCCCCAGTGCATCCTGCACAAGCGTTCCCTGTGACTGCTCAGCAATTTTTTTGAGTTGTGTAAACATGTTGTCTCAGCCTCTCTTTTGTTGCCTATTTGTTCTCATTTTATTAAGCGTCTGTAAAGAACTTTTTAAGAACATTTGGGAACAAAAATGCTATCCCACTGAAATCAAACGAATTGATTCATCCTTACGCAATAGCCACAAAAGCATGCGGGCCGCCTGCCCCCTTGGCGAAGAAAGCCCCGGATCTTCCGCAAGCAATTTACGTGCATCCGATTGAGCGATTGCCATCAACCCAGCTTGTCGTTCCAGGTCCGCAATCCAAAAACGCGGCAGGCCCGATTGCGCCGTTCCAATGACGTCCCCGGCGCCGCGCATTTTCAAATCGGTTTCAGCGATCACAAACCCATCTTCGGTTTGGCGCAGCACCTCCAACCGGTGTTGACCACTCTTTGAAAGGGGCGGTTGGTACATGAGCAAGCATGTGGATGCCGCCTCGCCCCGCCCAACCCGTCCTCTGAGTTGATGCAATTGGGCGAGACCGAAGAACTCGGCGCGTTCTATCACCATAATAGTCGCGTTTGGTACGTTCACGCCCACTTCAATAACGGTCGTCGCAACCAGCAGTTTTGTTTCGCCCGCTTCGAAACGAGCCATCGCAGCATCTTTTTCCGATGCAGGCATTTGTCCGTGCACAAGCCCAACCACGCCCTCACCAAAAGCCGCGCGCAAGTGTTTATACCGCTCCTCAGCCGCCGTCAGGTCGACAACCTCACTCTCTTCCACAAGAGGGCAAACCCAATAGCATTGCCGCCCCTCTTCAACCACAGCGCGCAGGCGCGACACGACCTCATCCATGCGTTCAACACTGACGAGCGCGGTTTTTATCGGCATTCGGCCGGGCGGTTTTTCATCCAGGATGCTCACATCCATGTCTCCAAACTGCGCCAGCGCCAACGATCGCGGGATTGGCGTCGCCGTCATGACCAGAACATCAACCGCAGCCCCTTTTTGTCCCAGAGCCAACCTTTGCTGGACTCCAAAGCGGTGTTGCTCATCAATGACAGCCAGACGCAGATCATCGAATGTCACCCCTTTCTGAAAAACGGCGTGCGTGCCAACCAAAACCCCAATGTCGCCATTTGCCAGATCGTCCAGTTTTTTGTTACGCTCTTTCCCGGTGTCGCGCCCGGTCAGTATCTCGAGTCTGACGCCAACCTTCTCGGCCAGGGGCTTCAGACTTTGTAAATGCTGACGTGCTAAAATTTCGGTTGGCGCCATCAGGACCCCCTGCCCGCCGCCCTCGACCGCGCGCAACAGAGCCAGAAACGCGACGAGTGTTTTTCCTGACCCGACGTCTCCCTGAAGCAAACGGTTCATGCGCACCGCCTCCCCCATGTTGGTATTTACATCTGACACGGCACGCAGCTGCGCACCCGTCAGCGGATAGGGCAACGACGTGATCAATCGTTGTTGCAACACACCATCGCCACGCGTTGCATGCCCCTTTTTTTGCCGCTCGGTCAAACGCGCCAGCGCAAGGGTCAATTGATGCGCCAACATTTCATCATAGGCCAGACGTTCGCGCGCAGCGGCTGTTATCGCAATATCAGCAGAGCTTTGCGGCCTGTGCGCAAGCGCCAAAGCTTGCACAACATTGGGCCATTCGGCCTTGCGCATCTGACCGGGATCAATCCATTCCGCCATCTCAGGCACCAGCTTCAGAACCGATTGCGATGCTTTGAACATCACCTTTTGCGTAATCCCCGAGGTCAATGGATACACGGGCTCAAAGGAAGGGATCGCGTCTATTTCGCTTTCCGGTACGATGTAATCCGGGTGTACCATCTGTGGCAGCCCGTCAAAACGCTCCAACTTGCCCGATACGACACGGCGACTTCCTTCCGGCAAAGCACGCGCCCAATAGTCCCCTCTGGCATGAAAAAAAACCAACTGAAATGACGTTTCTGCATCTGAAACAGTGATGCGATACGCCGCTCCTTTTGTGCGCGGCGGCCGATGCGCGCCTATGGTGACAGTCACGGTTGTTATTGCAGGGTATTCAAGGCCTTCAATCGACTCGCGGCGTTGCCGGTCGAGGACATTTATCGGCAAGGTAAAGAGAAGATCCCGCGGGGCATGAACCCCTAAGCCAGCGAAGTTCGCCGCTGTTTTTGGACCCACCCCATCGAGGGTTTCCAGCGATGAAAACAGGCCAAACAGAGCTTCGGGACGACCACTCATAAGCCCTCTATGAGTGCTAACCAGCCGTCTTCATCGAGTGTTCGAATGCCGAGCTCCACTGCTTTCTTGGCTTTTGACCCTGCGCCAGGCCCTGCCACGAGGAAGTCGGTTTTGGCCGATACCGAACCGGCGACTTTTGCCCCCAGACTTTCAGCACGGGATTTGGCTTCTGCGCGGGTCATTCTCTCGAGCGTGCCCGTAAAGACCACTGTCTTTCCCGCAACAGGACTGCCATCAGACACAATGGGTTTCGATGGTTGAACCTTCAGCTGCGCCACCAGGCGGTCGATCGATGCACGCTCCGCGGGCTGCCCCATTGTGTGAACAAGTGATTGCGCCATGACCGTTCCGACACCATCAATGCTGAGAAGGTCGTCCCACGCATCCCCCTCTTCGATTTGAGCGGCCAGCGTCGATTTCTCGAAGGCGTCAAAGGTAGAATAATGTTGCGCGATCAGGTTGGACGCCGCTTCTCCGACATGGCGAATACCAAGCGCGAAGAGCAGCCGCGCCAATGGAATTTCGCGCTTTTCATCAATGGCATCAAACAAGTTGGTTGCGGATTTTTCCCCCCAGCCATCGCGGTTCTTTAGTTGCTGCATGCCGGATTCATACCGGTCGCGCAGCGTGAAAATGTCTGCCGGTTCTGACACCCACCCATCTTTGTAAAACTGCTCGATCTGTTTAGCACCCAGCCCGTCGATGTCGAAAGCTGCACGCGACACGAAGTGCTTTAGCCGCTCAACTGCCTGCGCCGGGCAAATCAACCCTCCGGTACATCTGCGCACCGCATCACCTGCCTCGCGCAGCGCATCACTGCCACATTCCGGACAGGTTGTCGGAAAAACAAACGGGATTGCTTCGGCGGGCCTCTTGTCCAGATCGACATCAGCTACTTTCGGGATGACATCTCCCGCACGGTAGACCTGCACATAATCGCCTGCGCGAATGTCTTTACCGTCTCGGATGACACCGCCCTTGTTGTCACGCCCGGCGATGTAGTCTTCGTTGTGCAACGTCGCGTTCGAAACAACGACACCGCCAACAGTGATCGGCTTTAGTCGCGCGACTGGCGACAGAGCTCCCGTGCGGCCTACCTGAATATCGATGCTCTGCAGCTCTGTCCACGCAAGCTCTGCTGGAAACTTATGCGCAATTGCCCATCTGGGCGTTGTTGAACGAAACCCGAGACGGCGTTGGAGGTCCAGATCGTCCACTTTATAAACCACACCATCAATGTCGTAATCCAGAGAGGCACGACGTTCTTCGATCCGGCGGTATTGCGCCAGGAGCGCTTCTGGTCCGTCGCATCTATCAGTCAGCTCGTTCGTCTGAAACCCCAGATTTTTTAGGCGTTCAATTGAGTCTGATTGGGTTTTACCCAATGGTGCAGTCAATGTGCCCCAAGCATATGCGAAAAACCTCAACGGTCTGTTTTGCGTAATACGGGCGTCAAGTTGGCGCAACGATCCTGCAGCGGCGTTTCTAGGGTTTGCGAATGCTTTTGCACCCGCCGCATTTTGCTTTTCATTCAACGCTTCAAAATCGGTATGCGACATGTACACTTCGCCACGAACCTCGAGAACATCAGGCGCGTTCGGCACCCGCTGTGGAATATCATTGATTGTCAGCGCGTTTGCGGTGACGTTTTCACCGACCGCCCCATCCCCACGTGTCGCCGCCTGAACGAGAGCACCGTTTTCGTATCTCAGGGACAGCGATAATCCATCAATTTTTGGCTCTGATGTAAAATGTAGCGGCTCTGCATCGCTCAACCCGAGATGTTTGCGAATACGCTGAACGAAGTCAAAAACATCCTCATCGTCGAATGCGTTGGCCAAAGACAGCATTGCCATGGAATGGGACACTTTGGCAAAACCAGCCGAAGGTGCTGCACCAACCACATCTGTTGGGCTGTCAGCACGCTTGAGATGCGGGAAACGGTCTTCAAGTGCAAGATTGCGTCGCTTGTAAGCGTCATACTCCGCATCCGACATAAACGGCGCATCCTTGGTATGATACGCCGTATTTGCCTGTTCCAGAAGTTCTGCCAGCCGAGACAGTTCTTCCTCGGCTGCTTTTTCATTCAGACTATCAAGGGGGACAAAATCCATGGGACCTATTCGATTGCCTATTACTTAGTCGTAGTTAGGCATCCGCTGCGGAGAGGTCCAGTCGTTTTAGGAGAAAGATATATATGCGAAAGCAGGCGAAAATCGGTTTCTCGCCTGCTTAAGGTGATCAAGCCCCGACGGCCAGTCGATGCGTGTCGTCTATCTGCGAAGGCTCGGGGTCTCGCAGTACATACCCACGCCCCCAAACCGTTTCGATATAGTTTTCACCATCGGTGGCATTGCTCAGCTTTTTACGCAATTTGCAGATGAACACGTCAATGATCTTGAGTTCAGGTTCGTCCATGCCGCCATAGAGGTGGTTCAGGAACATTTCTTTGGTAAGTGTCGTACCCTTACGCAGCGACAACAACTCGAGCATCTGATATTCTTTGCCCGTCAAATGCACGGTCTTGTTGTCGACACTGACCGTCTTGGCATCCAGGTTCACCGAAATCAAACCCGTTTCAATCACGGATTGCGAATGTCCTTTTGAGCGGCGGATAATCGCATGAATGCGCGCGACCAACTCTTCGCGGTGGAATGGTTTTGTCAGATAATCGTCTGCGCCAAAGCCGAAGCCTTTGATCTTGTTTTCCGTATCATCTGCGCCCGAAAGAATAAGGATTGGCGTTTCTATCCGGGCAAGACGCAATTGACGAAGGACTTCATGTCCGTTCATGTCAGGCAAATCGAGGTCCAGAAGTATCAGATCGTAGTCGTACAACTTGGCAAGATCGATCCCCTCTTCTCCCAAATCTGTTGCATATACATTCAGATTTGCATGGGTCAGCATCAACTCGACACTCTTCGACGTTGTGGGGTCATCTTCCACGAGCAGTACGCGCATATTAATCTCCGCAAAGGCCAATCATTTTATCTTAGAGTTAACCGTGAACTTAAAAGGTTAACTGCACGTTACCGTGATACCAAAAACTAGCTTATCAACTTAAGGTTGTCTATATTTTTGTAAAGTTGTTGCTTTTAAGGCATCTTCGCCGTGTTCCGAGACCGCTTTTACCCACTCGTGAAACTCATCTTCACTGATCCGATAGCGCGACAGTGCATCTTTCTGGGGAATCAACCCATATGCGACACCCCTCACGACGGCGGCTTTGCGCGATGCCACCCAACGCCGTGTGGATGCTGGCGGCAGATCCGCCTGCGTCATTACTGTTCCATCCGCAAGGGTGACGGAGCGCGGACCATCGACTTTCTTGAGATACATACACTTACCTATAATCAACTCGTTTGCCACACCTTGACGAATTCACCTTAAAGACCGATGAAGCGCGCTCTTGAGAGTAATTAGGATTTTCCTATATTCCCTCATATATCTAGGAGACTGTGAATGCCCTTGGACCCATCACCGATGCTGAACTCGCTTGGATTCGCAAAACCTCCTGCGCAAACGCGGGTGGTGGTGGCGATGTCCGGTGGTGTGGACAGCTCTGTCGTGGCCGCAATGCTCGCCGAGGAAGGCTACGATGTGGTGGGCGTCACGCTGCAGCTTTATGATCATGGTGCCGCGCTTGCGAAAAAAGGCGCTTGTTGTGCAGGGCTGGATATCCACGATGCGCGGCGCGTTTCAGAGAAAATGGGCTTTCCGCATTATGTTCTGGATTATGAGAACATTTTTAAAGATGCAGTGATCGACGAATTCGCAGAAAGCTATCTGGGCGGCGCGACCCCGGTCCCGTGCATCCGTTGTAACGAGCGCGTCAAATTCAAGGACCTGCTGGAAACCGCAAAGGATCTGGATGCGGACTGCATGGCCACCGGGCACTACATTCAACGCAAATCAGGCCCCTGCGGCGCTGAACTGCATTCTGCAGCCGATGCAAATCGCGATCAGAGTTATTTTCTGTTTTCGACAACTCCGGAACAACTCGCATTTCTGAGGTTCCCACTCGGCCACCTGCCGTCGAAGGAAGACACGCGCGCTCTGGCCGAAAAATACGGGTTGAGCGTCGCAAACAAACCGGACAGCCAGGACATCTGCTTTGTGCCAAACGGGGATTATGCAAGCGTGATCCGAAAGCTGCGCCCTGAGGCCGCAGCGCCGGGCAACATCGTAGATGTCGATGGTCGCGTTCTGGCGACGCATGACGGGGTGATCAATTTCACCATTGGTCAACGGCGCGGTCTGGGTATCGGCGGGCTTGCGACACCTCTATACGTGATCAAACTCGACGCGCAGACGCGGCAGGTTGTGGTTGGTCCAAAATCAATGCTGTCCACACGCACGGTGCCTGTTCGCGAAATCAATTGGCTGGGCGATGAACCACTCCAGTCCCGTGATGAATGGCATTTAGCAGTCAAAGTACGCTCCACACGCCCCCCAACTGACGCGATTATCCGCCCGATCAGCGAGACTGAAGCAACGGTGGAATTGACCTCGCCGGAGGAAGGCGTTTCACCCGGTCAGGCCTGCGTCTTTTATGACACCGACAGTAGCAGAATTTACGGCGGCGGTTGGATTCACAAGGGTTGAACGCGCGCCGATGCCGCCCGTGAGGGCGGCCCAAATCGTGCCACGCGCAGCGTGTCCTTGGGATTAAATCGCTGTGCGATCAAGAATGGCACGGGCGGCGCGCAAGCCGGGTGCTTCCCCCCCCTGTCCGAGCCGTTCCATGGTGATACGCATGGCATCGAGCTGGGCGCGGGGATTTTGCAGAACGTCATTCAGAGCTTGCCCGATTGCTCCACTTTCACATTCCGGGCCAAGAAACTCCGGAACAACGCGCGTGTCCGACACCAGATTGACCAGCGTCACCGTATCCACCAAAGCCATTGCGCGGATCAACCTGTAACTCAACCAGTGCATGCGATAGGCCACGACCATCGGCGTTCGCGAGGCCGCTAGTTCCAATGAAACGGTCCCGGACGCGGCCAAGGCGATGTCAGCCGCACGAAACGCCGCTCTTTTTACGCTGGCAGCGGCCTCCGGCGTGCTTTCACTTGGATCAAGCACAAGCGCGTTGACGGGCCAACGCGAAACCGCGTCTTTCACCTGTCGCAAGACCGGTCCAGCGGCAGGAACAACAACTCTCAAATCCGGATGCTGCGCCAAAACCGGAGAGACCGCATCGCCGAAAATGCCGGCCAATCGCCCCACTTCCCCCTGTCTAGAGCCGGGTAGGACCATCAAAAGCGGTGCAGATCCGATCCCATATTCTGCCCGAAATGCATCTGCTTCTGGCTGTGTCGCTATGGGTTCGGCAACCACCGGATGACCCACAAAATCGCAGGCCATACCGTGAGGCGTAAAATGTGGAGGCTCAAATGGAAACAGCGCCAACAGGTGATCCACATATTTTGATATCTTGGCCGCGCGACCCGGCCGCCACGCCCAGACGGTCGGGGCCACATAATGGACCGTTCTAATGCTGCTGGATTTCTTCACCAGCTTGGCCACCCGAAAACAAAAATCGGGCGAGTCTATGGTGATCAGAACATCAGGCTTACTCTCGATCACCGCCTGCGCGGTTTCGCGTATGCGCGCTTTCAAGGCGCGGTACTTTGGCAGGATCTCTGCAATCCCCATGACGCTGAGCTCATCCATGGGAAAGCGACTTTCCAGCCCTTCCGCTTGCATCAAGGGTCCGCCGACACCGTCAAATGCGACACCGGGCGACAGTATCTTGAGCCCATCCATCAATGCACCGCCCAGCTTGTCCCCTGACGGTTCGCCCGCGATGATGAACGCCCGTTTCACGCGCTCGCGCGCGACCACAGGACCAGACCTGCTTTATTCGCGCCCGCAATTGTTGCGTCCGGTTCAAGCAGGATCACCTGCCCGGCTTGAATGATCAGGCCCGCCAGACCCGCCTCCGCTGCCGCTTGCACCGTGTCAGGACCGATGGTGGGCAAATCCGCGCGCACGTCCTGTCCGGTTTTGGGCGCTTTCACAAGAACCGCGCGTGCCCCGCGCACCCCGGTCGGAAGGCTTGTCAACAAATGATCCGTACCGCCAATAGTCTCAATGCCCCAAACCTGCCCCTGCCCGACAACGCAGCCCTGCCCCACGTCCACGGGCGACAGCGCTTGCAAAACCGCATCCGCGCGCGCGATGTCCGCCTGCATGGCCGCATCCGGCTGCGCATCGCTCAGAACTCCCTCCGGGGCGAGAATATCGGGCGCAAGAACATGCGCTGCCGCAATCTCAAACCCCTGTTGCTCAAACAGCGCCATAACCGCGCGCAGGGCTGCATCATCCCCCGCGCCCATGGCCTGCATCAATGTCGGCACAAGTGGCAGGGTTGCAC
Organism: Roseobacter litoralis Och 149; assembly: GCF_000154785.2. Taxonomy (NCBI): domain Bacteria; kingdom Pseudomonadati; phylum Pseudomonadota; class Alphaproteobacteria; order Rhodobacterales; family Roseobacteraceae; genus Roseobacter; species Roseobacter litoralis. The sequence continues at coordinate 2,012,463 of NC_015730.1, forward strand.
CGTCAAGCGCCGCCGGATCAAAAGGAGGACGCTCGATCGCGCCGCAAAAGCACACCGCCGTGACGCCACGCTCCCGAAGCTGCGCCATGAAGGAGCCAAGATGCTCAAGCCGAAAGGTGATATCCGCCGTGAGGCCCTCCGGGGCGAAACCATCCAGCACGCAGATCAGCGGCTGTGTGCTCTGAGCGGCCGCAACACGCGCCGGAAGCCCACCCCGTCCTGTTACAAGCGCCAGCATCAGCTTGGCGTCAGGAAATGACGATCACTGTCGGATGTGATGAAATCCACAATCTCACGCACATATACGCTCGAGGTTTCATCTTTGAGACGCCGTGCACGGCTCTGGAATGTGCCCTCGCCCTGCGCCAGCATCTGAAAGGCCGCGCGCAACGCTGTGATATCCGCGCGTTCCACACCGCGACGCTTGAGGCCGACCAGATTCAAACCATCCAGTTCACCCCGCGGGGCCTGCACCAGACCATAAGGGATCACGTCATTCGTCACCATGGTCACCGCCCCAATGATTGCGCCCCGACCGATACGCACAAACTGATGCACACCGGATAAACCACCGACGATCACGTCATCCTCAAGGACGCAGTGCCCGGCAATGGCCACCGAATTGACCAAAATAACGCGATTACCGATCACGGCATCATGTGCCACATGGCATCCCGCCATGAACAGCCCGTCATCCCCGATACGCGTCACCCCACCGCCGCCCTCTGTGCCGCAATTGATGGTGACATGTTCACGAATGCGGTTACGCTGCCCAATCACCAGCCGCGTCGCCTCGCCCTTGAATTTCAGATCCTGAGGGATTTCACCAACAACCGCGAAGGGGAAAATGACCGTTTCATCCCCGATCGTCGTCTGTCCAATGACCACCACATGGCTTTTCAACTCCACACCGGCAGAAAGAGTTACTTGCGATCCGACCAGGCAAAACGGGCCAACCTTGGCCGTTGGATCAATCTGCGCACCGGGTTCAATGACAGCGCTGGGGTGAATGTTGCTCATCAACAATCAGCCCATGTCCATCATGGCCGTAAACTCCACTTCGGCGGCCATTTCACCTTCGACAGATGCAACACCGCCAAAGCGCCAGACTTTTCCACCGGGTTTGCCGCGCAGGGTGTTCAACCGCATCTCAAGCACATCACCGGGGATGACCTTGCGGCGAAACTTGGCTTTGTCGATGGCCATGAAATACACTTTCATTTCTTTATCCGCCATTTCCAGCGTCACACCGACCATGACCGCAGCGGTTTGCGCCATGGCCTCTACGATGGTGACGCCGGGCATGATTGGCATTCCCGGGAAATGGCCCTGAAAATGCGGCTCATTCATGGTGACATTCTTGATGCCCAATGCGGACGACGTTCCATCGATCTCAACCACCTTATCCACCAACAAAAAGGGGTAACGATGAGGTAGAATACGCTGGATGAGCTGAATATCCGCACTGGCCATACTGGTCGACATCTCAGAGGTCCTTTAATCTTCAAGGGCTTGGCGCCTTGCCTAGCAACTCTGGCGTGCTGGAGCAAGGTCGGCAGTTTTGCTTATTGTTGTTCTGGCGCGAATTCCACGCCATTTAGCACCACGTTCAGCCGGTTTATTGCGATCTGGGTGATGTCCACCGCGTTTGAGCTGATGAAAATAGACCGCCGCTCCAGAACCACGGCGGCGCCCGCCTCGCGCATCAGCTGCTCCAGCACAGGGGCCGCTGCATTCAGAAACATCACACGTCTGCTTTCCAGCTCGCTGTTCAATTCGCGGTTCTTTGCTTCTTGCGTGCGCCGGGTTTCCTGTACTTTCTGATCGAAGGCATCGGCCAATGTTCTGAATTCGATTGGCGTCATCGTCGCGCGCAAGGCCGTCAAATCTTTCTCCTCTGCCTCAAGCGCTTCTTCGATACTACGGTTTTCAGATGCCAGTGCGGCACCGCGTTTTTCGAATTCCTCGATGGTCTGGCGTCCAAAACGGCTGTCTTCAAACAGCGTATCAGAATCGATGGTCAGAATAGGGCTCTCAATCGGCGCGCGCACCAGAGGTTGAGCCTGCGCAGACACAGCACAGAATACTGCAAGCGCCAAACCGTAGACAAGGGGGCGCAGAGGCATCACGGATCAGAAGGTTGTATTAACAGTGACTTCGAACGTCTGCTCGCGGTCAAAGTCTTCCTTGCGGATTGCATCGGAAAAATTGAACCGCAGCGGCCCCACGGGCGTTTCCCACAGAATTGAGACGCCAATAACGTGGCGGAACGATCCGCTTTCCCCAACAACATTTCCGCCGCTCAGGTTAACGTCATTCAGATCCCACAGGTTACCCACATCATAAAACAGGCCGCCCGTAATTCCGTATTCCTCGGGTAAACCGACTGGAAACTCCGCTTCAAAGCGGGCCGTAACATAGAGGTTACCGCCCAAGGGGTCTTCGTTGGATTCAGACAAGTCGCGTGGTCCGATGCCGCCCGGCTCAAAGCCACGGATCGTGTTCGTGGACAACAGGAACCTGTCAACGGCCCGGTTGGCACCGCTTTGGTAGTTCAAGGCCCCGCCCTCAAGTGTCGCGCGCAGTGTCACATCTTCGTTGAAGACTTTACGTTCGCCGACAGCTTTCGCGCTGGTGCGAATAAAGGTGTTGTCGCCGCCGACACCCGCGAAGTCCTGTCCAAATTCAAAGAGATACCCTGCATTTGGGTCAAGCCCGGTTGTGCGCGAATCGTATATATACCGGTAACCGATGGAACTGTTGACCAATTCACCCTCATCAATGTCCCGGCCAATGATCGGGCCATTGTCGGAATCGCTGCCGCGATCTTTCATCTCGGACTGATCGTATTTGTAATTCAGTTCGAGACGAGAATTTGCCCCAACCGGAAAACTGAGCGATGGCGTTAGCACTGCGCGCTCTGTGTCGTATGTCACAGTCGAGCTTGTGCTTTCAGAGATGTCCAGCCGCAGCCCAAAGCCCACATCTCGTCCCAGAAATGCCGGTTCGAAAAAGTTGACCCGGTAAAGCTGATCATCTGCCGCCGTTGATAGGCTCAGACCCAGCCGCTGGCCCCGTCCCAGGAAGTTCCGCTCTGTAAACTGGATCGCAAAGCCGATACCATCGTTGGTCGAGAAGGACGCACCAAAAGACAATGACCCCGTCGGTTGCTCTTCGACATCCACATCGATAATCACCTGATCCGGTGATGACCCTTCGCGCGCGTTCACATCTGCCACGGTGAAAAAACCGAGCGCACGGATGCGTTCAGCGGATTCCCGGATTTCGCGAGGGTTGAAAGGATCGCCCTCCACACTGTTGAACTGTCGACGGATAACCTGATCCAGCGTCGTCGTGTTGCCTTCGATGTCGATCCGCTCGACAAAGACCCTCGGGCCCCGGTTCAGCACATATTCAACATTGATCGTGAGGTTGCGTTCATCGCGCGTGATGCGCGGCTCAACCCGCATGAAATCGACGCCATCAATGATCGCCTGACGTTCCATTCTGGCAATATCTGCTTCGATCAGCGTGGGCGAATAGACCACGCCGCTGCGCGTCTTGACGGTTTCACGGTATAAGTCGCTGTCGGCTTCGGCCAGTTCACTTGCGACGGTAATCTCGCCGACCCGGAACTGCTGACCTTCCTGAACGTCGAACACAAGGAAGTAACCATCGCGTTCTTCGGTCAGCTCCGCGTTGACCGAATTTGTGCGGAAATCAACGTAGCCACGCGACAGATAGAAGTCGCGCAAAATCTGCCTGTCAAACTCGATCCGGTCCTCGACCAGCGTATCACTGCGCACAAAGGCGCGGAACAACCCGGCCTGCTTTGTTTCAAGAACGCGGCGCAGACGTCGGTCGGAATAGACACGATTTCCCGTAAAGCTGAGGCGTTCAATCTCGATATTGTCGCCCTCAAAAATCTCGAAAATCAAATCGACACGGTTGTCGGAGCGGCGGATGATTGTCGGCGTCACTCTGGCGGCAATCCGTCCCTCTGATGCATAGGCATCAGCGATCAGGGCCGCGTCGCGCTCTGCTTGCGCGGGATTGAACACCCTACGCTCATTGGAATTGATGGCGGCGGCAAGCGTTTCGTCGCCGATCCGTGCATTGCCTTCAAAGTTGATCCGGTTGATCGTCGGATATTCCACAACCGTGATGTTGAGCGAATTCCCTCGTGGCTCAAAATCAACACTTTCAAAAAGCCCCGAGGCCACAAGCCTCTGCAGGCCCGCATTGAGTTCGCCGGCTGAAATGCTCTGTCCTGGAACGATTCCAGCGCGGGACAGGATCGCGGAATCCCCAATACGAGCATTACCCTCGATGTTTACCGAGTTGATTTCAATCTGTTGCGCCAGTGCGACCCCAGTCGGGGCAATCCAAGTCGCTGATATCGCCAGACAAAAGACCCCGGCCTGCAATGGTTTGGTGAAAGTGCGGCGCGTCGCGCCCTGCACGCTTTGCGCGTCAGTTTTGCCCGGTTTCATGATCTGCCTCGACCCTCAGAATTTTATTGTTTCCTGAGTACCGATTTTAGCCCCACTTGTCAAAACCATGTGGGTCATATTTGCAAATCTACTAGATACGGAGGCAGACGACAAATCGGTCGGCGCAACCGGCCGCCTGCGCGCCTCTAGGCGATCAATGTGGTCAGCCAAGCACCAATGCCCAGCGACAACGTCACTGTCGACACATACAGCACCCGATCCCAGTTTAAATCACACAGCAGGCTCAGCCCGCGATATCCACGTTGTAGGCTCTGCATAGGACGTCCTCACTTGTTTCGTGAGACTTGTATAGCAGCGGAATGTGGCATGAATTTGATCAATTCAGGCACGAATAGGGCCGCCCGCCAACTTCTTTCAACTCAAGGACAGAAGAGATCATTGCCAAGCGCAAAGAGCATTAACGTAAGCACCGTTGCCAGCCCAAAGGTCATCAGCACGCGCAGGGCCTTGTCACTGGGCGGTTTGCCCGCCACCGCTTCATAGGCGTAAAACACAAGGTGCCCCCCATCCAGTGCAGGCACAGGAAAAAGGTTCAGCAGCCCCACGGCAGTGCTCAGCACGGCAATGAACCAGATGAAACTCTCGGCTCCTTGGCTGGCCATCGCCCCGGAAGTCTGCGCGATCCCAATGGGCCCGCTCAGGTTGCATGTACTGATCGCGCCGGTGATCATATGGCCCAAACCAGACAGCGAGCCGTTGATGATGCGCCACGTCTGGCTCACGCCGCCCGAAACGGCTTCAAAAATACCGGGCCGCTGTGTAGCGGGTTCAAAAGCCAGGCCCCCGGCAATGCCGATCCGCCACTGAGTTGCAAAGCCCCCGTCATTTTGTGGCTCATCAACACGTTTGGGTGTCATGGACATTTCCAACGTCTCACCCGCACGCCAGACGGTCAGGTCCAGCGTTGCGCCCTCTCCGCCTTCAACAGCATTTTTCAGCTCGTCAAAGGCATAGATCGGAGTGCCATTGATAGCGCTGATCACATCCCCCTGCGCCATGCCTGCGCGCATCGCAGCACTTTGAGGTGTCAGTGAATTGACCAGAGGCGGCAGCATATAAGGACCATCGACCGTGACAGTGCGCCCGTCCCGCAGAACGTCATAGGTCAGCACCGGCTCAAACGGCAGAGCTTCAATAAAGGCGCGGTAGGCATCTCGGTCTTCGGTACTGGGCATATCAATGCCATTTATCCCGAGAATTTCATCGCCCGATTGCAGGCCGACCGCTTCAACAGGCAACGGCCTCATTTCGCCGACCGTCAACGGATCACGCGCAACACCGCTGGTCAGCAACACTGCCGCAAAGATGAGGATAGACAACGCGAAATTAAAGACCGGGCCCGCCGCCACGGTCGCCGTGCGCGCCCACAGAGGAGCGCCATGCATTGTCGCACGAAGGCGCACGGGGTCATGTTCAACCTCAGCCATTGCCGCGTCGTCCTTACCGGATGCCGCGTCAGCATCGCCCGCGAATTTAACGTAGCCGCCGAAAGGAAGTGCTGCTATCTGCCACCGGGTGCCCCGCTTGTCCGTGCGTGCAAAAAGCACAGGCCCGAACCCGATGGAAAACACATCCGCGTGGATGCCGGACCAGCGCCCGACGATGTAATGGCCATACTCATGGATCGCCACGATGACCGACAAGGCCAGAATGAAAGCCGCAACCGTCCAGATCAACCCGCCGAACTGCGGGATCAAGGTCATAATATCCAAATTCAGCCTGCTCTCTTATTGATAGATGCCTGTGCTTCTATACGGGCGAGATGGTCTATCTGCGCGACGTTATCAAGGGTCATGGTGGCGTTAATGTGATCGGATTCGCCTGTTAGCTTGGTCAGGACGTCCTCAACAATGCCTGCCATCTCTGTAAATCGCAGGCGTCCATCAATAAATCCGTCGAGCGCGATCTCTTTTGACGCGTTGAAAATCGCGCCCGCCATGCCGCCCGTTTCCATCACCTCGCGGGCAAGGCGCAACGCGGGCCATCGCTGTTCGCAGGGCGCACGAAAGGTCAATTGCCCGATCGCGGCCAGATCAAGGCGTTCGACCGGCAATTCTTTGCGCATGGGCCAATGCAGGGCAAAACCAATCGCGTGGCGCATATCATGCGGCCCGACATGGGCCATCAAGGCGCCATCGCGAAACCCCACCATGGCGTGGATGAGCGATTCAGGATGCACCAGCGCCTCGATACTTGAAGATTCAACGCCAAAGAATTCTTTTGTTTCAATAAGCTCCATGGCTTTGTTAAACATGGATGCGGAATCGATGGTGATCCGCTGTCCCATGTCCCAGTTCGGGTGGCTCGACGCCTCAGCCAGCGTGGCGCTCGCCAGCTTTTCGATGGGCCAATCGCGAAATGCCCCGCCACTTGCCGTGATGATAATGCGTTCGACCGAGGCGATATCTTCACCGGTCAATGCTTGAAAAACAGCCGAATGTTCGCTGTCCACCGGCAAGAGCCGCGCCTTGTTCGCCTGCGCCATTTTCAGCATCAACGCCCCGGCACAGACCAGCGACTCCTTATTGGCCAGCGCGAGCGTCGCGCCTTGTTCCAGCGCCCTGAGGCCCGGCGCCAATCCGGCGGCCCCCACAATCGCGGACATCACCCAATCGGCGGGCCGACCCGCCGCTTCATCCAGCGCTTTGGCCCCTGCAGCGGCCTCCACGCCCGAGCCATCAAGCGCCGCGCGCAAATCAGGCAGCAGCTCTTCATGCGCCGTGACCGCGATATCCGCCTTGAGACGCCGGGCATCATGGGCCAGTTGCTTGATATTGCGCGCACCGGTTAGTGCCACGACATCATACGCCTCAGGATCCCGCGCGATCAGGTCAATCGTGTTTTGCCCAATCGACCCCGTTGCCCCAAATATACTGACGCTGCGCATGACCTTGTCACCCAAGTCCCGGCGGGAAGCCAATGAACGGTCCAATGATCAAAAGGAAAACCGCTGCCCCCAGCATCCCATCGAACCGGTCAAGCAGTCCGCCATGACCGGGGATCAGGCTGGAACTGTCCTTGATGCCGACGCGCCGCTTTATGGCGCTTTCCGCGATGTCGCCCATCTGGCTGGCCATGGAGACGGCAACAGATACCCCGATCAATTGGGCCCCGGCACCTGTTGTGGCAACAAAGTACCCACCGACCGCAGCAGCCCCGACCCATCCAAAAGCGGTACCCGCCCATGTTTTCTTGGGACTGACCCGCGGCCAGAATTTCGGTCCGCCAATCATCCGTCCAGCAAAATACCCGACGACATCCGTGGCAACAACCACCAGTACAAGCCACAGCATCCAGCCAAAGCCCAGATCATCCCGGACCGACATCATGCCAAAGCCCGCCAAGAGAACCAATACGGTAAACACCATATAGAGCGCACGGTTTTGCGTCAGCTGTCCAAAACCAACCAGCGCAGGCGCAATCAGGATCGGCAGCGCGAACCCCACCGGCAGATAAATCGATGCCCCAGCCACCGCGCCGCCCAGAAGCCCGAGCTGAACAGCAAGGCTCCTGTTCTGGGGCTGCAACATACGCACCAGTTCCCAGATCATCAGGCCACAAATCAGGGCGACCAGCGCGTGGAACACATGTCCACCCATCCAGATCCCCCACAGACCAACAAGAACCATCGCGGCACTTGAGGTGAGGCGGACTGCCAGATCAGCCCATTTTTCGGTCTTCGCCTTCATGACAGGCTATGCCTTCGCGCCGCCATAGCGCCGCTCACGCCCGCCGTAGGCCGCACAGACTTCTTCGAATTCATTGCGCGTAAAGTCCGGCCAGAGCGTGTCGATAAATTCGTACTCCGAATAAGCCGACTGCCATAGCAGGAAATTGGATATCCGGGCTTCTCCGCTTGTGCGGATCACAAGATCCGGGTCCGGCAGGACATAGGTATCAAGATACTTTGGCAGCGTTTCCTCATCCACATCCTGCGGTTTGAGTATGCCGTTGGCCACATCCTGCGCCAGTCTTTTGGTTGCGCGCGCAACCTCGTCACGCCCGCCGTAATTGATCGCGATGGTCAGATGCATATTCGTGTTTCCGGCCGTCGCGTTTTCCAGCTCGGTCATGAGCCGTGCAAGTGTGCTGTCAAGCCGGGTGCGATCACCGATGAAACGTACCCTGACGCCATAGGTATTCAGCTCGCGGGTCTCACGCATGATGTAGCGCTTGAACAGGCTCATCAGCCCGGCCACTTCCGCCTGCGTCCGCTTCCAGTTTTCGGTCGAAAAGGCAAATATCGTGAGGTATTTCACGCCAACGGAGGGGCACGCTTCAACAATTTCGCGCACGCGTCGCGCGCCCGCATGATGGCCGAAAAGACGTGGGCGCCCACGTTGCGTGGCCCACCTGCCATTTCCATCCATTATTATCGCAACATGTCGCGGGCATCCGGGGACCTGATTGAGTTCGGGCTGTCTTTCGGGCTCGATGACTAATTCCTCCGAACACGTATGCCCTCAGGCCACCGCGCTCCGTTTATCTTACTTCTGTGCCCTCTTGTGACACAACTTCTGTCGCCATGACTACTGAAAATCGTTAAAATCGCCTTTAACGCCGCCACAAACAGGCCACGTTTCGGAATGAAAGGCCGCATCTTTATACATTCTGCGGCATGTATTTACCATCGCCCCTCAGACTTGCATGATTTCCGACTGCTTCGAGGCCAGTTGTTCGTCGATGCCTTTTATGTAGCGATCTGTGATCTCTTGGACCTCGCCTTCCCAGATTTTCTGATCGTCTTCGGACATGCCATCCGCTTTGGCTTTCTTGATCTGGTCCATACCGTCACGACGTATATTGCGAATGGAAACACGCGCATGTTCGGCGTATTGCCCGGCAACTTTGCTTAATTCGCGGCGGCGCTCTTCATTCAACTCAGGGATTGGCAACATGATGATCGTGCCATTCAACTGCGGGTTTATGCCAAGACCGCTTTCACGGATTGCCTTTTCGACTTTCCCGACCAGCCCCTTATCCCAGACGTTGATGGTGACCATGCGCGGTTCCGGCACGTTGACGGTGCCCACCTGATTGATCGGAGTGCGCTGGCCATAGGCATCCACCATCACCGGCTCCAGCATCGAGGCGGAAGCCCGCCCGGTCCGCAAGGATGCGAATTCCGTCTTCAAAGATGATATCGCACCATCCATCCGGCGCTCGATATCGTCTGTGTCCAGCATGAAGTCTTCTGACATCGGTCACTGCCCTTTCGTACTTTTGGGGAGTTATAATCTGCTCGGGTGCTAAGTGTACAGCGCTGCTGTCAACCGGGATTGAAGCGCGGGCCCGGCTAGTCCTGTACCCGCGTGTAGGTGCCCTCGCCCGCCAGAATACCGCGAAAACCGCCCGGTTCATCCAACGAGAATACGATGATCGGCAGGTTGTTGTCCCGCGCCAGCGCGATGGCAGAGGCATCCATTACACCCAGTCGTTTTGCCAGAACATCATCATAGGAGACGGTGTCATAGCGTTTGGCATCGGCAAACTTTGCAGGGTCCTTGTCATAGACCCCATCCACCTTGGTGCCCTTGAAAATGGCCTCACACGACATCTCGTTGGCGCGCAACGTGGCTGCCGTGTCCGTCGTGAAATAGGGGTTCCCGGTGCCCGCCGCAAAGATGCAGACACGTTTTTTCTCAAGGTGGCGCACGGCGCGGCGGCGGATGTAGGGCTCAGCGACCTCGTTCATCGTGATGGCTGAAATGACCCGCGTGTGAATACCCAGTCCCTCAAGTGAAGACTGCATCGCCAGCGCGTTCATCACTGTTGCGAGCATCCCCATGTAATCGGCGGTTGTCCGCTCCATCCCCTGCGCCGAACCTTGCAGTCCGCGAAAGATATTGCCACCCCCGATCACCATGCAGATCTCGACACCCAGCGCGTGGACAGACTGCACCTCGCGCGCAATACGTTCGACAGTGGGCGGATGTAGCCCAAATCCTTGATCCCCCATCAACGCTTCCCCCGAGATTTTAAGCATAACGCGCTTAAAGGCGGCCTGAGGTTCGGGCGTTGTCATGGGCGGCTCCTGATTGGTGATTTGTCTTTGTGCGCAAAATGTCCCAAAAACGCGGGAACTGCAATGCACCGAGCTTTCAAGGGCGCGTAAAAAATGAACGAACGCCTCGTTTTGAACCATCAAACCGTGATGGACCGGTTGGTGCCAGACAAACCCGTGCTGATTGCCGGACCGACAGCCTCCGGCAAATCCGCGCTGGCCTTGCGGATTGCCGCCGAACAAGGGGGGGTGATCGTGAATGCGGATGCCAGTCAGGTCTATGCGTGCTGGCGGGTTTTGACAGCGCGTCCGTCGCGCGAAGAGGAACGCAAGAACCCTCACGCGTTATATGGCCATCTGGATGCCATGGTGCGTTATTCCGCGGGACATTGGTTGCGCGATGTAACCTCTTACCTGTCCGGCGGTGCGCGTCCCATCATCGTAGGGGGCACGGGGTTGTATTTCGCGGTGCTGACGCAGGGCTTGGCTGATATTCCGCCGACGCCGCCAGACATTCGGGCGCGTGGGGATCGTCTGGAATTGTCCGAGATGCTGGCCGCGTTGGGTGATCAAACTAGAAATAGGATCGACAGTGCGAACCGGGCGCGGGTGCAACGCGCGTGGGAAGTCATGACCGCAACCGGGCGCGGATTAGGCGCATGGCAGGAAGAAACCGGCCCTCCCGCCCTGACGCTCACAGCAGCGCAACCCATCGTTTTCGATGTGGACAAAGAGGTGTTGAACGCGCGCATCGAACGCCGCTTTGATCTGATGCTGGCGGCGGGCGCATTGGACGAGGCGCGCCGCGTCCTGCCGGATTATGATCCCACGCTGCCCGCGCACCGGGCCATTGGCGCACCGGAGTTGATCGCACATCTAAACGGCCAGCTTTCGCTGGATGAAGCGCGAACAGCCGCCATCACAGCAACACGTCAATACGCCAAACGACAGCGCACCTGGTTTCGCTCAAAAATGCGGCAATGGTCCGCTTATGTGCCCTGAAACACGCTCTGTCACTTTCAAAAAAAGAACCGAGGCGCGGTTTGCTTGGGAAAAACTGGCCGCTCAATTGACACTTTTCAACTCTTGCGCGAAAATCAGGAATGATTGCTGATCTGAGAATCCAAACCTTATCACAGCTTTCGGCTGGGCATGAGTGGCGGCTTTCACTGCCGCACGATCGGCCTGAGCAGCTGCTTATCTGGGTTACACGCGGACAAGGTCGATTGCTGCTGGATGGTCAGCGGCGGGGGATTGGCGCGCATAACGCCATTCTGGTCCCGGCACGGCACCTTTTCGCGCTTGACCTTGGCAGACAAGCGGTCGGTCAGGTTGTGATCCTGCCCGATGGCTCGACACTGGATTTTCCGCAAACACCGTCGCAACTGCGCATTCGGGATGGCAGCGCAATGGGAGAGTTGACTGCGCTGATCGAAAGTGCAGCGCGGGAACAGCAAACTGCCCGCCCCCTGATGGAGGCCGCACTCAGTGCGCATGGCACCCTGATCTCAATCTGGCTGCAACGCCAACTTGCGCTTGAAGAACATATCGCACCGCGTCCGAATGCAGCCGCACGCCTGACTTCGGCTTACGCGTCCCGCATCACGCAACACTTCCATCAGCCGATGACGATGGCAGATCACGCGGAAGCGTTGCAGGTGACGCCAACCCACCTCACGCGTGCATGCAAGGCTGCAACCGGCAGAACGGCTGCAGAACTTCTGACCGACCGCATTTTATATGAGGCGCGCCAGTTGCTGACGAATACTTCTGTTCCAGCGCAGGATATCGCCCGTTTTCTCGGGTTTGGCAGCGCCGCGTATTTCACACGCTTCATGGTGCATCACACCCGGTCAACGCCCTCCGCCCTGCGGCGCACCGCCACAAAACCCAAAGACGCCGCCTGAACCTGTTTCACTTCTGAGCAATGGGCTTCAAACCACCTGTCTCATTTACGACGCGAGATATGTCGCAAATTTACCATTTTTGGGCGCTGGCTTCCATTGACGCGCCCCCCAAACTCATGCCTCATGCACGAGTAAATATAAAAACAGGCAAAAAATTGCTTGAAAACCGGTGCGGCCCACGCGCCACATCCTGACAACAGGGGTATTAATGGGACTATTCATACTCAGACGGTTGGGCGTGATGTTGCTGACGGCACTCTGCCTCACCTTCATCGTGTTCTGGCTGACAAATCTCTATCCGAACCTCGAAAAACTGGCGAAGACACAAGGCAATTTCCGGATGTCGGACGAGGCTGTGACAAGCTATCTCGACAAGAACGGCTACCTTCAGCCCCTGCCCGTCAAATTCGGTCAGTGGCTGGGCGTTCTGCCCGGTTGGACCCACGAAGAAGACGGCATGATCACCGGGCGCTGCTTTGCCGCGGACACGCCCGAAGCCGAACGCCCGAGTTTCTGTGGGGTGCTGCAGGGGGACTGGGGTTCCTCAACGGTGTTCAAGGATGAGGTGGGCAGCATTGTCGCCACGAGGCTGGCGCTGACAGGCAAACTGATGTTTGCGGTCATGCTGGTGATGGTGCCCATGGCGCTGATTGTGGGGGTTCTGGCGGGGATGCGCGAAGGATCAAAACTTGATCGATCCCTCTCTACCTTTTCAATCGCCTCGACAGCGACACCGGAATATGTCTCGGGGGTCATCTTCATTGCCGTTTTCGCCTCTTCCGCCTTTGGGCTGAAATGGTTCAAAGGCTCGGCCACTTCTGCGATGGAAAATGCCACGTTTGAAAATTTCACCCTGCCGGTCGTCACTATTTCCTTATACGGCATGGGCTACATCGCGCGGATGACGCGGGCTTCGATGACGGAAGTCATGACGGCACAATACATCCGAACCGCACGGCTCAAGGGGGTAAAATTCTCTGACATCGTGCTCAAACACGCGCTGCGCAACGCGTTGATCGCGCCCTTCACGGTGATCATGCTGCAATTTCCATGGCTGCTGAACGGGGTCGTCATCGTCGAGACCTTGTTCAACTACAAGGGGTTTGGGTGGTTGCTGGTGCAGGCGGCGTCTAACAACGACATCGAATTACTGCTCGCCGTTTCTGTTGTTTCTGTTTTCGTGGTTCTGGTCACGCAGTTGATATCCGATATCGGCTACGTTTACCTCAATCCACGCATTCGCATCACTTAAGGGGGGCTGGTCATGGAAGAACTTTCCTGGGGCAGTATTATTGTCCGCATGGTCATTCAGCTTATGCCGGTTTGGGTCTCGCTGATTTCCCTTTTTACTATTTCGATCGTGTATAAACGCAGGCTTGGCCTTTATGGCAAACTGTTTGACAGCACGATTGGCATGATCGGTTTCGCACTTGTCATGTTCTGGGTTTTCGTCGGCGTCTTTGGCGGCCCCTTCGATTTGCTGGTCACGCATAATCCGCTTGATCAGGTTTCCGGGATGAAGAACAAAATCCCCGGAACACCCATGCGTGGCGCGGAGGATGGCGAATATGCCTATTTCCTGCTGGGCGGCGACAACCTTGCGCGCGATGTCTTTAGCCGGATCATCAAGGGCGCGTGGATCGTGGTGCAGATCGCCCCTATTGCCACGCTATTCGCCTTTATGGTCGGGATCACGCTGGGTCTGCCCGCAGGCTACTATGGTGGCCGTCTGGACACGGTGTTGTCGTTTCTGGCGAACCTGATCCTCGCCTTTCCGGTGATCCTGCTGTTCTACCTTCTGGTGACGCCAGAGATAGTCCTGACAGGAATCCCCAACTACATGGCGCTGTTCCTGTTCATCTTTCCACTGGTCTTTGTGTGTATTCTGCTCAACTCGCGGTACTACACGCAGCCGAAGATCAGAACGCCGCTGCTGATTGGCGTGTTGGGGCTTTTGGGGTGGTTGTATCTGTCACTGGTGTCTTCGGATGGCGCCGTCGTTGCCACACCGACCTATTCGATACCCGGGCTACCGGCGTTTCTCGATCTGTTTGACATCGACGCGGGTATTCTCGTGGTCTTTGTCTCGGTCGTCTTTGTGAACTCGCCCACCGTCTTTCGGATCGTGCGCGGCCTTGCGATGGACATCAAGACACGCGACTACGTTGCTGCCGCACAGACGCGCGGTGAAGGCCCGTGGTACATCATGCTATGGGAAATCCTGCCCAACGCACGGGGTCCTCTGATCGTCGATTTCTGCCTGCGCATTGGCTACACGACCATTTTGCTCGGCACATTAGGGTTCTTTGGTCTTGGTCTTGCGTCGGAAAGCCCGGATTGGGGCAGCACGATCAACGCAGGGCGCCGCTTGCTGGCGCTTTACCCGCATGCGGCAATTGCACCTGCGGTTGCACTGCTGACCCTCGTGCTGGGCCTGAACCTGCTGGCGGATGGCCTGCGCGAGGAAAGCTTGCGCGATTGATGAGCGGTTGCGGGGGGTGCGCCCCCCGCCCCGAATAAAAGACGATGAGCCGCACTTTAAGGTTCACTCCAACAAGGAGACCAAAATGCCAAAGCCTGACTACAGCGGTCCAATTCTAGAGATAGACAAGCTATCCATATCGTTTTTCACGCGGTTGCGGGAAATCCCGGCTGTCATGGATTTTTCCGTGCATGTGCAACCCGGCGAGGCCGTGGGCCTTGTGGGTGAATCCGGCTGCGGTAAATCCACTGTGGCCTTGGGGGTCATGCAGGATTTGGGCAAGAATGGCCGCGTCGTCGGTGGCTCCATCAAGTTCAAAGGCCGCGACCTTGGAGAGATGAACGATGAAGAGTTGCGCGGCATTCGCGGCTCAGAAATCGCAATGATCTATCAGGAACCGATGGCCTCTCTGAACCCGGCGATGAAGATCGGCAGGCAGTTGATGGAGGTACCGATGATCCATCAGGGCGCCTCGGAAAAGGATGCGTTTGATCGTGCTTTGCAGGTTGTGACCGACGTAAAGCTGCCGGACCCGAAGCGGATATTGAATTCCTATCCGCACCAGCTTTCGGGTGGGCAGCAACAACGCATCGTGATCGCCATGGCATTGATGTCAGAGCCGTCGTTGTTGATCCTTGATGAGCCGACCACAGCGCTGGATGTGACTGTCGAGGCGGCCATCGTCGCCTTGGTCAAGGATCTGGGGCGCAAATACGGCACCTCGATGCTGTTCATCAGCCACAACCTCGGGTTGGTGCTGGAAACCTGCGACCGCATCTGCGTCATGTATTCCGGTGAGGCGGTCGAACGCGGCTCAATCGAAGACGTCTTTGACCGGATGCAGCACCCTTATACGCAGGCCCTGTTCCGGTCTATCCCGCTGCCGGGGGCAGATAAAAACGCGCGCCCGCTTGTGGCAATCCCCGGCAACTTCCCCCTGCCCCATGAACGGCCCAATGGCTGCAACTTTGGCCCGCGCTGCGATTATTTCGAACAGGGTCGCTGTGATCAGGGAACGCTGCTAATGGAAGAGGTGGAAGGCCATGACCGCCATGCCACACGCTGCCTGAAGTTCAGAGAAATCGACTGGGATGCGCCGCTGGAACTGGCCGAGGTCAAGACCAAGGGCGAGATCGGCGATGTTGTCCTGAAGATAGACAACCTCAAGAAATACTATGAGGTTGCCGCCAATGCGATCTTTGGCGGCGGCGACAAAAAGGTCGTCAAAGCCAATGAAACGCTGACCTTTGAGGCACGCGAGTCCGAGACGCTGGCCATTGTTGGCGAATCCGGCTGTGGCAAATCCACCTTTGCCAAGGTGCTGATGGGGCTTGAGACTGCAACCGAAGGGTCAATCACCCTAGGGAACAAACCCATCCACGACGTCCCCATCGAAGAACGCGATACACAAACCGTCGCCGACATTCAGATGGTATTTCAAAACCCGTTTGATACGCTCAACCCGTCCATGACGATCGGGCGCCAGATCATCCGCGCGCTAGAAATCTTCGGCATCGGGGAAAACGAACGCGACCGGACAGAACGGATGCTCAAGCTGCTCGATCTGGTGAAATTGCCACGCGAGTTCGCCAACCGGATGCCCCGCCAATTGTCGGGCGGACAAAAGCAGCGCGTGGGGATTGCCCGTGCCTTTGCCGGTGACGCGCGTATTGTGGTGGCAGATGAGCCGGTGTCTGCCCTCGATGTGTCAGTGCAGGCGGCGGTGACTGATCTGCTGATGGAAATCCAGCGCGAGCATAAAACCACGCTGCTGTTCATCAGCCACGATTTGTCCATCGTGCGCTACCTCAGCGACCGGGTGATGGTCATGTATCTGGGCCATGTTGTTGAGCTTGGCACCACCGATCAGGTCTTCTCACCCCCCTACCACCCCTATACCGAAGCGCTGCTTTCTGCGGTGCCGATTGCGGACACCAGCGTCAAGAAAAAGCACATCGTGCTGGAAGGCGATATCCCCTCGGCGATGAACCCACCCTCGGGCTGCCCGTTCCAGACGCGCTGTGGCTGGAAATCACAAGTGCCCGGTGGTCTGTGTGAACAAGAGGTGCCTCCCGTTCGCACTTTGCCCGGCAACCACCAGCTCAAATGTCATCTGAGTGACGCACAGCTTGCCAGCATGGAGCCCGTAATCGAAGTCGGCGTTGCCGCAGAATAAGCGCGCGACGCAACAATCAACCGCCTGTGATAATCCTGACGTAATTCTGTGTTTCTTTATAAGGCGGAATGCCGCCGTGGCGTTTTACGGCATTAGGGCCCGCATTATACGCGGCCAGCGCGAGACGCCATGATTTGAAACGATCAAACTGTTGACGAAGATACCGCGCGCCCCCTTCCAGATTTTCCTGCGGCACCAGCGGATCAACACGCAGTGATCGCGCAGTTGCAGGCATCAGCTGCGCCAGACCCAGCGCGCCCTTGTGTGATTTGGCCGTCGGGTTCCAGCCGGATTCCTGTTGGACAAGCCGCAAAAACAGATCCTCCGGAATGCGGTGTTTGCGTGCCGCTGAGCGCGCCATTTCCAGAAATTCGCCCCGATAAGCGCCGGTATACTGCGGCAGGTTCCACTTGCTCGGCGTGATGACCGAGGGTGGCTGTAATCGCACGGAGTTTTTGTACTGCCCCGCCGCACGGCTATCCAGCACACTGGTTTGCGAGTCAAAGAGCTTACTGCGGTTTTTTGTGGAAACAGTCTGCGCCTGAGCCACTTGCACGACAAAAATGAAGATCGCGGACGAAACCAAAACAGATTTCAGCATAAGTGGCTACTCAACCTTCTTCCAATTGCGCAGAACATATCAAATTATCTTTCTTTTGCCAGTCCTTACGGGTTCATTGATATTGGGCCGTTTCATCCAACCGTTTACCATGGTTTAACCCGCGCGAAACAATTATGATTTTACAAAATTTTTCTGCGTTAAGATTCGGAAAACCACCGGTCAGCGCAGAGCCATAATAACGAGCAAAAAAGGGGGCATCATGGCCGGCTCTGTGAACAAAGTAATCCTCATCGGTAATCTGGGACGCGATCCGGAAGTGCGCAGTTTTCAGAATGGAGGCAAAGTCTGCAACCTGCGGATTGCCACCTCCGAGACGTGGAAGGACAAAAATACCGGCGAGCGGAAAGAACGCACAGAATGGCATTCGGTAGCAATTTTTTCCGAACCTCTGGTGCGTGTCGCAGAACAATATCTGCGCAAAGGTTCAAAGATCTACGTCGAGGGGCAACTCGAAACGCGCAAATGGCAGGATCAATCCGGACAGGACAAATATTCCACGGAAGTCGTTCTTAGGCCTTATACCTCTACTCTCACGATGCTTGACAGTCGTGATGGCGGCGGCGGTAGTTCCGGCGGCGGTGGCGGCGGCGGTGCGGACCGCATGGGTTACGACGACCGGGGCGGCGATAGTTACGGCGGCGGCGCAAGCAACACGCCAAGCCCGGCACCGTCGCGTGATCTGGACGATGAAATCCCGTTCTGACACAAAGGCTCTTTGTGGGGCCTGATACCAACATGATGGGGAACTGTCGGTCGGTTTGTTGAGTGAGGTTTTATGGCGCAACAATAACCCGCGCAGAGCGAAATGTTACATCCAACAATCACCGGGACATTATTGGGCATGCGTAGCTCGTAAGATGCGCGTGGTCGACCAGGAAGCCCACGCGCCCAAACTATTGGGGTGCGATAACGTAAAACCACGCCTTGCCTCCGCGAGGTAACAGGCGGTTTATCGACCCACATCATGGGTCCCACAAAAGGCCATCTAACCGGTGGCCTTTTTGGTTGTCTCAACGCCAGAAAACATTACGCAAACACTTGCGCTTTGGTCCGTTCAAAAATGTCTGGAGATAAAATGGTGCGGGTGAAGGGACTCGAACCCCCACGCCATAGGCGCCAGAACCTAAATCTGGTGCGTCTACCAATTCCGCCACACCCGCACGAGACCGCTTTCGCAAGTCTTCGCGACCTACTAGCAAACCTCAGGGCGAGTGGCGAGACCGAAAATACAAAGTCGGCGTTAAAGCTTTAGTATCAAATTTTAGAGATATTGCGGCCATGGAATTCTCAAAGGGTGCATCAATGACGCATAAAACGGTCGATCGATCTGAACAGGACAATCGCCCCGCTGCTGCCTTGGTATCAGGGTTGGAAAGACCGCTTTCGCTGTGGGAAAAGCCCGGGTTCGTGCACGGCGCGCGCATTTTGACAATGAAAGGCGCGCGCAGGGTCGAACACCTTCGTCCCGGCGATCATGTCATCACCCGAGGCAATGGCGCAGTGCCTGTGCACCTCATTGAACAAAGGAGCATGGTTGTTCCAGCTGTCTATATTGTCGCCGGATCACTGGG
Organism: Roseobacter litoralis Och 149; assembly: GCF_000154785.2. Classification (NCBI taxonomy): domain Bacteria; kingdom Pseudomonadati; phylum Pseudomonadota; class Alphaproteobacteria; order Rhodobacterales; family Roseobacteraceae; genus Roseobacter; species Roseobacter litoralis. Next base: position 2,031,739 of record NC_015730.1, read on the forward strand.
CCATCATCAACCCGATCTGGACAGCCTCCTGCCCGCCTCGCAGACGGTTTTATTAAGGGATTGGCGCGCCCATGCTTTTGCAGGTGCCGAGGAAACAATGGTCAAGATCGACAGGTTGGTTGATGGGGAATATGTCAGAGACATCGGGTTGCAGACCCTGACCCTCTATAGTGTGTTCTGTGCCGCGCCACAGGTTCTTTACGCGGATGGCATGGAATTGGGCACTGCGGATATAATGGCGTATGAGAACGCGCTGACTTAAACGAGCAGTTTTCGTAAAACCTTGGGCAAGACCGCTGGCAAATCCTCTGCAATCAATCCAGGGCCGAATGTGATTGCACATTCCACATGTAACCAGACCGCGACTTTCGCGGCTTCCAAGGGCGTAAAACCCCGCGCCATCAGGCCGGTAATGAAGCCTGCCAATACATCCCCAGACCCCGCCGTCGCCAGCCAGGGGGCCGCGCGCGCGCCGGTGGCCTGATGCAAGTACACATGCCCGTTATGATCCGCGACCAGCGTGTCTTCACCTTTTGCAATCACAATACAGCCCATGTCATGTGCGGCATTGATCGTCACCTCGGCGCGCTTGTCGATAGACGCAGCGAAGGCTTCAGCGGATGTGTCCGGGAACAGCCGGGCAAACTCTCCCGCGTGGGGCGTCAAAACGCAAGCTGGATGTAAAAGAGTGCACAGCTCCCGGTTCATAGCGAGCAAAGTGATTGCATCAGCGTCAAGCACTGTTGCACGCTTTGCCGCCAGAATTTCCTCAATCAGGCCGATTTGGGCGGGCGAAGTTCCAAACCCCGGCCCAACACAGAGCGCCGATATCCGCTTGTCCGACAGAGCTATTTCCAAATCATGCGGCGTTTTGATTTTTCTGACCATCAAGGCAGAAATATGTGCCGCGACTTCGGAAATCGCTGCTGGCGGTGTGCCAATGCTCACCACCCCTGCTCCGATCCGCAAAGCGGCCATGGCCGCAAGCCTTGCAGCTCCGGTTCTGCCGACGCCACCGGAAAGAACCAGCGCATGTCCATGATCGAACTTATGCCCTTGTTTTTTCTGCAGTAAATCAAGCGGCAGATTGGATCTATTCAAAATACTGATGGCCATCACATGTCCCGAACTCCGTCACAAGAATATAGAAATACGGATCAAAGGCCAATGTATTGGACCATGATCTTGCCGCAAAATGACAGACCATTTTGATGCGCTTGTTTGGGTCTGTGAAAGGTAACTGTGAGGTCTGCTGGAAATACAGACCAATCAGCAGCCTCAAGCGGGCCGTTCTCCCCCAGACCCGAGGGGACATCAACAGCCACGAAATATGCCTCATGCCTGTTTGCATGACAGGTCGCAAGGATGGGATGCAACCCGCTCAGCGGTCTGTTCAGGCCAATGCCAAACAGCGCATCCACGATGACATCCACCTCGCCATTCCCAAAAGCTTCGTCTCCAAAGCGCTCCGCTTCGGCGGGCAAGACGGACGGAAAAGAAATGCGCTGCGTGCATTCGGGGACCAGATCAACCCAACTGTCATGGTTCGCGTGGGCATCCCGCGGCATCTTTTCCGGATCGGCATAGAGGTAGACACGCACCTGCCAGCCCAGCACAAACAGCAAACGTGCGATCACGAATCCATCGCCGCCATTGTTACCGGGACCACACAGAATAACGGCGCGATGTTCACCTGTCGCAAGCTCAGCTTTACTGGAAAACAGCGCGTCAATCACGCTTTGACCGGCCCGCTCCATCAACTCCAGACCAGTCACAGCGCCCGAGTTGAATGCAGCGGTCTCCAAGGCGCGCATTTGTGAAGCCGTAAGGATATCGGGCATGGAAAACCTCCAAAAGATTCAGTTTCGCCTATTTATTATGCACAGAGCCAAAATGTTGGGCGGCATTGGTGGATTCTTGCATGCTTTCTTGGCCTAATCAGGTCTATGCATGGACCGTCTTATATCAAGATGATCTGAGACTTTCTGGAAACCGATAAGGGAGGCCCCCAATGAAAAAGATCGAGGCAGTCATTAAACCGTTCAAATTGGACGAAGTCAAAGAAGCGCTGCAAGAAGTCGGCGTACAAGGTCTGTCCGTCATCGAGGTCAAAGGGTTCGGTCGCCAGAAGGGCCACACCGAATTATATCGCGGCGCCGAATACGTTGTCGATTTTCTTCCAAAGGTCAAAATCGAGATTGTTCTGGACGATGACATGGTGGAGAGCGCCATTGAAGCAATCGTTTCCGCCGCAAAGACAGAAAAGATCGGCGACGGAAAGATCTTTGTGACGCCCGTTGAACAAACCATCCGCATCCGCACCGGCGAAACAGGCTCAGACGCGCTCTGAGCCAGAAGCGGCCCCAAACAACCATTCCAGAAAAAAGGGATATCCGAGAATGAGCAAAGAACTACTCAAGATGATTGCAGATGAAGGCGTCGAATACGTCGACATCCGCTTTACCGACCCACGCGGCAAACTGCAGCACGTCACAGTGATTGCAGACGAAGTGGACGAAGACTTCCTCGAAGAAGGCTTCATGTTTGACGGCTCTTCCATTGCCGGTTGGAAATCGATTGAAAACTCCGATATGAAATTGATGCCGGACGTGGAAAGCGCGTATATTGACCCGTTCTATGCGGAAAAGACCGTCTGCCTGCATTGCTCAATCGTGGAGCCTGACACGGGCGAGCCCTATGAGCGTGATCCGCGTTCGACCGCGCAGAAAGCCGAGGCTTTCTTGAAATCCTCCGGTATTGGCGATGTGTCCTACTGGGGTCCAGAGGCCGAATTCTTTTTGTTCGACAACGTCAAATATTCCAACTCAATCAACAAGGTATCCTACGAAGTTGATGCAGTAGATGCGTCATGGAACACAGATACTGATTACGAAATGGGGAACATGGGCCACCGCCCCGGCGTCAAGGGCGGCTATTTCCCTGTCAACCCGATTGACGAGTCGCAGGACTTGCGCTCTGAAATGCTGTCGACGATGAAACGTCTGGGCATGAAAGTTGACAAGCACCACCATGAAGTTGCGTCCTGCCAACATGAACTGGGTCTGATCTTTGGCAGCCTGACCAAGCAGGCGGACGAGCTGCAAAAGTACAAATACGTGATCCACAACGTAGCCCACGCCTACGGTAAATCCGCGACCTTCATGCCAAAGCCGATCTACGGCGATAACGGCACAGGCATGCACTGCAACATGTCGATCTGGAAAGACGGCAAGCCTCTCTTTGCGGGCGACAAATATGCGGACCTCAGCCAGGAAGCGCTCTATTTCATTGGTGGTATCCTCAAACACGCCAAGGCGCTGAACGCGTTCACCAACCCCGCAACGAACAGCTACAAGCGGTTGATTCCTGGCTTTGAAGCCCCTGTTTTGCGCGCCTATTCCGCGCGTAACCGGTCAGGCTGCGTGCGGATCCCGTGGACCGAGAACCCAAAAGCCAAGCGGGTCGAGGCGCGTTTCCCGGACCCTGCAGCGAACCCATATCTGTGCTTTGCCGCGTTGCTGATGGCCGGTCTTGACGGCATCATGAATAAAATCGACCCTGGTGAAGCCATGGACAAGAACCTCTATGACCTTCCTGCAGAAGAACTGGCCGGTATCCCGACAGTCTGCGGGTCGCTGCGCGAAGCGGTCGAAGAGTTGCAGGCTGACATGGACTTCTTGTTGGCGGGCGACGTCTTTACCAAAGATCAGATCGAAGGGTATATCGAACTGAAAATGGAAGAGATCGAGACCTACGAGCACACGCCACACCCGGTTGAATTCGGTATGTACTATAGCTGCTAAAGCAAACCGAGGCGATTTGCCTCGCATTAACTAACGTTTCAAAGGCGCCTCTCGGGGCGCCTTTTTCATGTCATGTGTTAATTACACCTCTTAGATCCTTATTTTGGAACACTTTTATTCAGCTCTAACCACATAACTATGAATGGTAAAAACCAACGCGTCGCTTTTGGGTAGCCGCAAAATGCACTGTCTTTCCGCGCGAACGAAAGGGGCAACATCAACAGGGTCAGCCTGCCGCGCCGGATCGTTTTCCGCGCGCGGCTGAAACAGGTCAGGGTCCGTATAGCCCAGCATGTTGTTGCGCCAAAGTGGTTGCTCCGGGCGCACAGCATTAAACATTCGCTGGACCCGTTTCGCGATGTCGACGGTGTAGCCCTGCACAGGTGCGTGAATGACCGACAAGGGCCGCCCTGCCTTCTCAGCGAGCGTCCAGCTTGCCGGAAAACACAGTAGTGCGGCACTCAGCAAATGCTCGTCCCCGTCTTTTTGCAGAATGCAGATGTCCTCCTGTATGGACTGCCCCAATACGGCGAGCGGGCCATCTGCGTCACGCTCAATCGCTTCGCCATCGGGACAGACAATAGCACCTGATGTGATGCTAAACCCCAAAGAAGGCAATTTTTCACACACCCTGTCTGAGAGTTCTGCAATGGCCTCAAGGGCCACATCGCTTTGCCACAGGACCTCATCGCGACGTCTGCGCAGCAGTTTACGCCGATATGACATCTGCGCTGGATAGGCATCATCGACGCGCAGCCACTGGTCATCTGCCAGAGGGCGCATGCCGGGCAACGGGTTTGTTGCCCTTAAATCGTCGGGCAGAGCTTTGTGCAAAATTTCAACCACGGTGCAAATATGCGCGTGCACACAAATCCTGTCAGTAAAAAACGACACTTCGACATGTCGGTATCTTACAACCAAACAAAAACGATTGCTGGAAACCTGATTGTTAGACAAGTGACAGGACAGCAGCGATGAACAGCCATTTCAACGCGACGCGTAAAATTGACCCCAGCCGGGGTGCGACATTGGGTGACGGATCGCCAAATGACATGGACAGGGTCGAAATCGGACCGACGCAGCTGGCCTTTGCAGAATGGCAAGAAGCAGGTCTGGAACTGCCCGATTTGGCCGCAATGCGCCGTTTTCGTCACGAACGCCTGACCGCGCATATCGTTGCACGCGGGTATGCGGGTTTGCTGATGTTTGACCCGCTTAACATCCGGTATGCCACCGACAGCACCAATATGCAGCTTTGGAACACGCATAATCCGTTCCGGGCGACGCTGCTGTGTGCGGATGGCTATATGGTCATGTGGGATTACAAGAACTCTCCTTTTCTAAGTGAATTCAATCCCCTCGTGAATGAACAGCGCTCCGGCGCTGATCTGTTCTATTTTGACCGGGGCGACAAAGTAGATGTGGCCGCAGACGTCTTTGCGAACGAAGTGCGTGTACTTTTGCGTAACCATGCGCCGGAATTGCGAAGGCTGGCGGTCGATAAGGTCATGTTGCACGGATTGCGCGCGCTCCAAGCGCAGGGGTTCGAGATCATGGATGGCGAAGAGGTCACCGAAAAGGCCCGTTCCGTCAAAGGCCCTGACGAGATCCGCGCGATGCGCTGTGCGTCACATGCCTGCGAAGTTGCCGTGCGTAAAATGGAGGATTTCGCCCGCAGCAACGTCGGCGATGGCGTCACCTGTGAAAACGACATCTGGGCCATTTTGCACAGCGAGAACGTGCGCCGGGGCGGCGAATGGATCGAGACCCGCCTGCTGGCGTCCGGGCCGCGCTCAAACCCGTGGTTTCAGGAATGTGGCCCGCGCATATGCCAGATGAACGAGATTATCTCTTTCGATACCGATCTGGTCGGCGTCTATGGTATCTGCACGGATATTTCGCGCAGCTGGTGGATTGGGGATCAAAAACCACGCGCTGACATGATCTATGCGATGCAGCATGGTGTCGAGCATATCCAGACCAATATGGAGATGCTCAAACCCGGCGTGATGATTCCGGAACTGTCTGCGAATACGCATGTGCTGGACGCGAAGTTTCAGAAGCTCAAATACGGATGTCTGATGCATGGGGTTGGTCTGTGTGATGAATGGCCGCTGGTCGCCTATCCGGATCACGCTGTCGAGGGTGCGTATGACTATCCACTTGAGCCCGGCATGACGCTATGTGTTGAGGCATTGGTCAGCGAGGAAGGTGCGGATTTCTCAATTAAGCTGGAAGATCAGGTTCTGATTACAGAAGATGGGTATGAAAACCTCACGCAGTATCCGTTTGATCCGGCATTGATGGGCACCACCTAGCGCGTTTCACGGTTGCGCGCTGGCGTATTCTAGTAACAAACGTTTCGCAAGACATTGAATTAAGTGTGTTTTTTGGACGCGCGGCGATTGCCGACTGGCCCGTCATCTCCCGATCCGAATGTTAACCATAGCTTTACCTTTTGATCGCAGCACCGCGCTGCTGTGCTAAACCCGGCTCAACGACAACCCCATGGACGGGCGTTTAGTGACAATTTAGTTTAGTAACTCGTAAGGAACGCAACATGAAAATCACAAATACACTTGCCGCAACAGCCATCGCCTTTTTCGCCGCAGGCATTGGCGCGCAGGCTGCCACGCTTTCCGGAACCTTTGATGTGCGTGTGGTCAACTTTGCCTATAGCACCAACCAAAGCAGTTCCGTGGCCATCGCCTCGCAAAGCAACTTTGACACGCGCTTTGATGCCGCGACAGATGGCGTCGACCGTGATGTGTTCACCTATACCGGCGAGTTGAATTTCTTCATCGACAATCTGGGGCCTGTAAACGGCGACGCAGAGTCTATTGCGGATTTCTTTTTGCACAACACCACCGGATTGCCGATCGGTCTGGTGCAGGATCTCGACGCGACAGTCGGAGCGTTGCAGCTCAGCAAGCCAACGTTCAAAACCACAACGCTTTTCGAGTTCACCGAAGTCTACAGCAACGCATTCGACACCCGCGTGACTCATGATGATGGCTTTACGATCTATGACGATGGCGCGACTCTGGTGTCTTTCGCAAACCCGACTGGCATCCGCACCACGCCAAGAACCGGCACGATTGCCTTCACCGGTGGTGAATTCAAACTGGTCTATGCTGCGGCAAACGGTAACCCGTCGCAGTTGCTAGTCGAAGGTGCTGGCGTCCCAGCGGTTCCGCTGCCTGCGTCTTCGCTGCTGCTGCTTGGTGGACTGGGTGCATTTGCTGCCATGCGCCGCAAAAAAGCGCAGAAGTAATCAACAAGAGCGACTTCACTATGAAACGCGGCCCTCGGGTCGCGTTTTTCCTATGTTCAGGACCCTGACCCAGTCCCGTCGAGCGCGGAAAACACAGCCTTGCAGATCGCAGGTCCGCGCAAATCAAAGAAGTGACGCGCGCCACGTTCATTCGGATGATACGGGTCTTTGACCTTGCCTGCATCGTTACGGCGGAAAAAACGCGGTGTGGATTGATTGGCGGCAACCGTGTCGGGCGTGATACCTTCCACAAAAACGCAGCGATTGCCTGTTTTGGCAAAGGCATTTTTGATATTGGTCTGAGCGCGTTCACGCAGATTTGCGACTTTATTGGTATGCGCGGGCGCGGTGGTCATGAAGACGCAGGGCAAGTCTTTGGGCAGATGCGCGCTTAGTCGCTGCGCGTCTTTGACAGCAAGGTCGGGATTGTCGGCCCACCTACGCGCCGCGTTGCCCAGAAAGCTGAGGATCAACAGATCGGGATCATAATACCCCTCGCGAAACATTGCTTCGAAGGGCGATTTTCCCGCCGTGCAGAACTGGTAATTTCGCCCCTGCCCCATCTGTTTGAACGGGTTATCTGTTTCATTCACAACACCATAGGTGCCTGCATTGACCTTCCACTTTTGATCAATATCGCAGATAGAACCCTTTGCAGCACCAGAACGTGCCATCCAGGAATGAATGGAACTTGAGCGTACCCCGATCACGCCGGTGTTATGCGGATCAAGATTTCTCAGGCGTCGCTTGTCACGCCCAGTTGGCGCGCAGCGCGTCTCAAGGTCTGACAGAAAATCAACGAACACCGGACCGGAACCAAAAGAAATCTGACTATCCCCGAGCACAAGAATATCAGGTGATTTGAAATTCTCTGCCGCCACCGGCCCAGTCGCGAGCCCCCCCATAACGGCCATGCACCGCCCCAAGACAACCGCCCACCCTCGTGTTTTTCGCATTCAACGCCTCCCCGCGCAGATACGGTGCTGCTCTGAAAATATGGGCACCGTGTCGTTACAGTTTCCAAGATTTAGCGATAAGGCAATCCCACGGCCCCAAACATGGTTGTGATCTGACGTTACAGCCACTTTCGCGACGTGCCTCTTGAAACAACCCCGACCAGAATAAGCACGACCGCGTGATCTTACTGACACATGGGTTGCCTGTGCGGGCTCAGCATCCCACTCTTGGTGCGAAAGAAGGAGTAGCGTGATGCCAACAGAACGAATTGTCTTTGCCGGGCATGATGGTGGTCAACTTGCCGCGCGGCTTGACCTGCCCCAAGGGCCGTTGGTGGCGACAGCTATTTTTGCGCATTGCTTTACCTGCGGAAAGGATATCCCGGCAGCGCGCCGGATCGCCGCACGCCTTGCTGCACTGGGAATTGCGGTGTTGCGTTTTGATTTCACCGGGCTGGGTCATTCAGACGGGGAGTTTGCGAATACATCCTTTACCTCGAACGTGGACGATCTGATTGCGGCGCATCGCTATCTGTCCGAGCAGAACAAAACGCCGTCGCTGATCATTGGTCATTCGCTTGGCGGTGCGGCGGTGCTCAAGGCGGCAGCAGCGCTTGAGAGCATCAAGGCTGTTGTGACCATTGGGGCCCCCTTTGACCCCGGTCACGTCACCCACAACTTTGCGCAGGCCTTGCCCGAAATCAGCTCCAAAGGCGTGGCCGAAGTCAGCCTCGGCGGGCGGCCTTTCCAAATCAGCAAAGCGTTTGTTGAAGATGTTGCAACGACCGAGCTGTCCGCTTGCGTGGCCAATCTGAACGCAGCTTTGCTCGTGTTGCATGCGCCGCTCGACGACATCGTCGGGGTTGAGAATGCAGGCCAGATTTTCAGCGCCGCAAAACATCCCAAAAGTTTCATCACGCTTGATGGTGCGGATCATTTGGTCAGTGCCGCGGCGGATGCGGAATATGTGGCCAGCCTGATCGCCACATGGTCTGCGCGCTATCTGGATATCGCACGCCCGGCTCCGCCTCCCGGTGCGCCCGAAGGCGTGCTGCGCGTGGCGGAGGCGGACCCGAAGGGGTTCTTGACCGATATCACCTCAGGTGAAGGGCATCACCTTGTGGCGGATGAACCACTGGCCTACGGCGGCACCAACAAGGGCTTGTCGCCCTATGGGTTGTTGTCCGCCGGTCTGGGCGCCTGTACCTCCATGACAATCCGCATGTACGCGCGCCGCAAGGGCTGGCCGCTGGATCAGATATCTGTGGATGTAAACCACGACAAGGTGCATGCACAGGATGCCGAAACCGGTGTTGGGGACAAGATCGACACCTGGCGGCGCAGAATCACGCTGACAGGTGCGTTGGACGCAGAACAGCGTGCGCGGCTGTTGGAGATTGCAGACAAATGCCCCGTGCATCGCACGCTTGAGCGTAGCTCCACCGTTATAACCGAACTGGTCAACCCGTAAGCGGACCCAAGTCTAGCGCCTGCCGCGCACCCCGGCCCCACGGTGGGACGGGCGATGGATCGGCTTGTTGGCAATCGGAGGTCGGGAAAAACCGGGATCAATGCCGCCGGGCGGGCGCACTGGCCGGTCCGGTTTGTTCGGGCGATCAGGGCGCTCAGGCCTGTCAGGTCGGTCAGGTCGGTCAGGCGGGCGATATCCGGGTCGGTAGCTGCCATAATAATAGTCGTTCCACATCATGGAATCGTAATAGGCCGACCCGCTTGTGCTGTAGCTGACAGGGGTACAACCGGAGACGGCCAATGCCCCCATCAGGCCTAACGACATAAACAGTGTTCTTGATTTCAATGTCATAACGTTTCCTTCACCGAACGGCCTGAATGGACGCCAGCATCGCATTGACATCGCCAAGGGGGTCGAGATAGGCCCCGGCCTCGATCACAACTGCAGCGATGGCCACGCGCGCGCCTGGCAAATCAATCGCCAGCACCGTAAATGACACATTTCGTCCCTCCCGACGGCCCGTGCCGGATATGCTGCTGGCGTTCAGACCATTGATGCGGCGCGCCTTGGGCGGTTCGACCGATGCGTCCTGCACCAGAAACGGGCCGATATCGCGCAGGTATGCGCGCGCCTCGGGCAAGGTCGTGACCCCAAAGGGCGAAATGAGACCGACCCAGATACCATCATGCGCGTCCGGGGTGATGCCAAACAGGCGCGATATATCCCTGAAATCATCAGATTGCTCCGGACTGGCCAGATCGCGCAGGCCACCGGTGCGCAGCGACCAGAAATCCGGAACCTCAATCTCGAAAAGCGGTTTTGTCCCGTCTGTGTAAATCACAGGCGTCCCGGCCATTCCCGCAAAAGGAAACACAGAGGCGACAGCGACAATCGCGTACCGCCTGACATGTTCGAAGATCATTTTACGCATTCATCTCCCTCTCTTACCTCACCGGTTCTTTTGCTGCATTGGCTTAACGCAGACCGGCATGGTATTATTCTTAATAAACAAAAAGGGCCAGCGCATTGCGCCAGCCCCTGTTTTCATTATCTTGTGCATCCGGCGCTCAGCGCCGCGCGTCGCCGACCAGTTTCCAAACCAGCGGCAGCAGGATTGCCGCCAGCAGAAGCTTGAGAGCGTCGCCCAACAGGAACGGTGTCAGACCCCACGCGAGGATCGGCTGATCCCAACCGTAAAGCTGCCCCAGCCACAACAGGCCCGGTACATAGAGCACGATGTTCCCGATCAGCATGGCGACCGCCATCCAGACCATGGAGCGGTCCCAACCGCGTTGCGCCAGTGCGCCCAGCAGAACAGTGGCCATGACATAGCCCACCAGATAGCCACCCGTGCTGCCCATCATATAGGAGATGCCATTCAACTCGGCTGTTGAGCCTTGGAAAATATCAAATCCAAGGGCACCGATAATCATATAGCCCAGAATGGTTGCCAGACCGAGGCGCGCGCCATAGGCCGCCCCGATGGTCAGAACCGCAAAGGTGCCCATGTTCATCAGTACAGGCGAGCCCGGCACCGGCACTTTGATGTTGGCGGCCAGTGCCAAAACAGTAATGCCCAGCACCACCAGAACAGCCTGCTTTATCCGCCGCGCGGTACCGGCCGTAGGCCCGAAATGATCTGCCAGAACAGAGTGAGAAGCGGACAATTGCATCGGTTGATGTCTCCTGTTTCGATTGTCTTTCCCCATGAATGCCGCAGGTGCGCGCGCCGCGCAAGGGCTCAAACGCTATGAGCGGGTGTAAAGCGTTTGCGACAGGTAATCCTTTCTGGGGCCTGTAACACGCCATTTTACTTCAAATTGCGGCCATTGCGTGAAGTCATAACTACCTTTGTACATGTCCGGATCGCACCAATGATCGGTCTCGCCACCCTGTGCGGGCACAGCGTGAAAAAACCGACCATCCTCGAAAAACACCGACAGATCGTCAGACCAGAGATACCTTCGCTCTGCCTGCATGGCAGGTTGCCCCTCCAGTTGCATGACCCCTTGTTCGAGGTAATCGAGGCCGTCTTTGACAGGCGACCACACGGCAGTGCCTTCAAAGATCGCACCGGGGCCACGCTGGGGTGTGATGCGCCGGTAAAGAGACCATGACCCTTCGAAATCTGCCAATTGGCGCGGATCAGTCATCGGCAGTTGTTTCATACGACATGTACCCCGGCCCCGCCTGCACGCCTGTCGCATGGCAGCGCATTGCTTTCCATAAGACCTGCATTTTGCCGCTCCTGTCTTGTGATGCACCGCGCGTCAGTCTATGAGCCGCCTGAGCCCGGACGCAATCGCAAATAAGGACGCATTTCATGATCCCTCGATACTCCCGCCCCGAAATGGTCGCCATCTGGAGCCCGGAAACAAAGTTCCGCATCTGGTATGAAATCGAAGCCCATGCCTGCGAAGCCATGGCCAATCTGGGCGTGATCCCGCGCGAAAACGCGGATGCCGTCTGGAAAGCCAAGGACGTGGAATTCGATGTCGCCCGCATCGACGAGATTGAAGCCGTGACAAAACATGACGTCATCGCCTTTTTGACCCACCTGGCGGAACATATCGGCAGTGAAGAGGCGCGTTTCGTGCATCAGGGCATGACGTCATCCGACGTGCTAGATACATGTTTCAACGTGCAGCTTGTGCGCGCGTCGGACATCCTGATTGAGGATATCAAGGCTCTGCTGGCGGCCCTCAAGCGGCGTGCCTATGAACATAAGGACACCGTCAGGATAGGGCGCAGCCACGGCATTCACGCAGAACCCACGACCATGGGCCTCACCTTTGCGCGCTTTTACGCGGAAATGGACCGTAACCTGAACCGTATGGAAAAGGCGCGTTTCGAGATTGCGACCGGTGCGGTTTCCGGCGCGGTGGGCACTTTTGCAAATATCGATCCGCGTATTGAGGAACATGTCTGCGCACAGCTCGGCCTTGAGCCCGAACCGATCAGCACGCAGGTGATCCCGCGCGACCGCCACGCCGCATTTTTCGCAACCCTTGGGGTCATCGGGTCCTCCATCGAGAACATCGCCACTGAAATTCGCCACATGCAGCGCACCGAAGTGCTGGAAGCGGAGGAGTTCTTTTCCGCCGGGCAAAAAGGTTCCTCCGCCATGCCGCATAAACGCAATCCGGTTCTGACGGAAAACCTCACCGGGCTTGCGCGGCTGGTGCGTATGGCCGTGGTGCCCGCGATGGAAAATGTTGCCCTGTGGCACGAGCGCGATATTTCGCATTCCTCGGTTGAGCGCAACATTGGCCCTGACACGACCATCACGCTGGATTTTGCGCTGGCCCGCTTGATCTCGGTGGTGGACAAGCTGGTGATCTATCCCGACAATATGCTCGCCAATATGAATAAGTTCCGGGGTCTGGTGATGAGCCAGCGTGTTCTGCTCGCTTTGACACAGGCCGGTGTGAGCCGCGAGGACAGCTACAAAATGGTACAGCGCAACGCGATGAAAGTGTGGGAAGAAGGCAAGGATTTTAAAACCGAACTGCTGGGCGATCAGGATGTGCTCGCAGCCCTGAGCGCCGAGGACATAGAAGAGAAATTTGACCTCGGATATCACACCAAACATGTAGATACGATTTTTGCGCGTGTGTTCAAGGAATAGGCAGGGTCGTCGCGGCACTTGCCGCGCGCGGTATTTTTGTTGACCCATGGCGCGCGGCTGCTACCTTAAGTTCATCGATTTGGACAGGAGAACCGCAATGACGATCAAGACCTTGGCCGCCGCGGTGGCCCTTACGATACTGCCTGCAATGGCATTCGCCTATGAATGCAATTCTTCGAAACAGAAGCAAGCGTCCATGTCTTGCGCTGAGGGCAGCGTTTATGACGCGCAATCTGGTGCTTGCGTGCCCACAACCGGGTAGGACTTACGAAAAGATATCCGGATTAAAGGCGCTCTTTACTGAGCGCCTTTTTTTATGCGCTGCATTCTGTGCGTTTCGCTCCGGGAGTACTCTTATCAGCGTCCGGATATCGCGCTGGCTCACGAAGGCAAATATGCGTTGAACCCAACAATAGAACGGAACGAAAACACGCACCATTTATTTCAATTCATTCTGTGGCGTATTTCAGCCTAAATTTACCTTTCCATGCGAGAACAAACCAAGATCATACACAGGTAGGTAATAATGACTGAAATGGTGCCCATTGGTTCTTTTCCCGCACTTCCCGGCAGCCCTGCCTCAGCACCCGTTTCGTTGAGCCGCAAAGCGAAAGCTGCCATCGTCGTGCGGCTGCTGATCAATGAAGGCGCTGATATTCCATTGGAAGATCTGCCAGAAGAGTTGCAAGCACGGCTCACGCATCAAATGGGCTCCATGCGCACTGTTGACCGCACAACACTAGCCAGCGTCGTGGATGAATTTGCGCAAGAACTGGAAAGCATCGGCCTGTCCTTCACCGGCGGCATCGCCGGGGCCCTCGATGCGCTTGAAGGGCGGATTTCGAAACAGACGGCGGATCGTTTGCGCAAGGAAGCGGGCGTGCGCCGATATGGTAACCCTTGGGAACGGTTGCGCGATCTCGGTGTGGAAAAATTGCTGCCGGTTTTGCAAAATGAAAGCACCGAAGTGGCCGCGGTTCTGCTGTCGAAACTCGATGTGAAACGCGCGGCGGAATTGCTCGGCAAACTGCCCGGCCCGCATGCCCGGCGCATTACATACGCCGTTTCACTTACCAGCGCCGTGACCCCGGATGCGGTGGACCGTATTGGCCTGTCGCTTGCCGCACAGCTTGATGCTGAACCACTGCGCGCCTTTGACAATGGCCCCGTTGAACGGGTCGGCGCTATCTTGAATTCAACAACGACAATCACGCGTGACGATGTTCTTGAAGGTCTGGATGAAACGGACGCTGGTTTTGCAGAAATGGTCCGACGGGCCATCTTTACCTTTGCGAACATCCCGCAACGAATTGCCGCACGAGATATTCCCCGGGTGGTGCGCGCACTCGATCAGGAAGCGCTTGTCACCGCCCTCGCCGGTGCGCAAGCGGCAGGGATGCAAGCCTCCGCGGACTTTATCCTCGAAAACATGTCCGGGCGCATGGCCGATCAGCTCAAGGAAGAGGTGCAAGAACGTGAAACCGTAAAATCCGCGGACATGGAAGAAGCCTCGGCGCTTATCGTTCAGGCCATCCGCGAGTTGGAAGCGTCAGGCGACCTGTTGCTGATCGTTGAAGAGAGTGAGCCAGAATAAAAGGCCGTCGTGTCGCAACGGATCCACCTTGGTGATCCGACAAAGCACCTCGCTGCGCTTCACGCACTCGAATACGGGCATCGTTTTTGATCTGTAAACACTGACGGAACCGAATTGTTCAGGACTCCTAAGCCTTGAGATTACAGTGGGACGGCGTTATTTGTCTCAGCTGTTGCGGTCGCTTTGCAAAAAGCCACCTGCTCATCAAAAGGGTGCCCTGCCACTATGCCGAAAGCGCCACCGAGCGATGTCGACCGTGTGATCCAATACGCGACAAACCTCATTGTTGCATCTGTCATCCGCATCGCTCTCGCGTTGCCATATCAGTTCCGCGTCAGAATGGTCGGGCGGCTGATGCAACACATCATTGGTCCGATTGCCGGATACCGCCAACGCGCCCTTTCCAATCTGGAACTGATCTGGCCCGACCGACCCTTGGCGGAACGCAAACGGATTGCGGCCGGATGTATGAACAACATGGGCCGCACCCTTATTGAAAACTACTCTCAAAAGGACTTTCCGGCCCGGCTGGCAAATAACCCACTTACTGGGGCGGGCGTTGCGGCTTGGGAAACGGCGATCGCAGAGCAGCGGCCAGTGATTTTGGTCACCGGTCACTACGGTAACTATGAAGCAGTGCGAGCCGCTCTCGCCGGGCGCGGTCATTCGGTTGGTGGTCTGTACCGCAATATGACAAACCCCTATTTCAACGCGCACTACGTAAAAACAATGGAAACCTTCGGTGGGCCGGTCTTCGCGCAGGGGCGAAAAGGGACGAAAGGTTTTGTACGCCACCTCAAACAAGGGGGGCAGCTGGTACTCTTGTTTGATCAGCACGTCAGATGGGCCCCGACGATGAATTTCCTTGGGCGTCCCGCGCATACGGCGACCTCGGCGGCCGAGTTGAGTCTCAGGTATGACGCCCTGCTTTTGCCCTTTTACGGCATCAGACAGGCGGACGGATTGAGTTTTGAAACGGTCCTTGAAGCTCCAATACCTCCGTCAACACCCGAAGAAATGACGCAGGCCATCACAGATACGCTGAATAAGCGGATTGAACAGGACCCGAGCCAATGGTTCTGGGTGCACCGACGGTGGCGCGCCAAGGTCAAGCGCTAAACGCCCTACTCTGCCCGTGCCGCAGCAAGGATTGGCCCATGGGTGTCTGCCTGAATGAGAACCACAACCGGGTGCGCACCGGGGGCCTCGGCTTTAATATCCAGTGGGGCCAAACCATCCCAGGATGTGATCACCTGCCAATCCTGCGCGACATTTACATAGGGTATCGTTTTTCCGGCGTTCTCGCCCCGCGTGATCTTTGCAATACGCTGCGGCTGATAGCCCACCATCTGAACAGTCATCGGACCGAGGCCGTTCTGCAGAACCACCGCCTGTATCGAAACAGAACGACCTGAGCGAGACACAGTGATCGCAACGGCGCGCGCTTGTGATTTATGTGCTTCAATCGCCGTCGCGACGGCCATTGGCTTCGCACCTAAGATATCACTGACACCATTCACGATCATCTCAGGCGTGTACACAGACCGCCGACCTGCCAATGTGGCGTAAGCGCGCTGACGTTCGGCGTGCTTTGGGTCTGCGAACTCATCCTTCCAACCGATGTAATCCCAGTAGTCCACATGCACCGACAGCGCGATGACATCGTCACGTTCGGCCAGCACCTGCATGAACTCATCCGCCGGGGGGCAGGATGAACATCCCTGAGAGGTAAATAGTTCTACCACGACAGGCGCGTTTTCAGCCAGCACCGGCGACGCCACGAGCCAGCACGCCGCAAATACGCGCAATAATCTCTTCATTTGTATCCCCGTGTCGTCTATCCGTGAGCTATTCGATGACCTTAGAATTTCCCGCGCAGAAACACCAATCAAGCTTTGTTGAAAGACATCGGCGCCTTTCGTGATCACTTTTGTACACAATGGTATACATTTTGACGCAGACGCCTTCAAAGCGGTTGTGTTTTGCAAGGCGTTACGGCATTCAACCCGAGAGCCACTCAGGACCACTTTTCAGCCGAAGGGAGCCCCTCATGCCCATTACCGTTGGTCACGACACTTCAAAAACACGCAAGACACTGTCAGCAGGCGCGCAAACTATTGATTACTATTCTATTCCGGCGGCAACCGCTGCGGGTCTGGGTGACTTTTCAAAATTGCCCGCCGCACTCAAGGTTGTTCTTGAAAACATGCTGCGCTTTGAAGACGGCAAGACCGTCACCGTCGATGACATCAAGGCCTTTGCGCAATGGGGTGCACAGGGCGGCAAAAATCCACGCGAGATCGCCTACCGCCCTGCCCGCGTGCTGTTGCAGGATTTCACCGGCGTGCCAGCGGTTGTGGACTTGGCGGCGATGCGCGACGCCATCATCAGCCTTGGTGGTGACGCTGAAAAGATCAACCCGCTGAACCCGGTCGATCTGGTGATTGACCACTCGGTGATGATCGATGAATTCGGCAACCCGCGTGCCTTCCAGATGAATGTGGACCGCGAATATGAGCGGAACATGGAGCGTTACACCTTCTTGAAATGGGGACAGAAAGCGTTCAACAACTTCCGCGTTGTGCCACCGGGAACCGGCATCTGCCATCAGGTCAACCTTGAGTATCTGGCCCAAACCGTCTGGACGGATACCGACCAGAACGGGGCCGAAGTGGCCTATCCTGACACGCTTGTCGGCACCGACAGCCACACTACGATGGTCAATGGTGCCGCTGTTCTGGGCTGGGGCGTCGGCGGTATTGAAGCTGAAGCGGCAATGCTGGGCCAGCCGATTTCCATGCTGATCCCCGAAGTGATCGGATTTGAGCTGACAGGTACCATGATGGAAGGCACCACCGGCACTGACCTTGTGCTCAAGGTTGTTGAGCTTCTGCGTGCCAAGGGTGTGGTCGGAAAATTCGTGGAATTCTACGGCGAAGGGTTGGATCGCCTGCCTCTTGCTGACCGCGCAACGATTGCCAACATGGCTCCTGAATATGGGGCAACGTGCGGGTTCTTCCCCATTGACGCCGAAACCCTGCGCTATCTGCGCAATACCGGACGGGACGAAGACCGTGTCGTTCTGGTCGAAGCCTATGCCAAGGAAAATGGCTTCTGGCGGGATGCGGACTACGCGCCGATTTATACAGATACCTTGCATCTGGACATGGGAACGATTGTTCCTGCGATTTCAGGACCGAAACGTCCGCAGGACTTTGTGGCTCTGACAGACGGACAAACCGCCTTCCGCAAAGAGATGGAAGAGACGTTCAAGCGTCCCATGGGCAAAGAGGTCGCTGTCGCCGGTGAAGAATACACCATGGAATCGGGCAAGGTTGTCATCGCCTCGATCACCTCCTGCACCAATACGTCGAACCCTTACGTCATGATTGGCGCGGGTCTCGTGGCGCGCAAAGCAGCCGCGCTGGGATTAAACAGGAAGCCTTGGGTAAAGACCTCCCTCGCGCCCGGCAGTCAGGTGGTTTCGGCCTATCTGGAAGCCGCTGGGCTGCAGGACGATCTGGACAGCATCGGCTTTAACCTCGTGGGCTATGGTTGCACCACATGCATCGGGAATTCCGGTCCGCTGCAAAAAGAAATCTCCGAAGCGATTGCTGAAGGCGATCTCGTGGCAACCTCTGTTCTGTCGGGCAACCGCAATTTCGAAGGGCGTATCAGCCCGGATGTGCGCGCCAACTATCTGGCCTCCCCACCGCTTGTGGTCGCTTATGCCTTGGCGGGTACGCTGGACATCAATCTGGCCACGGATGCCATCGGACAGGACCAGAATGGCAATGATGTTTTCCTCAAGGACATCTGGCCTTCCAGCCAGGAAGTCGCAGAACTGGTCGAGAGAACCGTGACCCGTGAGGCATTCCTGACCAAATATGCCGACGTCTTCAAGGGCGACGAAAAATGGCAGGGCGTCAGCACCACGGACAGCAAGGTCTATGACTGGCCCGTCTCGTCGACCTATGTCCAGAACCCACCCTATTTCCAGGGTATGGGTCAGGAACCGGGAACGATCAGCAATATCGAGAACGCCTCTGTGTTGGCCATTCTCGGGGATATGATCACGACGGACCACATTTCACCGGCCGGATCCTTCAAGGATACGACACCTGCGGGGCAGTATCTGATCGAACGTCAGGTGCCCGTGCGCGAGTTCAACTCTTATGGTTCGCGTCGTGGCAACCACGAAGTCATGATGCGGGGCACTTTTGCAAACATCCGCATCAAGAACGAAATGCTGGACGGTGTTGAAGGCGGCTATACCAAGGGCCCCAACGGTGAGCAGGCATCGATCTATGACGCTGCAATGACGCATCAGGAAGCAGGTACACCGCTCGTGATCTTTGGCGGTGAGCAATACGGGGCCGGATCCTCACGCGACTGGGCAGCCAAGGGTACGGCCTTGCTTGGGGTCAAAGCCGTCATCGCCGAAAGTTTTGAGCGTATTCACCGCTCAAACCTTGTAGGTATGGGGGTGATCCCGTTTGAGTTTACCGGTGGGGATACCCGCAAATCGCTCGGTCTGACCGGGGATGAGAAAGTATCGATATCCGGTCTGGATACGATACAGCCTTTGCAAGAAGTCACATGTACCATTACCATGGCAGATCGCACGAGCAAGCAGATCACCTTGAAGTGCCGCATCGATACGGCCATCGAGATCGAATATATCGAGCATGGCGGTGTGCTGCACTACGTCTTGCGCAATCTGGCAAAGGCGGCCTGATCCCCTAACTGCCCCTCCCGAAGAATCAAAATTTGGGAGGGGGCGCTTCAACCTTAGAACACATTGTAACGACAGTTTTTTTTATGAAGCGCGCAGCTTTTTCGGTTGCGCGCTTAAAAATTGTGCGGCGCACAAATGGTGTTTCTTTGACTGTGCAATGTTAGATTGCAAAATACAAAACGTTCCGCTTTTTCATCCACTTATACGGGAAAATCGGGCATTTTGTGTTGGCGACATTTTAATTATATTTTACACACCGTTAATCTGTATGAACGTGCAGGCGTCCAAATTAATGGTAACGGGAATTACGAAGATGGGTTCACTGAAAAATATCACACTCGCAGCGGCACTGGTGTGTTCGGCAGGCTTGGCACAGGCAGCAGTTGTTAGCTTCGACGAAAACTTTGGGGGTGCGCTGACTGAGGGCACTGAAATCACCACCTTTGATTTTGGGGCTGGGTTGACAGGTTCTTTGACCGTAACCGGTGGTACGGCAGAGGCTCGCGTACTGGATTCTGAATCGGGCAATGGTCTTGGTGTGACGAATGACCCCGATCTGGCGTCCCCGTTCAGCGATGCTGACCGCGTTTTAGCTGACAGAGGCTTTGGTAACGTTCTGATCGTGCAAAGCGACGATGCCGGTGTGTCAATTCCGAACGATGAAAGAAGTGGCGGTTCGATTACCTTTACCTTCGACACAGCGATTATTTTGGACTCGATCTTTTTGCTGGACGGCGAAGAAGGCATTTCGCTGACATATGGTCTGACGACGCTTTCAGGCCTTGGTGGAGCAGACAATACTTTTGATTTCGTCACGGCAAACTCCGGCCCGATCCTTTCCTTCACTGTAGAGTTCGGCGGATCAGGTGCCATTGGCGAGTTCAAGGCGAGCGTTGTACCGCTTCCTGCAGGTCTGCCGCTGCTCATCGGTGGTCTGGGTGCGTTCGCATGGATGAAGCGCCGCAAACAGGCCTGAACCAGACCTTGAAGTTTGAAAAACGCCCCTCAGGGGCGTTTTTTATTGGGCAAGCGCTTTTTCCAGTTGCGGCAGGAACCGCTGTTCATAGTCGCTGCCGATCAAGGGACCGGCGAAGCGAAATAGAACAGTGCCCTCAGCATCAAGGATGAATGTTTCCGGTGGCGCAGTCACACCCCAATCGATGGCCGTCCGCCCGGGAGGGTCAAAGGCAACCGCCCGGAACGGGTTTCCATCTTCGGTCAGGTAACTCCCGGCGGGACCCGCGTTGTCCTTGAAATTCACGCCGATGATCGGCATGCCCTCTGCGGCCATTTCCAGCAACTTTGGATGCTCCGCATGGCAGGGCGGGCACCAGGATGCCCAGAAGTTGACCAGCGTGACCTCACCTGTTGCCATCGCCTCGGGGGTGACCGGTTCAAACCCCTGCAGACCCACCTCCGTAATCGGCGGCGCGGGTTTGCCAATCAGGGTCGACCGCAGTTCGTTGGGGTCGTTGCGAAACATGCCCACACCCGCCAATGCAATAAATCCCGCAAATATCAGCGGCGGTGCGATCATCAGCGGTGATATCTTAGGCATCTCTGTCTCTTTTGCGTTCGATTTCATCCAAGGCACGGCGCGCTTTGCGCCCTCTATGTAACGTGATGAAAACCAACAAGGCCAATAACAATAACGTTGCAGCATAGGAGGACAAAACCGCCTCGCTGTACTTTCCAAGATCAGGCATCATGAGCGCGCCT
This sequence comes from Roseobacter litoralis Och 149, assembly GCF_000154785.2. Classification (NCBI taxonomy): domain Bacteria; kingdom Pseudomonadati; phylum Pseudomonadota; class Alphaproteobacteria; order Rhodobacterales; family Roseobacteraceae; genus Roseobacter; species Roseobacter litoralis. Next base: position 2,052,922 of record NC_015730.1, read on the forward strand.
CCCGCGCCAAAAGGGCCTTGGCGCGGCGCAGTCTGATTTCGGTGCCTGTGCGGTACAACACAAGCGCCAGAAACAGCAACACAAAGCCTGCAATGGATACCAGCAGCGGAAAGTAGAATACATCCGCCACGTTCTCTTCCTTGTCGAGGCTCAGGGATGCGCCCTGATGCAGGCCCTGGTTCCAGAAATTCACCGCATAGCGTGACAGGACCGCAAAAACGGACCCGACCAAACACAGGACAGCCGTGAGATCAGCCGCCGTATCAGGATCCTCAATCGCTTCCCAGAGCGCAATGTAGCCCAGATAAAACAGAAACAGGATGAGGAATGAGGTCAAACGCGGATCCCACGCCCACCATGTCCCCCACATGGGCTGCCCCCAGATCGCGCCGGTCAACAGCGCGATAACGGTCATCACCACCCCGATCGGTGCCGCGGCCTTGGCCGCCAAGGCGCTGACATGGTGCCGCCTTATTATCCAGATAAGAGACGTGACGAGCATCATCACCCAGATATTAATCGCCATCATCGCGGAGGGCACGTGAAGATAGATGATCTTTACGGTCGAGCCCTGCCGGAAATCATCCGGTGTAAAGAAAAACCCCCAGACCAAACCAACCACCAGACAGGCTACGGCAAGCACCCAGAGTGTCGGCAATACCCGTTCGCTGAGCGCCAGAAACTTGACCGGGTTGGCGTAGCTCCAGAACGTACTGGGCCGTTTGGGCGCGGGTTTTTCGTTGGCTAATGTCATATCTCGTATTTAGTCACTCGCTTCATGGGCCTCAATGGGCAAAACGCCACGCTTATCGCAGATTTACGCGCAGGGCGGCAGCCGATGCAAAGGGCATGACCGCGATCACCCCCAGCGTGATCCCGGCCAGCATCAGTGCAGGGGTTTGCGTGTCCATGCCCACAGCGCCGCGACGGGCGACTTCGGCGCCGAAAATCAGCGTCGGAACATAAAGCGGCAAGACCAGCAGCGACATCAAAAGTCCCCCGCGTTTGACACCGACGGTCAATGCCGCGCCAAACGTCCCGATCACGGAGAGCGCAGGCGTCCCCAGCGCGAGCGACAACACCAGCCAGAAGAACCCGGGGCCCGGCAGGTTCAGCAGAATAGCCAGAACCGGTGCGGCCAGCACAAGGGGCAAGCCAGTCGTGATCCAATGGGCGAGCGCCTTGATGCTGAGCGCAGCCTCAAGTGGCAAAGGCGATGTCGCCAAAAGATCCAGCGTACCGTCTTCCCAATCGAGCGCCAGCAACCGGTCCAGTGACAACAGGCAGGCCAGCAATGCGCCGAGCCATAAGATACCGGGGGCGATCCGCGACAACAGTTCAGCCTGCGGCCCAACGCCAAGCGGGACCAGAACGGTCACGATCAGGAAAAAGGCCAGCCCCAATCCAAAACCGCCCCCTGCCCGCAGCGCAAGGGCCAGATCGCGTGCCAGCAGCGCCTTCATAAGAATGCCTCATCACTGGCACCCGCAAGCGCGTCCGAGGATGCCTTGAACTGACCTACATCCAGCACCTGCGCGTCACGCAGGCCCAGATCGATATGCGTGGCGATCAATGCTGATCCACCCGACGCCATATGCGCCTCAACAGCAGCGGCAAACATCTGTACCGCATTTTTGTCCAGCGATACCGTCGGCTCATCCAGCATCCAGATCGGGCGTCCGGTGACCAGCAAGCGCGCAAGGCCAAGGCGCCGTTTCTGCCCTGCCGAGAGCGTCCCGGCAAGTCGATCCGTGAGGTCATGTAGATTAAATGCATCCAGCGCGGGCGCGATGTCCGAGCGTCCAAAGACGGCGGCCCAGAACCGCAGGTTCTCTTGAACCGACAGCATGGACTTCAAACCGTCTGAATGGGCGGCGTAGGCAATGCGGTCTTCGCATCCCTCTATGTGACCTGCCAGTGGCGGCTGTAACCCGGCCAGCGTGCGCAACAAGGTGGTCTTCCCGGACCCATTGGGCCCTTGCAGGATAAGTGCAGACCCTGCAGCCAGATCAAAAGTCACATCGACAAGGATGGGAACGCCACCGCGGGCCACGCAAAGGTCATGTACCGAAACTGTCATGCCCAGATCGTTAACCTATTGCGCCACGGCACAAAAGCACGATTTCATGACGCGATGGGGATAAGGGCCAGTGCGATACGCCGCCCTTCGCTCAGCAGGACGTTATAGGTCCGGCAAGCGGCGGGCGACGCCATGACCTCAACGCCAAGCCCGGCCTCTTCAAGGCTGTCTTTGAGAGCGGTCGGAAGATGCGCAATTTCACTGCCCGTACCGACAAAGAGCACATCTATCTTGCCTGCCAAGGCGAGCAGAACCGCATCATCGTCAAAACCTGCCCAAGGCAGCGTTCCGTCCGGACCCGCCACAACGGGACCATGGATCACCTCGCCCCCGATACGGAAGAAACCCGGCCCGTAGCCTTCGATCGGTTTGGCGTCTGTAAAGCTGATCTCGTTCAGTCGCATGGCGTGCCTAATCTCAGGTTTTGGGATCGATATTGGCGTACTGGTTGCCCGAATTGGCATCCGGCTTGGACCAGTCCCGTTTGACCCCAAGATAGAGCAATGCAGCCGAGGCGACAAATATCGAACTATATGTCCCGACGATGACCCCCCAGATCATGGCGAAAACAAAGCCTCGGATCACATCACCTCCCAGCACAAAGAGCGCGATCAACGCCAAAAGCGTCGTCACAGAGGTCATGAAGGTTCGGCTCAGTGTTTCGTTGATCGAAATGTTCAAAACCTCGTTCAACGGACGCTTTTTGTATTTTCGAAGATTCTCGCGCACTCGGTCAAACACAACGACTGTGTCGTTCAGAGAATAGCCAACGATGGTCAGCAAGGCGGCGATGATGGCCAGATCAAAGCGGATCTGAAGCTCGGAAAAGACACCAATCGTCAGAATGACGTCATGCACAAGCGCAAGCACCGCCCCGGCTGCGAACTGCCATTCAAACCGTAACCAGATGTAAATCAGGACAGCGCCGATGGCCAAAACCACAGCAATCACAGCGGTTTGGATCAACTCGCCAGACACCTTTGGCCCAACCGATTCCACCGAAGCAAAGGGCAGTTTCAGACCCGGATCCGCCGCTTGAAGGGCCGCACCTATATCGCTGATCAACTGGCCCTCGACCGCCTCGCCACCCTCTTGCGCCTCGATGCGGATCATTGCGACGTTCTGGTCGGCTTCGAATTGCGGATCAAAAACCTCGGTAATGGAAATGTCGCCCAGTTCCAACGAAGCCAGCGCCTCACGATAAACGCCGATGTCCACCGGCTGCGTGCTTTCCGTCCTGATGGTTGTCCCGCCACGAAAGTCGATGCCGTAGTTCAGGCCCTGCAGCATAAAGGAAGCGAATGCCACGACCATCATCACACCGGAAATCCCCAGCCAGAGCTTCCAGCGCTTGAAGAAATCGAAGTTGGTATTCTGTTTAACCAGACGCAGACGCATATCAGACCTCGATTTTCTTCGGGCGCTTACGCTCGAACCAGATAACGATCATCAACCGCGTGACAAAGATCGCCGTGAAGACAGACGTGAGGATCCCAAGGCCCAGCGTGATGGCAAAGCCACGCACCGGCCCTGACCCCATCGCAAACAGGATCACCGCTGTGATAAAGGTCGTGATGTTCGCATCCAGAATGGCAGAGAGCGCTTTTTCATAGCCCAGTTCAATGGCACGCGCTGGCCCTTTGGAGGTTTTCAACTCTTCCCGGATGCGTTCAAAAACCAGCACATTCGCGTCCACCGCCATACCGACGGTCAGCACGATCCCCGCAATACCCGGCAGGGTCAGCGTACCGCCGATCATACTGAGCAGACCAAAGATGAGACCAATGTTTATGATCAGCGCCACGTTCGCAAACAATCCGAACATGCCATAGCTCAGGAACATAAAGACAAGCACGCCCACAAAGGCTATGATCGTCGCGATCTTGCCTGCGTCAATGCTGTCCTGTCCGAGTTCGGGACCGATTGTACGCTCTTCGAGAAACTCAAGGCCCGCTGGCAACGCACCTGCACGCAGCAAAATCGCGAGGTTGGTTGATTCCTCGACCGTGAACCGCCCCGTAATGATACCCGACCCACCGGGAATATGGCTTTGGATTGTGGGCGCGCTCACGACCTCGTCATCCAAGACGATGGCAAAGGGCGAACCGATATTTTCCGCCGTATAATCCCCGAATTTCCGCGCGCCGGATGTGTTAAACCTGAAGTTGACCGCAGGCCGTCCATTCTGGTCAAAGGCGGGTTGCGCATCGACGAGTTCTTCGCCCGTGACGACCGCTGCGGCTTCGATCGTGTAAAAGGCACCGGGTTCATCCACGGATGGCACGAGCTTGTTGCCCAGACCCGGGCTGGCATTGGCATCTGATCCACGGCTGACAACCGGGTTAAACGTCAATTGCGCTGTGGTGCCGATGATGTCCTTGAGTTCCGCAGCCGAGCCGATCCCCGGCACCTGTATCAGGATACGGTCGGATCCTTGCCGTTGGATCGTGGGCTCGCGTGTGCCAACCTCGTCAATCCGCCTGCGGATGATCTCAAGGCTTTGCTGCACAGTACGCTCATCGGAGGCCAGTTTTTCCGCCTCCGACATGGTCACGATCAGCAGATCACCCTCCGCGCGCACCTCGATGTCATTCGCGCCTACGCCCGTAATCGTCTGGATGGGTCGCGCCAACCCGCGCACGATTTCCAACGCGCGCGGCATTCCCTCAGGTTGCGAAATGCGGACATGCACCTCATCACTCGGGGAAGGCTGCAGACGAATTGTACCGATTGTTTCGCGCTCTGGGCGCAACGAATCCCGTATCTCGGGCCAATACGATTCCATCCGGTTGGCGTAGACATCCGCCACCCTGACTTCGGCCAGCAAATGCGCGCCACCGCGCAAATCCAGTCCAAGGTTCACCAGACCCGATGGCATCCATTCCGGCCAACCGGCCCGCAGCGCGGCGTTTTCCGGCGTGTCCGCCCCAAGTTCAATGGCCTGAACCGCATCATTGTGCTGCTCGACGGTCGTGTAAAAGAAGTTTGGCATCGCAAGCCAAAGCCCGGCCACACATGTCAAAAGGATCGTGATCCGTTTCCAAAGATCAATCTGCAGCATAGTGACGCCTTTTCAAGCCGTTGTAAGGCGGTCTTACTTCGCCGGTTCAGTTTTCGAGACCACTGTGGCGATTGTGCTTTGGATCACTCTGACCTTCACGCCTTCTGCGATTTCAAGCTCAAGCTCGCCATCGTCTTTGACCTTGACAACTTTACCAAGAATACCACCCTGCGTGACAACCTGATCGCCCCGACGCAGAGCCGAAACCATTGCCTGATGTTCTTTCACTTTCTTTTGCTGTGGCCGTATCAGCAGGAAATACATGATCGCAAAGATCAGGATAAGTGGTACGAACTGGGCGAATGCTTCCATGAACAGGGTCCTTTACATGATGGCGTACCGCGTCACTTCCGCGACACGCGAATTTTGGCGGAACCTATGGTCTGATGGCGCGCTTTGCAAGACAGACCGTAGGGCGATCGCAAATGAAATGCGCGCTTGGTCTCGCGACGTGAAAAAGCGCCTGCCGCGGCCCATCACAACCGCGTTCAGACACAAAACCGCTCAGCGCCGGACATGGCGGGTAAACCTTGGCGCGATGTCTGCCATTTGCGCACTGTGCTTTTCTCAGGTCCCGCAAGGTATCGCCGGTCCTCTGCCGATGCTGGACGCGGAGTCGCGTCAGCAATGGCAGGCCGTTGGACGTGTAAACGGCGCGGGTTTTCGCAACACGAGCGGCTGTTCTGGCACATTGGTGGCCCCTGATCTGGTGTTGACCGCTGCACATTGCGTTACGTCTGACGGGCGCTTGTGGTCGGAACGCCATTTTCTGGCCGGGTGGTTTCGAGGCGAGTTCACCGCGCACCGTGTTTCAAAAGATATCCAAATACACCCTCTTTATGCACTGACCACGGGGGCGCCCAAATTCGCCTATGACATTGCGATGATCCGGTTGTTGGAACCTATCGAACGCGCGCTCCTGCCGCCCGTTGATCTGCTGCCGCGAAATGCAGTCTCTGGTTCAACGGGTCTGTTGCTCGGGTATCAGAACACGCGTCCGCACGCATTGAGCGGTGCCGCCGGATGCCCCCGAAAGCCGTTGCGCGCGTCGAAATGGGTCATTTACGGATGCGAAGTGATCAGCGGCACGTCAGGCGGGGCGGTGATGGTTGAAACACAAACGGGGTGGAAACTTGGCGCTGTCATCGTCGCGCGCCAAGGCGCGGCGGGCGAAGCACTTGCCGTTCCGGTCAACGATTGGATACGCGACGCCGTGAAAGAAGCGCAAAAACGAGAGGATTTACGCAAATAACACCCTCCGACAGGCCATGCGACGCTTACGATCCACTTAAACTTCGGTCATAAGCAGAGCCAGAAACGATTCAGATCCGAGGATAAGACATGCACGATATCCGCGCAATCCGAGAGAACCCGGCAGCCTTTGACGCAGCATTGGCGCGACGTGGGGAGGCACCGATGTCGCAGGCGATACTCGCACTGGACACAGCACGGCGCGCCAAGATCAACGCAGCGGAAAACGCTCAGGCCGAACAGAACAAAGCCTCAAAGGAGGTCGGACAGGCCAAGGCAAAGGGCGATGAGGCGACGTTTGAACAATTGCGCGCGCTGGTCTCTGAAAAGAAGGCGCTGATCGCGCAAATGCAGGCGGATGCCAAAACGCTGGACGCAGAATTGACAGAAAAACTGTCCTGGATTGCCAACATCCCGGCTGATGATGTGCCCGATGGCGCCGACGAAGATGACAACGTCGAGGTGCGCCGCTGGGGGCATCTGCCCGATTTTGAATTCACGCCCAAAGAACACTACGAAATCGGGGGCGTTGCCGCCTCGATGGACTTTGACACGGCCGCAAAAACATCCGGCGCACGTTTTGTGATGCTGAAGGGTGCGGTTGCCCGTATTCATCGTGCCTTGTCGCAATTCATGATCGACACCCATGTGGATCACAACGGGCTGACCGAAATCAACAGCCCTGTTCTGGTGCGCGACGATGCGATGTATGGCACGGACAAACTGCCGAAATTTGCCGAGGACAGCTACCAGACCACCAATGGCTGGTGGCTCGTGTCCACATCGGAAATTCCCCTGACCTATACGGTCGCGGGTGATATTCTGGACGCTGCCGCCCTGCCAATCCGGATGACCGCGCACACGTTGTGCTTTCGTTCCGAAGCGGGCAGTGCGGGGCGCGACACCGCGGGTATGCTGCGCCAGCACCAGTTCGAGAAGGTCGAGATGGTCTCGATCACCGAACCGGACCAGTCCGAGGCGGAACAACAACGCATGCTGCGCTGTGCCGAGGATATTCTGGAACGCCTCGGCCTGCCCTATCGCACCGTGCTGCTTTGCACGGGCGACATGGGGTTCGGAGCGCGGCGCACCTTTGACATCGAAGCCTGGCTGCCCGGTCAGAACAACTATCGCGAAATATCTTCGGTTTCGACGACCGGAGATTTTCAGGCACGGCGCATGAATGCGCGCTACAAACCCGCCGATGGGGGCAAGCCACAGTTCGTGCATACGCTGAACGGCTCAGGTCTGGCCGTGGGGCGTTGCCTGATTGCAGTGTTGGAAAACGGGCAGCAGGCGGATGGGTCCGTGGTTCTGCCGCCGGTCCTAGCCAGCTATCTCGGCGGCAAAACCGTGCTGAGTGCTGAGGGCACTCTGGTCTGATCACCCCTACCGCTACCGGGTCGGGTGGATTTCATAGCCGCGTTCTTCGGGTTCATCATCAATCAGCGTGTCGGGAAAACCCGGCGCGCGGACATCAAGGCCCGTCGCCTCTTCGAGGCGTTCGATCATGCGGTCCGATTGCGCCCGCTCCCCATAGCGGCGCTGCCCGTCGCGCATCATCTCGATGATCAGCGGTGAAATTTCCAGCGGCACGTCATGTGCCTCGGCCAGTTTCTGAAACAGGCCGATGTCTTTTTGCACAAGGTCCATGGTGAAATTCACATCACGCGATCCCGACAACAGCAGCTGGCTTTCGGTTTCATGCACGAACGACGTTCCCGACGAGATGCTGATTGCGTCAAAGGTGGTGGCCAGGTCCATCCCGGCGGCTTTCATCACCGTCAACGCTTCGCACAGGGTCAGCAGATTGGCAGTCGCCAGATAGTTTGTCATGACTTTCAAAACACTCGCACTGCCCAACGGTCCGGTATGCAGAACGCGTCGGCCCATGAGCGTCAGCAACGGCAAGATGCGCTCAAACGTCGGGCGGTCGCATCCGGCATAAATAGAAATATTGCCCGTGTCCGCCCGGTGACACCCGCCTGAAACAGGACAATCGACCGCCGCCCCACCCGCCTTGATCACCTCTGCACCGATTTTTTTAACCTCGGCCTCATCGGTTGTGGACATCTCCATCCAGATCTTGCCCGCCCCAACATGGGGCAACATCTGTTCCAGCACGGCGGCAGAGGCCGCAGGACTTGGCAGACAGGTGATCACAGCGTCGCAGCTCTGCATCATATTCGCAGGCGTACCACCATCTTTTGCACCCAATGCAACCTTTGCCGCCACAAAATCCGGGTTCAGGTCATGCACCCAGAGGTCCGTACCATTTCGCAACAATGACCCGCTAAGCTTGCCGCCCACATTACCCAACCCGATAAACCCGACTTTCATTCCACGCTCCTGCCTAGTATTTCGCGCAAAGCTATGGGGCGCACACGACATGTCGCGCCTGTTTGCGACGACGGATCGAATGATGGGGGCCTTTCGAGCCACGGGCCACACCTAAATCACGGGCACTGTGTTGGTAGATTGTCGGATGTAACCGAATTTATCTCGAGAACGGCGCTCACGCTGCCCAGCTCTGACATCGCCGCGGCCCACCTCGCGCAGCAAACAAACCACGCTTGCGCGCGCAAGCGGCTTGCGGCATTGTTTTCACATCCCGAAAAGGTTCCCTTGATGCAGTTACGATTTTTGCCTTTGCTTATCATCACGACGGCTTTGACGGCCTGTGGATTTTGGCCAGACCTCCCCGAGGCAGCCGGAAGCAGTAACAAAGGGTCCAAATACCCTGTATTTGTGCCGCTCGATAAGGCCAGCCTGCCCTCCCCCGAACAGCAGGCCGACGAAATAGAGGCAGAGGCGGCACTGGCCGGGCGGATCGCACGGCTGCGCGCGCGCGCAGCCGATTTACGCAGCACGTCGGTCGAATAACGCTGTCGGGCGGTCGCTTGCGCGTTGCACGCTTTAAGCTGACAGGATAAACGCCGCGCAGACACCACATCCACACGCGCAAAGGAATCACCCCGATGTCTCAGCCTCTTCGTCTCGGTATCGCAGGTCTTGGTACGGTTGGCATTGGCGTCCTGCGCATTCTGAGGCAGCATGCCGCCTTGCTTGAGGCGCGCACCGGTCGCCGCCTTGAAATCACCGCCGTCTCGGCACGGGACAAATCCAAGGATCGCGGCATATCCCTGGCGTCTTATGCATGGGAAGCGGACCCGGTTGCTCTGGCGCAGCGCGATGACATCGACGTTTTTGTCGAACTGATCGGTGGCGAGGAAGGGCCTGCAAAAGACGCTGTCGAAGCGGCGCTGTCCAAGGGCAAGGATGTCGTGACCGCCAACAAGGCGCTATTGGCGATCCACGGTCAGGCGCTGGCCGAAAAAGCCGAAGCGGATGGGCGCGCCCTGCGCTACGAGGCCGCCGTTGCGGGCGGTATCCCCGTGATCAAAGCGCTGACCGAGGGGTTGGCAGGCAATGCCGTCACCCGCGTCATGGGCGTGATGAACGGATCCTGCAATTACATCCTGACGCGGATGGAAACCGCCGGTCTGAGCTATGATGAGGTCTTTGCCGAAGCGGATGCACTGGGATATCTCGAAGCGGACCCACAATTGGACGTGGGCGGGATTGATGCCGCGCACAAGCTGGCCATCCTGTCCTCTCTCGCCTTTGGCACCAAGGTTGATTTTGCAGGCATCACGCTGGAAGGCATCGACCGCGTCAGCATTGATGACATCCGCGCCGCTGCCGATATGGGCTATAAGATCAAACTGCTGGGCGTCGCGCAACAGACCGCGCGCGGCCTCGAACAGCGCATGCAGCCCTGCCTTGTGCCTGCCACGTCACCTTTGGGTCAGCTTGACGGGGGCACCAATATGGTCGTCCTTGAGGGCGATGCCGTCGGGCAGATCGTGCTGCGTGGCCCCGGTGCGGGTGAAGGCCCCACGGCCAGTGCCGTGCTGAGCGATATCTGCGATCTGGCGCGCGGGTTCTCGGGGCCGGTATTTGGCCTGCCCGCAACAACGCTGGAAACATCACAACCTGCCACTGCCGCCCTGCCCGCCTCTTACTATCTGCGCATGTCATTGCATGACAAACCCGGCGCATTGGCCAAGATCGCGACCGTTTTGGGTGAAGCTGGCGTCTCGATTGATCGCATGCGTCAGTATGGACACGACGAAACGGCAGCGCCGGTCTTGATCGTTACCCACAAAACCACCCCCGCCGCCATCGCCGACGCTTTGGCGGCCATGCAGGATACGGCGGTGCTGTCTGGCGATCCTGTCGCCCTGCGCATCGAAGACGTCTGACACAGACAGCAACATTGTTCTCACCCTCAGGGGCGGCTACAACCCGTCCGGACGCTCACTCTCTAGGACCAAAAGGAATTTGTAATGCCTGCCACCGCCGAATTTCACGATCGCATGTTATCTCTGGGCCTTGCCCGCGTCTCTGAAGCAGCAGCGCTGGCCTCTGCCCGCCTTGTGGGTCACGGAGATGAGAAAGCCGCCGATCAGGCGGCGGTGAACGCCATGCGCGAACAGCTCAACATGCTGGACATTGCCGGTGTGGTCGTCATCGGTGAAGGCGAACGCGACGAGGCCCCGATGCTGTTCATCGGCGAAGAGGTTGGCACCGGCAACGGACCCGGTGTTGATATCGCGCTTGACCCGCTTGAGGGTACGACCCTGACGGCAAAGGACATGCCAAATGCGCTTACGGTGATCGCCATGGGGCCACGCGGCTCGATGCTGCACGCACCGGACGTTTACATGGACAAGCTGGCGATCGGGCCGGGGTTTGCCGAAAACGTCGTTACACTCGCCATGAGCCCGGGCGCGCGCGTCGCGGCACTTGCGGCGGCCAAAGGCTGCGCCCCTTCGGATATAACGGTTTGTATTCTTGAACGCCCCCGCCACGAAGCCATGATCAGCGAAGTGCGCGCAACCGGCGCATCGATCCGCCTGATCACCGACGGCGATGTGGCTGGCGTAATGCACTGCGCTGAACCTGAAACAGGTATCGACATGTATATGGGCGAAGGCGGCGCACCAGAAGGCGTGCTCGCAGCCGCGGCTTTGAAATGCATGGGTGGCCAGATGTTCGGACGGCTTTTGTTTCGCAACGATGACGAGCGCGGTCGCGCGGCCAAAGCTGGCATAACCGATCTGGACCGTATCTATGCGCGCGATGACATGGTGACCGAAGACGTCATTTTTGCAGCAACCGGTGTGACAGGCGGCAGTATTCTGGCCGGTGTCCACCGCGAACCGGGTTGGATGACAACCGAAACGTTGATTATGCGGTCAAAAACCGGATCAGTACGGCGCATGAACTACCGCACACCTGTCTCGTCACCACAGGTTTGAACGTCCCGTCGGCTGTGATTGGTGAGGCGTTGGTATGAGCTTTCTGGGTATTGAACGCTCTCTGACAGGCAGGCGTTGGGTGGGCCCAACCGCAGAAATGGAGCGCGCCGCACAAACGCTTGAACAACGCGCCGACCTGCCAGCCCCGGTATGTCAGGTATTGGCGCGACGCGGGGTGCAGGCCGAAGATGCGCAAAGCTTTCTTGCGCCTGCCTTGCGGGACCTGATGCCCGACCCGCGCAGCCTGAAAGACATGACCAAGGCGGCGACCCGCTTTCTGGACGCCGTTCGCAAGCGCGAAAAAATTGCCATCTTTGCAGATTATGATGTGGATGGCGGCAGTTCTGCCGCGCTTTTGTTGTCATGGTTACGGCAAACGGGACGCGAGGCCACGCTTTATATTCCCGACAGGATTGATGAAGGGTACGGCCCGAATGACGAGGCGATGGCGCAGCTTGCCCGCGCACATGATCTGATCGTTTGCGTCGATTGTGGCACGCTCTCCCATGGTCCGATCGCCGCCGCCGTTGGTGCAGACGTGCTTGTTCTGGACCATCACCTCGGCACCGAAGAATTGCCAGCCGCCCTTGCCGTGGTCAACCCGAACCGGCAGGATGAAAGCGGCGACCTTGGGCATTTATGTGCCGCAGGTGTTGTGTTCCTCTTACTGGTGGAACTGCGCCGGTTGCTGCGCGAGGCTGGTCAAACAAGTCCGGACCTGATGAGTTTTCTGGACCTTGTCGCGCTGGCGACGGTGGCGGATGTCGCCCCTTTGGTCGGGATAAACCGCGCCTTTGTGCGTCAGGGGCTCAAGGTTCTGGCCCGCCGCGAGCGGATTGGATTGACGGCTCTCGCTGACGTGGCGGGTGTGGACACGGAACCGAACGCATATCACCTCGGGTTTATACTTGGGCCGCGCGTGAATGCGGGAGGGCGAATAGGTGCAGCGGACCTCGGCGCGCGTTTGTTGGCAACAAATGACCCCCATGAGGCTGCCGCACTGGCTGAACGGCTGGACAAGCTGAACACGGAACGTCGCGAAATCGAAGCCGCAGTGCGCGCCACAGCCCTCGCGCAGGCCGAGGAACGCGGCCTCGATCGCCCTCTTGTCTGGGCCGCCGGAGCGGACTGGCATCCGGGCGTTGTTGGAATTGTCGCATCGCGCCTCAAGGAGGCTGCGGGCCGGCCCAGTATCGTCATCGGGATTTCAGATGGCATCGGCAAAGGATCCGGGCGATCCGTTTCGGGCATTGATCTTGGTCAGCCCATCCAGCGCCTTGCAGCCGAGGGTCTGCTTTTGAAAGGCGGTGGGCATAAAATGGCGGCCGGGCTCACCGTGGAGGAAAGCAAGATCGAAACGGCTATGGCCCGCTTGTCTGAATTGCTCGAAAAACAGGGGGCCTCTTCCATTGGCGCGGCCGATCTGCATATCGATGGGATGCTCATGCCCGAAGCCGCCGCCGTTGAATTGGTGCAAAAGATTGAGCAAGCGGGCCCCTTTGGTGCCGCCGCCCCCGCCCCGCGCTATGTCTTTGCGAATGTGGCCGTAAGATTCGCGAAACGTGTTGGCGAAAATCACCTCAAGCTGAGCTTTGGCAGCGATGCTGGCTCGATGGACGCGATTTGTTTTGGCGCATACGACACCGATTTGGGCCCAACCCTCGAAACGCATGGCGGCGCGCGCTTTCATTTGGCCGGGCGACTTGACATCAACACGTGGCGCGGACGCCAATCCGTGCAGTTGCGACTTGAGGATGCAGCACCCGCTGCAATGTGAGCGGCGCAAAATTTCTGCACCTCGTCCTAAATTTCCGCTTGCGCCGATGGCACGGATTGCCTAATCAGCCCTCACAGCGCCAGTGGCCCGTTCGTCTATCGGTTAGGACGCCAGGTTTTCAACCTGGAAAGAGGGGTTCGATTCCCCTACGGGCTACCACTTCATTCATATTCTTAATGAAAAATTTATTGAGTTCCGACGTCTGTCGGATATGCACCAATACCTGATCTTATAATTCAAAAAATGAAGAGGGCCCAAGACGCAGGCTTTCTTGATTCTGAGCACCGCAACAGGTCGTCTTAAAACCTGTGCTTTCATACTGGTCGTTCATCGGATGCCATTTAGAGCCGACGGTTTCTCTTGAGTTGCCCGTCGGGGAACATTCCAATGCCTGCGTTCTCGGCCTTGATGATGAGGAAACTCACCACCGGCCTTCTTTCGAGACGCATTAATGATCCTTTGGTTTTTGTGGACACACTATAAGTACACTCAAGCGCCATCTTGAGACCTTGATTGTCGGTCAAGACTGCGCGCCTTTCCCGACTGAGCAAGGACAAGGCGGCGTGAGGATTTGGCCTGTGCTATCTGCACAAAAAACAACATCAAAGGCTCAGCTTGAAACCATCAAGACGTTTTTTGCCGCGCTCATGGTTGCAGCACCCTATTGCCGGAAATCACCCGTCACGCGGCGCGAGAGATAACTGTTGCGCCTTGCGTTAATGCGCCGATGTGATCACATTGCACTTCGTTGGTAGAATTCGGAGAATCCATGACACATCAGACGTCATTTTCACGTGCGGCACGTGCGTCGGTTTATCTTGCCGTATGTATCGCATTGACCATCGGCTATTCGACGAAGGCTGCGCAATCGCAAGACGGAACGAACCCAGCGCCAAAAGTTGTCATCGCTGCCGCCTACAGCGAGGAGTTAACACGCGAAGCCACTTTCGTAGGTCGTGGGGAGGCATCTGCAAAAACAGACCTGATCGCCCGCGTCACCGGCATTATCACTGAGATGGTTGTCGAAGACGGGGCATCCGTGAATGAAGGCGATGTGATCTTCAGAATAGAACCCGATACGTATCAAGCCGAGCTTCAGGCGCAACAGGCAGCCGTTCAGCGGGCGGATGCCAATGTGAAACTCGCCGAAATTGAACTGGTGCGCAAAACGGAATTGCTGAGACGGGAAGCTATTGCCGAATCCGAGCTTGATATCGCGCAGGCGAATGCCGCCGTGGCCGAGGCAGATCTCCTTGCAGCTCAGGCAGCACTCAGAGAAGCCGAGCTGAACCTGGAACGTACCAATATCACCGCGCCGTTTGACGGGCGTATCGGTCGTTCAACCATCAGTCTTGGTGCTTTGGTCGGCCCGTCGACGGGCCCACTTGCAACTCTGGTTCAGGAAACCCCGATTTATGTGACGTTTTCGCTGTCAGAACCGCAGCTTTTAGGCGTGCTTGAGCGGTTGGAAACGGGCATGGACGAGTTGATTTCCAATGGCGCCTCACCCAATGTTTTTGTCAGGCTTCCCGACGGCACCTTGCTGGAGGAACCCGGCAAGGTGGTTTTTCTCGACAACCGGATCAATCCCGCAACCGGCACAATTTCGCTGCGGGCGGAATTTGAGAATACTCGACGCATGATCCTTGATGGAGGGTTTATTTCGGTCGTCATCGAAGCGCTGGAGCCAACCCTGAGCGTTCTCATTCCTCAAAATGCGGTTCAGCGTGACCAACGCGGCGATTTCGTTCTCGTCGTGACAGATCAACAACTGGTCGAACAAAGATACGTGGTGCTGGGGCCGCAGGCGGAAACCGCGGTCGTCGTATCCGAGGGTCTGCGCGAGGGTGAAAGCGTGATCGTCGAGGGTTTGCAACGCGTGCGCCCCGGCGTCGAGGTCAACGCAGTGTTGACCGGCACAAGCGATGTGAACTGACCTGATGCTTTCAACAGTTTTTATCAAGCGTCCCAAGATGGCCATTGTGATTTCAACGGTCCTCACGCTCATGGGTCTGGTTGCTTATTCGGTGATCCCGGTCGAACAGTTTCCAAACATCACCCCCCCCGTGGTCAACGTGACCGCAAGCTATATCGGTGCGAATGCCGAAACGGTGGAAAGCACCGTCGCCGCCCCGATCGAGGCTGAGGTCAACGGCGTGGAGGACATGATCTACATGTCCTCTGACAGCAGCGACACGGGCAGCTATTCCTTGTCAGTGACATTCGATGTCGGCACCGACCCCACCATCGCAACGGTCAATGTGCAAAACCGTGTGTCACAGGCGATGTCAGGCCTACCCGTTGAGGTTACGTCAACCGGCGTTGTTACGGAAAAATCGTCGACCAGCATGCTTCTGGTCGCCACGCTGTTCTCGCCCAATGGCACATATGATGAAGTGTTTTTGTCAAACTATGCCTCAATCAACTTAAAAGACGCACTGGCTCGGGTGCCGGGGGTCGGTAAAGCAGAGGTGCTGACGGATTTCGCCTATGCGATGCGCATCTGGATGGACCCGGATCGCATGACCGGCCTAGGGGTCACACAAGCCGACGTCATGTCTGCTATTCGCGATCAGAACCTGACTGTTTCTGCCGGGCAGATAGGCGCGCCTCCTGCCCCTGACAATCAACAATTTCAATACTCTGTCACGGCGCAAGGGCGTCTGGCGACGGTCGCTGAATTTGAAAACATCATCATACGCACCGGCGACTCGGGCGGTGTGCTGCGTATGAAAGATATCGCGCGCATCGAACTGGGGGCCAGTTCCTACGGCGTCTCCGGCCGTTATGAAGGGCAGCCCGCAACCGTGCTCGCGGTCTATCAGGCACCGGGCGAGAACGCGCTGACCGTGGCCGCAGGTGTCTATTCCGAACTTGAACGGCTTTCACAGGCCTTTCCGCAAGACGTGACCTACGAAGTGCCGTTTGACAGTACAGATTTCGTCGAACAATCGTTGAATGATGTTGTGAGCACGCTGATCCTGACATTCGTTCTGGTCATGTCCGTGGTGTTTGTTTTTCTGGGTAGCGCGCGCGCCACGCTGATCCCCGCCGTGGCCATACCCGTGTCGCTGATTGGTACGTTTGCCTTCTTATTGCTCATGGGCATGACCTTGAACACGATATCGCTATTTGCGCTCGTACTCGCCATTGGTATCGTTGTGGATGATGCCATCATCGTGGTCGAAAACGTCGAACGCGTGATTGCCGAAGAGGGTCTCAGCCCGGCAGAAGCGACCGCGAAAGCGATGACGCAGATCACAACACCTGTCATCGCGACGACACTGGTTCTTCTGGCCGTCTTTGTGCCCGTCACCTTCATGCCGGGTATCTCCGGGCAACTGTTTTCCCAATTCGCAGTCACCATTTCTGTTGCTGTTGTGATTTCTTCCATCAATGCGCTGACGCTTTCGCCTGCCCTCTGTGCGATTGTCTTGAAGAAACGCAGTGGGCCGCCAAAGGGGCTGCTTGCGGCTTTTGAGAAAGTCATCGGTGGTCTCAGGGATGGGTATGCGGGCATCGTTGGCCGTCTCATTCGCCTGCCGATCCTTGGGCTCGCCATTCTGATCGCGCTTGGTATCGGGTCAAGCTCCATGATGGGTTCTTTACCCAAGGGTTTCCTGCCGCTGGAGGACAACGGCTATGTCTTTGTCGACGTTCAATTGCCCGACGCCTCAACCGTGCAGCGCACCGAAGTTGTATCTGACCGCCTCAACGCTCAGATCCGGGCATTGGACGGCGTTGCAAATACGGTTCAGGTCAACGGTTTCAGCCTTTTGAACGGTGTCGGCTCGAACGGGGCAATGATCATTGTGAATCTCGACAATTGGGAGGAACGGCAAGAACCGAGCCTCAGTGCCGACGGCATTCTTACGCAGATATTCGGGATTGCGTCGCAGGAGGCTTCTGCAAAGGTTCTCGCCTTTAACCCCCCTCCGATCACGGGTCTTGGTGTCAGCGCCGGTGTCGAGATGAAGGTACAGCAGACCGGCGGCGGGGCGGCCAATGATCTGTCAGCCGCTGTCAATTCGCTTGTTTTTGCGGCCAATCAACGCCCTGAAATCGCGCAGGCCTATACAAGCTTTAGCGCCAATGTCCCCAAGCTCTTTGTGGACCTTGATCGCGAGAAAACCAGAACCCTAGGCATCCCGGTAAGTGATGTTTTTGAAACCCTGCAGGCGCATCTCGGCTCGATCTATGTGAACGATCTGAACCTTTTTGGTAAGGTCTACCGCGTGATGATACAGGCCGACGTGTCCTTCCGTGACACGGTTGAAGATATCGGACGGCTCCATGTCCGTACACAAAGCGGTGAGATGGCGCCGTTGTCCACGTTGATCAACGTTGAAAAAGTGCTGGGACCAGTCCTTCTTAATCGCTACAATCTGTTTCGCGCCGCGACCGTGACCGCTGTTCCCGCGGCGGGCTATTCCACAGGGGATGCCATCGCTGTGCTGCAAGAAGAAGCCCTCACAGCGCTGCCGCCCGGCTACGCTTATGAGTGGACCGGGACTGCGCAGCAACAACTCGATGCAGGCGGCACGGTTATTATCGTTTTGGCCGCTGCGATCATATTCGGGTATCTGTTTTTGGTTGCTCAATATGAAAGCTGGACAATGCCGCTGGGCATTCTGCTATCGGTTACTGTTGCGTTGTTTGGCGCACTCGCAGCCGTTCTTGTGACGGCAGGCGACGTCAATCTTTATACGCAGATCGGGATGATCATGCTGATTGGGCTCGCGTCCAAGAATGCTATCCTGATCGTGGAGTTTGCAATGGAGCAACGCGCGGCTGGCGCCAGCATCCGCGAAGCAGCCCTGCAAGCCGCGCGCCAGCGGTTCCGCGCTGTTATGATGACCGCCCTGTCCTTCCTTTTGGGCGTTGTACCGCTTCTGGTGGCATCCGGCGCAGGTGCTGCGAGCCAAAAAGCGATCGGTATCGCCGTCTTCGGTGGCATGTTGGCCGCAACGGTGATCGGCGTCATTGTTGTGCCAGTGCTATATGTTCTGCTGCAGTCGTTGCGGGAGAAGATCAAAGGGACATTCAAACGAAAGGATGCGCCAGCCAACTGATCCGCTTTGCGTTGCACGACAATGCGTGTCGCAGGCAGAATTTGGTCGGCCATCCCCTTCGTCCCGTCAGCAGTTTGCGGTTTCGGTCAAGCAGATGGTTTGCGATCTGCACGCCTCAAGCGGTTTGCGGCATGTCTCGCATCATTGGTGAGAAGAACAGGTGACACCCCCGGCCAGAATGCTTTGCCGCATAAAGTGCCGCATCCGCATCACCGAGGAGCACATCAGCGGTTGGTTCACTGTAATCGCCCGCGACGACCGTCCCGATACTTCCTGATATCTGACAGACCTCGTTTTCAAAGAAAATCGGACTCTGCAATTTTGTAATGATCCGATCAGCAATACGCTCAATATGCGCGTGCTCCTCCGTGCCCTTGATCAGAATAACAAATTCATCGCCACCCACACGTGCGACCACGTCCACTTTGCGCGTTTCATTGTTCATGATGCCAGCCACACGTTGAAGTACATAGTCGCCCGCCGCGTGGCCAAGGGTATCATTCACAGCCTTGAAAAAATCCAGATCAATATGCATCAAGGCAAAAGGAGTGCCAAGGTTCAAAACCGTGGAGAGTTCCTGATCGACCGCACGCCGGTTTTTGAGGCCAGTGAGCGTGTCGGTCAGTGCCAGTTCTTCAGCCTCGACACGTGCAACTTGTAGCCTTTCGTTCAGACGCCGTGATGCCTCCATCGCTGCGGATTTGGCTTCCACCAGATATAGCATTTCAACCGTCAAATCCGTCGCTGCAAAATCGGCAGCTGTCAGGTTATGATCACTTACCGCATCTATTATGGAAATCCCGAGAGACAGGTTTACCACCATCTGCCCGGCATCAGGGCCCGGCATAACCACCCCT
Source organism: Roseobacter litoralis Och 149 (assembly GCF_000154785.2). Taxonomy (NCBI): domain Bacteria; kingdom Pseudomonadati; phylum Pseudomonadota; class Alphaproteobacteria; order Rhodobacterales; family Roseobacteraceae; genus Roseobacter; species Roseobacter litoralis. The sequence goes on from NC_015730.1 coordinate 2,072,344, forward strand.
TGCAACTGGCTGTCAGGCATATCTTGAAACTGCAGTTTCAGGCGCACACCGGTATTTGCTGTCAACGCGACCAGAGTAGATATTTTTCTGGGCCTCTTAATGCTAAACACGTCCAGAAAGCGGCGCCCGATCAGCCCCTGAGGAAAAATCTTTTGCGCTGTTGGACCACAAGACGTTATCTCGCCGTTGCGATTGAACACAATATGCATCGGGCAGAGCACGCTCAGCATTTCATGACACAAATTCCCGCTCATGCCCGCTTTGCCCCCAAGTCGAAATCGCGCCCAGCGGCAAACTCAGTTTCCAGCAGCGTGATCTCGACAACTTCGCAGCCGTCCTGAACGCCCTTGTGCTCAAGATAGGCCAGAACACCGTAATCATCCGCCATGGCGCGCAGGACGCCCATGAACAAAAAACCCCATCCCGCATTCACGCTGTAACAGTGCAGACTATATCGCTCGTCAGTTTCTTCAAAAAGTTCCAATCGTGGCAATTCAAGATTTGAAACGGCCAGACGCGCGCGATCCGGCAAATAGTCCAGCGAATGTAAAAACTCCACAAAGGTGACGCCACCAAACCGCAGCAAACGTCGCAAAGCCTGCACATTGGTGTGGGAAACGAGATACGTGCCGATGTCTTCCAACAAATCGTCTTGGGGGCGGTCCAAAACCTGACAAACAGACGCCAAAACGCGCGGCGTCAATTCATCATCATAGATCCACATCGCTTCGAAATCGGTAAATGGCAACCTGGCGTGGTGTGTGACCTCACGCCATTTCGCGTCACCATAACTATCGATGACGAATCGTTGAATTCCGCAATTAATTAAACCGTGCATGGCGTTAACATGCCTCAGAGCAGTTAATAATTGTCCAACAGCTCAAATTTTAACGGTTAATTTCAGCGCCGCTCAAAAATCGGTGGGCGCACCGCCCTCCTGTTTGCGCCGCTCCACAAAAGCCGCCAATTCCGCGCGGATGTCAGGATCCATATGCGGCTCTTCAAAGCTGGCGATAATCTCCTTGAACATTACATGTGCGCGCTCCGGTGTCCAAACACCACCAGCAGCCTCCCAACCCTCGTAGTTTTTCCAATCACTCAAAAAGGGCTGATAAAAGGCGGTCGCATAGCGATCCTGCGTATGTTGAATGCCAAAGAAATGCCCCGCATTTCCGACAGACTTAATCGCATCAATCGCGATCTCATCAGGTCCAGTTGCCACAATCTCAGGTTCCATATACCGCTGAATGTGCTGCAACACCTCACAATCCATGATGAATTTTTCGGGGCTCGCGATCAAACCACCTTCCAGCCAGCCCGCCGCGTGATAGACCATATTTGTCCCGGATTGGACCGCCGCCCAAAGGCTGTTGGACGTTTCCCACATGGCCTGCCCGTCCGGCACATTCGCCGCGCACACACCGGAAGAGCGCATCGGCAGATTGTAGAACCGACAAAGCTGCCCTGTCATCTGCGTGGCACGCATGTATTCCGGTGTGCCAAAGGCCGGCGCACCGGACTTCATATCAACATTGGACGTGAACGTGCCAATCGCCACCGGACATCCCGGGCGGATGATCTGTGCCAGCACAACGGCACACAATGCTTCGGCCAGCGATTGCGCGACAGCCCCGGCCATGGTGACGGGTGCCATCGCGCCCGCGAGCGTAAATGGTGTTACCACCAATCCCTGTCCCCGGCGCGCCAGACGCATCCAGCCATCGAGCATCGGAATGTCATGCTTAAGCGGTGAGGTAGAATTGATATTCGTGTACATTCTTGGACTTGCGTCAAACTCTTCATGTGACAGGCCCCCGGCGATACGTACCATTTCCATCACATCTTCGACACGTTCTTTGCCAAGCGAATAGGCATGCATGACCTTATCTGTCACGGTGAGTTTATCGAACAGCACGTCCAGATGGCGGACGGAGGCATGCACGTCCACCGGCTCAACCGGGTATCCGCCTGCAAAGTGAATACAATTGAAATATTGTGTGAGTTTGAGCAGGTTGCGGCACATCTCGCGTGTTCCCGGCACTTTCGTGCCAAGCGCCATATCCCAGTAATTCGGTGGCGACGACACATTGCCGAAGACGAGGTTTTTACCGCCGATGGTGATCTTGCGATCCGTGTTTCGCGGGGTCAGCGTTAATTCGGACGGTGCTTTGGCGATCCACTCCATCACAAATTCGCGCCCCATGCGCACATTTTCACCCGAGACCGTGCACCCTGCCTTTTTCAGAATACCCAAGGCCTCGTGATTGAGGAACTCGATGCCGATCTCTTCCAGAATGCGCATCGCACCATCGTGGATCGCGGCGACGCCTTCCTCCGAAAGAGGCTCCGTCGGGCGATCCATGTTCACCGGCGGCTTCCACGGCATTTGTTCGATAACAGCCGTGCCACGCCGAGTAGCAGCCCCTGCGCGCCCCCCCGTGCGTGACCGGCGTTTAGTTGCGCGATCAGACATTGACGTGTTCCTTCTCCGCTCTCCTGCTCCTTAAAGAACACAGAGAGCTACGGCTCAGACCGTCTTATTCGCGACGACTTTCGTCGTTTTCGGCTCTTTGCCGTTTTACTGCGACAATATCCAATCGGGCAGCGCGGATATATCGGGCAGGACTTCATCTGCGTAGGGCGCAAGGGTTTCATGACCTGCAAGACCGGTAAGAACGCCAACGGCGCGCATTCCCGCACGCTGTGCGGCAAGCAGATCATGCGTGCTGTCACCGACCATGACAATTTGCTCAGGCGCGATGTTCATGGCCTGCGCGCAGGCCAGCAACTGGCCCGGCGCTGGTTTTGCCCCAAAGCCACTGTCGAAACCCGCGATGAAATCAAAGCCGTCTTCGACGTTTGCAGCCGCGAGATGCGCGCGTGCCGGTGCCTCTGCGTCATTTGTCACCACCCCGAGCTTCAAATCCATGCCCCGCAACAGGCTCAGAAAGGGCGTCAGGGGCACAACTTCGGCCTGTGGTGCAGAGGCGGCCTCTTCGTTCAATACGTCTACCAATTCGTCAACCGTCAACTCTGGCAACTCCGAAGCCAACGCCAAAGCCACTTCCATTGGCGTGCCCGCGATCACGACGCTGTCGGGCGCGAATCTTTGCCGCCCTATGTCAAAACCGACCCGGCGCCCCAGCAATTCTGCCTGCGCATCGCTTACCGCGATTCGCCGCAGAAATGCCGCGGCCCATGCCTCCCACGTTGTGGAGAAATCAAACAAGGTGCCATCCTTGTCAAAAATAACGGCTTTCAGCGCTTTCATGTCCAATTCACCTGCGCACCACCGGGTAAACACTGACGGGCCATCATCAAACTTGCATATTCAATTTTCAGATGGTCACAACACCGAACCACCCATGCATCATCCATCATGATGAAATCCAAAACGGACGCCAGAAAAACGGCGTCGCTGGCCCCCGCCCGCAGGTCAGCTTCAGAGGCCCCGCTAGAGCCCTGAAATACCGGCAATAATTCCTCATCACCCGCCAGCCACCCCAACGCCTGCAGGGCGATGACTTCGGCGGACTCTTGCGTATAGGACATGCGACACCTCTAATTTTAAAACTATTTGAAACGGTTTGTTAACCAATCTGCGATCAAAGTCGCCTACCCGAATTTCCTTAAGAAAGGTCGCAATCAGCGTGCAGGGCAAAATTCTCATAGTAGATGCGATATCCACTAATCGCATTGTTTTAAAGGTAAAACTTGCGTCTGCTTTCTACGAAGTCCTGCAAGCCTCAACCGCGGATGAAGCTTGTGTTGCTGCTCTGAGACATGCACCTGACCTCATCATCTCAGCCATGGCTTTGCCCGACGGTGATGCAGCCGACCTGTGCGGCAGATTGAACAGAAACCCGCAAACACGATCCATTCCCATGATGGTTGTGGCGTGCCGACCCGACACGCAAAGCCGGCTGGCAGCGTTGGAGGCTGGCGTGCAAGACGTCATGGTCAAACCCATTGATGACACATTGCTGCTCGCACGGGTGCGCAGCTTGATCAGGGCCCACAACACTGCTGCGGAGTGGCAAATGCGCGATGATACATCCAGAGCCCTTGGTTTTGCCGAAGATTCCACCGACTTCGGCCCGGCGGGACGTACCGTCATGGTGTGCTCTGGTCTGAAAACGGCACAAAGCTGGAACAGTTGCGCCCGCATCTAAGGTCGTCTTTGACACAAGCCTCACCAGAAACAGCGTTGCGCGATCTGACGCCGGGACGCATTCCCGATGTCTTCATTCTGGTTCTCGATGATGGAGATAAAGTCAGCGGAGAGATCCTGCGCCTGCTCGCGGCGGTGCGGGCAACCGCGATTACCCGCCATGCCGGTATTCTGGTGATACAACCACGCCCCGACCCCGGGCTTGGCGCTTATGCGCTCGATCTTGGTGCGGATGATCTGATGACCGACGGGTTTGACAAAGAAGAACTGGTGTTGCGTATCAAGGCGTTGATGCGGCGCAAGCGCATCGCAGATCAGTTGCGCGCAACTGTGCGCACCGGATTAAAGGCCGCCGTTTCGGACCCGCTGACGGGTTTACACAACCGCCGCTACGCCCTGCCCCATCTGTCGCGCGTTGCCGAACATTCGGCAGCCACCGGACGCAGTTTCGCTGTCATGGTCGCGGACTTGGATCACTTCAAGCAGATCAATGACGTTTATGGCCATGCATCAGGCGATGCTGTGTTGGTGGAAGCGGCGCGGCGCCTGCGCGAGAACCTGCGCGGCGTGGATCTGCTGGCGCGTATCGGTGGCGAAGAATTCCTGATCGTCATGCCCGCAACGCCGTTCAGCGAAGCCCGCGTCTCTGCCAGCAGGCTGTGCCGGAAAATCGGCGGGCAAGGCTTCAAGATACCGGGCTCAAATGAGCTCGTTCAAGTGACAATTTCCATCGGCGTGACAATGGGCGGCGTCCGAAAGATGCGTGGCGTGCAAGGCCCGGCGCCAGACGCGAATGAACTGCTCGATGCTGCGGATAAAGCACTCTACGAGGCCAAGCTGCAGGGGCGAAATCAGGTCAATCTTGCCCGCCCCGCTGCGTAAACACTTTCAAGGTTTGCGTTTTTTTGGACCGTGGTTCAGAATATCTTCGACCGCTGCCGCATAGGCCATCCGCTCGGCATCCGTCATCCTGCTTACTGCTGAAATCCAGGCCGCCTGTGCGCGCTGCTGAACCAAAACCGTGATCTCAGCTTGTTGGGATGCCGCGTCCTGCAAAGCTGCTGCATCAAAGGGTGATGCCCGTAACGTGGCCAGAACCGCATCAAACAAGGCGCGGCGCTCAACGCGAGACGGGACGGATGCATCGTGTGATGCCTTCATTTCACGACGGATATCGCGGCGGTCCTCGCGCGGCAAAGCCATCATGTAAGGCGCCCCAAAGGCCCCCAGACCGGGACCTCTTTGCCCCTTTCCCCCTTCCGTGCCATCACGCAAAAACGCGCCGACAAAAAAACCCGCGACGGCGAGGTTTAGTGCCAGCGACACGCCGAGCAAGATTTTCAGCCATGCTGTGTTACCCATTTTGGTTTCCGCCTTATCTTTATCCACGCGCTAAATCTCCCCAAGGTCCCAACCGAATCCGGACAATTCGGCAGCCTCTTCCAGCTCGGTAAAACTGTCATTCCAGAAAACTGTTTCGATCGGGTCAAACAGGCCCATGGGTGGATCAATGCCAACCCAGAAACCAAGACTGCAGGCAACGGCCAGGCCGCCCAGCATAGGCCATAAGTTGAGCTCATCCGACAATTGCCTGAAAAAACCTCTCCTTGCAGGCTTTGTGCGTGCCTGCTGAATACGGTCTGCATCCAACAACACGCGTGCCATCAACGCATGCGGCGGCGTATGCTCTTCGGATTGTGCGGCAGCCAGAAGTTGGTCAACTTCTTTCATCCTCTGTTCGTCATTCCTGGTCATCGACATACCCAAGTTCTGCACGGTGCCCCTTCAGGCGCACCGTTAGTTCCCGTTTTCCACGCGCGGTCAAACTTTCAACCGCGCGTGGGCTGATCTCCATGATCTGTGCAATTTCTGTATTTCCCAGTCCTTCAAGATGGCGCAACACGACGGCCTCGCGTTGACGGGCTGGCAACTGGTTCAATGCAGACTGCAACGCCTCTGTCCGTGTCTTTTGCTGGATTTGATGCGTAGCACTGGCCCGTGCATCAGCAGGTTCGGCAATTTCCTCCAAGCCCACGGAACGCCGCCTTCGCAAAACATCCGTACACAGGTTTGCGGTCACGCGATACAGCCACGTCGATACCTGTGCCTCACCACTGCGCCAGACGGACGCAATTTTCCAAAGCCGCAACATCGCTTCTTGCGCGACGTCCTGCGCCTCTGCTTCATCATTCAAGAGCCGCTTTGCGTGTCCGTACACCTGTGGCAGAAACCGTTTCGTCAGCGCCTGAGCCGCCAACGGATCACCGTCTGCATAGCGGCGCAGCAACTGTTCGGCCTCGGTATTTGAGTGATCACTCAAGGTTACATCCATGCAATTGAAGTAATGCGCCACACCGGACACTGGGTGCGGCGCACTACTTGCTGACGATCATGATGACCGCCAAAGGCCCATCATTCGTCCACAGGGCGCCGTTTGGCCATCCGGTCTTGCGCGGCTTCAAACTCGCTTTGCGAAATCACACCATCACCGTCACGGTCAACTCTGTCAAAACGACGCGTCGCACGTTGTCCACCCAGCATTTCTTCTTGCGACAATGCTCCATCCTCATTTGTGTCTAACTGTGACATCATGCGTTCTGCGCGTGCTTTTGCGCGCTCCGCTCCTTGTGCTTCCAGCTCCTCAAGACTGAGCTGCCCATCCCCATTCGTATCTGCACGCAACAAATGAGAAGCACGGCTCGCCTGCATCTCTGCGCGTGATATCTCACCGTTTTGGTCTGCATCAAGGCTTTCAAAAGTCACCGGGCTGCGATCATGTCCAGATTTTGCCACTGCCATGCCAGACGCCAGAACAATCGCGCACAGCGCAACACCTGCTGTAGATGTGAGTCGTTTCATTGTCATCTCCTGTTTATTTTCGATGCGTCAGCGCTCTTTTTTTGTACCGACACTTACTCAAACGCAGCACCTGCATGTTTCCGTCGCAAATTTACATTCTTTTTCGCGACATCCCGCCGCAGTGACCGTAGACCATCTTTCAATCGACACATTGAGGGCGCACAAGTCAGAACTTCTAAAACCCGCAGGCACGTCGATGAACGATATGAACAGAGTGACAGATCAACACGCAAGTTTCGAAAACAGCGATTCCGCGCCTGAACAGGACCGCGACACAAAGCGTTCCATGCTGCGCGGGTGGCGCGGTAAATGTCCCCACTGTGGCAGTGGTCCATTGATGAAATCATACCTCAAAGTAAATGATGTGTGTTCCGTCTGCCGTGAGGAACTCTACCACCATCGCGCAGATGATGGCCCGGCCTACCTTACAATCCTTTTCGTGGGCCACCTGATGGCACCGCTTTTGCACGTTGCCTTTGTGACATGGCGCCCCGAACCTCTGACGCTTTTTACCATATTCGCGGTTGGATGTGTGGCGCTGTCGCTGTATTTGTTACCCCGGCTGAAAGGTGCCATTGTCGGGTACCAATGGGCCCGTGGTATGGGTGGCTTTGGCGCTTAGGCCGTTTCTGAACGTCGACGATCGTCAACAAGGGGGCACGCTCAGTGACTGAACACCCGCCCATAGACAAAACAGCCGTGCGCAACGCTTCAACGGTTATTGTTTTACGCGACCGCGAAACGACGCCGCGCGTGCTGATGGGGCAACGCGGGGCAAAAGCCGCATTCATGCCGAACAAGTTTGTCTTTCCCGGGGGGGCCGTGGATCACACTGATGGCGATATCCACCTGAAAGCGCGACCTCCAAGCCCCTGCCTTGATCGACTGCAAGAAGACGCACCCGCCGGGTTGGCGCATGCCTTGGCCGTAGCCGCCATCCGTGAGCTATGGGAAGAAACCGGGCTTGTGCTCGGCACGCCCGGCACATGGGCATCGACACCACATGAGGATTGGCGGGATTTCGCGGCCACAGGTTTTATACCTGACGCGCGCGCGCTGCAGTTCGTATTTCGTGCGATCACGCCCCCGGGACGGCCCCGACGTTTTGATGCGCGTTTTTTTCTCGTCGATGCGGCGTCAGTTGTCAGCGACCTGGACGATTTTTCCGCCGCATCCGATGAATTGTCTCACCTGCAATGGGTGAGCCTTGAAGACGCGCGCAGCTTTGACATGCCGTTCATAACTGAAGTCGTTCTGTCTGAGATACAAGCGCGCGTGGACCAACCTTCCCCGCCGGACAGCGTTCCCTTTTTCAAAAACAACGATGAAGAGAGCCTGTTTCTGCGCCTGCAAGGCAACAGAGATGCGATAACGCAGCCTAGGTGACGAGGATCAACAAGACGATAGACGTGCAAAGCACGGCGATCCCGGTCAGTTCACGCCAGGAAACACGCTCGGAAAAGAAAAGAATGGACACCAGCAGGCTCAGAACCAGTTCCACCTGACCGACGGCTTTGACATAAGCCGCAGTTTGCAGCGTAAAGGCCAAAAACCAGCAAAATGAACCGCCCAAGGATAACAATCCAATCCAAACCGCGACCCGACGGACCCGCCAAACGGCGGAAATCTGTGCTCTGTCCTGCCACCAAAGCCACATTCCCATGCCAATCATCTGCATCGTCGTCACAGCGCCAAGGGTGACACCGGCGCGAACAATCGGGTCCGCCACCGCGATCTCAAGGGACGCACCCCGATAACTTACCGCAGAAACCGCAAACAACGCACCGGCACTCAGCCCCAAAGCCACGCCTTTGTTCCACATCTGTCCCAAACCCCACCCGGCAACATCCGGTGGTTTGGACAACAGCAGCACCCCGACAAGGCCGAGGGCAATGGCCCCAAAGGCCGCTAGGCTGACACCTTCCCCCAGCAAAATCAGCCCCACAGCGACGGACAAGATGACCTCGGTCTTCTTGAAAGTGATTCCGACCGCAAAGTTCCGTGTTTTAAACAGTGTCACAACGCAGATCGTTGCAAGCACCTGCGCCAAGCCGCCCATGACCGCATAAGCCCAGAAATCGACGGACGGAAACGCAACCTGCGCACCGCTGACTTTTACATACCCCGCCATCGCAACAACAATGATTGGCGCTGAGTAGACAAAGCGCGCAAAAGTGGCCCCTGTCGGGGTGAGTAGTGCTGTCGAAAGAACCTTTTGCAGCAAGAACCGCACCGTCTGAAATCCCGCCGCGGCGAAAGAGACCAAAATCCATAATTCGGATTGGAACAGGTTCATGCTGCCTCATCCCTCAAAACCCTGTCTCCCAACTCAGCCGCGATGCAGACAAAAAATGTAATGCGAGCGCCAGCTCGCTCCGCCGGATCACAGCGCTTTGTTTCAGCGCGGCGGTGATGAAACAATTGCGCGCCCCGCCCCTTCCGGACGTGGCCGCTCGCCATGTGCCTCAACCCATTCTTTCAACGCGCTATCCACGGCGGGACTTGCAGGCGAAGGTTTTCGCGTCTTGAGATCCACATGCAACAGAAAATGCTCCCCCGTGGCGATCATCTTTTCGGCCACATACATCTCATGCCACAAATGCAGTTTCTTGCCGCCACCGCCTAACGCAGTTGTCTCAATCCGAATGATCTGGCCTGCATTGACCTCATCCAGATGTCGAATATGCGTCTCCGCGGTGAAATAGCTGCCACCTGCTGCAATATAGGCGGCATCACACCCAATTATGGCCATGAACTGATCCGTCGCATCCGCAAATGCCTGCAAATACCGCGCCTCGTTCATGTGCCCGTTGTAGTCGGTCCAGTCCAGCGGCACCACGCGGTTTCCGGTCACAACGGGTGCCGTGTGATCCACAGGCTGCGGCTCTGTACCAGACTCGCGCAAATGATCTTCGTGTTTCGTCAGCAACGCGCCGACACCCCAATCTTGGGTTTTGAGCGCGCGCATCATAGCAACCAAATTGTTGTCCCTGATCTGTTCCAGCTCAGTGATCGTGTAGGCGCCAGACTGATCATCAGACTGCCCGGCGATAAGATCAACGAGATCATCGTTGAAGTCCGGCACATCCATCAGCTTGGTCCAGGGCCATTTAAGCGCGGGTCCGAACTGGGCCATGAAGTGCTTCATACCAGCCTCGCCACCGGCAACCCTATAGGTTTCGAACAGTCCCATCTGCGCCCAGCGTATCCCAAACCCGTAGCGGATCGCGTCGTCAATTTCCTCGGTCGTGGCGATCCCGTCTTTCACCAGCCAGAGTGCCTCGCGCCAGACCGCTTCCAGAAAACGATCTGCCACATGCGCGTCAATTTCTTTTTTCAGATGCAGCGGATACATACCCACACCCTGTAAAAGCGTTTTGACGACATCAATTCGTTCGGAGCCGTTTTGCGGCGTCGTGACGACTTCGACCAAGGGCAAAAGATACACCGGGTTGAACGGATGGCAGACCATGATCTGCTCTGGTCGTGCGGCTCCTGCTTGCAACTCGGAGGGTTTAAATCCTGATGTTGACGACCCGATGACGGCCTCTGGGCGGCATACCTGCTGTATTGCCGCCATTGTTTTATGTTTGATTTCAAGCCTTTCAGGCACGCTTTCCTGTATCCAGTCTGCGTGCTCTACAGCGCCTTGAAGCGTGGTACAGAATTGCAAACGTCCTTCCGTCGGAAGCGCCACGTCCGTAAGCCCCGGCAGGCTGCGCCGGGCATTGGCAAGCACTTGTCCTAGTTTGCGCTCCGCCTCAGGGTCCGGATCAAACACATGGACATCCCAGCCGTTCAACAAAAAGCGCGCGGCCCAACCGCCGCCAATCACACCACCACCGATGATGGCTGCTGTATGTGTCACAAAGCTGTCCTTTCCAATGCGCTGACGTCCCATCCGTAAAACGACAAAATATCGCGCGCGGCCTTTGCACGATCAGGCGGCACGATACCGTCCCGATCAAGTATCGCGCCAAAGCTGCCTGAAACCGTTCCGATGGCCGCCGTTTCAAAGTCTTCATCCACCCACATAACCACAAGTGTTTCGCGCGCGGTGCTGTCAGGGATCAATTCGCCCTGTACGCCAGGGCTATAGTCTCCGGCCAGAGCCTGTGCAGCAGATCCCGACATGCGCAGCGATCCGTCCACTTGTTCAAAGACGACAGTGCCCGCCTGTGCCGGACCAAAAGCTTCCCAAAGGGTCCATGATCCGGAAAAAAGTGCAGCGTCAAAGCGCGTTGTCACCCCAATCGGGGCTGTGGTGTCCCGGTACGGTCCCTCGGATTGAACCGCGCAGGACGCAAGCAAGGGGGATGCAACCAGCGCCAACAGGACCTTGCCCGCAAAGATCATCCGCGTGGCGCGCGTTTTTCGAGACCAAGTTGTGCGCGCACGTCGGCAGGGCCGATGACGCGCGCCCCCATATTTTCAATAATGCTGTGCGCACGTTCCACCAGTTGCCAGTTCTCGGCCAGCACCCCTTTTTCAAGCCAGAGGTTGTCTTCCAGTCCAACCCGCACATTTCCACCAGCCAGCACGGCTGCGGCGACATAGGCCATTTGATTGCGCCCAAGACCAAAGGCCGAAAACGTCCAATCGGGTGGTACGTTATTCGCCATCGCCATGAATGTGTTCAGATCATCCGGCGCGCCCCAAGGCACGCCCATGCAAAGCTGCACCAACGCCGGACTATCCAGAACACCATCCGCAACCAGTTGTTTTGCATACCAAAGATGCCCGGTGTCAAAGGCTTCGATCTCTGGTTTGACGCCCATCTCGGTCATCATGCGACCCATCGCCGTGAGCATACCCGGTGTGTTTGTCATGACGTAATCAGATTCAGCAAAGTTCATCGTGCCGCAATCCAGAGTACATATCTCCGGCAGACAGGCAGCGACATGTGCCACCCGCTCGGTCGCGCCGATCATGTCAGTTCCGGCATCGCTCAGGGGCAACGGGCTTTCCGTGCCCCCAAAAACCATATCGCCCCCCATACCGGCCGTGAGGTTCAGGATCACATCAACCTCAGCATCCCGAATGCGGTCCGTCACCTCGCGGTAATAGGCCAGATCACGGCTTGGCGCGCCCGTTTCCGGATCGCGCACATGGCAATGAACAATGGCGGCCCCTGCTTTGGCCGCGTCAATGGCGCTTTCGGCAATGCTTTGTGGTGATCTTGGCACTTTCGCGCTGCGGTCTTGCGTGGCCCCTGAACCGGTCACAGCACAGGTGATAAAAACGTCTTTGTTCATGGCCAGCGGCATCTTTCATCCCTTTCTAACGCACAACACGGACAAATGAAGTGCCCGGCAAAGCCGGGATAATCCGATTCTGCCGCAAAGGATACCGCATAAATGTAAGGCTAGTAGGGCATAGGATGCGTCCGATGGGCCGCGTCAATATCCGCCACGACCTCAGCTGATAATTCCAGATCAATCGCGCCGAGACAAACCTCCAGCTGCTCCATTGTGGTCGCGCCAAAAATGATGGAGCCCATGAAAGGTCTGGTTTTGCACCATGCCAATGCCATCTGTGTGGGATCAAGGTCGTGTTTCTGCGCGATCTCAAGATAGGCCTGAACCGCGTCAAACGCGCGCTCTGTCTTGCGCCCACCAAGATTACTGCTCAGCGACATGCGCGAGTGCGCAGGCACTGCGCCATCCTGATATTTCCCGGTCAGCAATCCGGCAGCCAAGGGGGAAAAGGCCAGCAGCGGCACATCTTCCTGAAGCGACATCTCGGCCATGTCGGTGTCGTAAAGGCGGCACAGCAACGAATACTCGTTTTGGACGGATGCAACCCGCGGCCCGCCGACACGTTCCGCCGCCTCGATCCATTTCGTCGTGCCCCACGCACTTTCGTTGCTGAGCCCAAAGGCGCGGATCGTGCCACGTTTGACCTGCTTTTGCAGCGCCTCCAATGCGTCTTCCATGTGGTGTTTGGTGTCCAGCATCAATTGCGACGAAGGGTCATAGGTCCAGTTCTTGCGAAACATATAGCTGCCACGGTTCGGCCAGTGAAACTGGTAGAGATCGATGTAGTCGGTTTTCAGACGGCGCAGCGCCCCCTCAATCGCTTCGGCAATTGTCGCGGATGAAATGGGCGCGCCGTCCCGAACAGCTGCCAACCCCTCGCCCGAGTGTTTGGTGGCAAGGATCACATCCTCGCGCCGCTCATCGCGTTCAAACCACAATCCGATGATGCGTTCCGTCCGCCCGATTGTCTCTTCCGAGACCGGGTTCACCGGGTACATTTCGGCAGTGTCGATAAAATTGATGCCCGCGTCCAACGCACGGTCAATCTGGTCATGCGCCTCGTTTGTGTTGGTTTGCGTCCCCCAAGTCATGGACCCCAAACAAAATTCCGATACTTCAATTCTGGAGTGCCCCAGTGACTTCATCTTCATCGTGTATTTCCTTTTCCTGCTCGCCTCACAGTAATCAGGGCTGCGATTACCGCAAGTAGGTTTACAAGGTCTCTAAATGATCCGGGTTTCTTGCGGTTTGGCAAATTTAGCGTTGAGAACAAAAATAGAACACTATACATTTTGGTATGGCGATCTCTCATCCTCTTCTGGCGCGCCGTCCGGCATATACAGCCCCGGCGTTAGCGTTTATCCCCGATGCACCGGAAATGGCTCTGGTGCAGGGGCGCGTGCATGAGGTCAGTGGCCCTGCGCGACGCAGTTTTGCGATGTGGCTGGCCGCGCAAACAGAGGGTCCGGTGCTTTGGATCGCCCCGGCCTGGGGTCAGGAAAAGTTGAACAGTGATGGTGTTTGTGCCTGGATAAACCCTGCACGCCTTATTTTTGTATCCCCCAAACGCACAGAAGACCTGCTGTGGACGATGGAGGAGGTTTTGCGCTCGGGCGCTGTCACCTTGAGCATTGTGGATCTGCCCGACCTGCCCAATCTGACGCAGGTCAGACGTATGCATCTGGCCGCAGAAACAGGCAGCAAAATTGCTACGGGATCTTCATCCGGGCTGCTGATGACGCCGGGACAAGGTGGTGCAGCGGGTGTTGAAACACGCTGGCATCTGAACCCGCAGCACGCAAGCGAGTATGAATGCTGGCGGCTGGAAAGGCTACGGGCCCGCGCGGCCCCTCCCAAAGACTGGACGGTCCGTAAATCGAAAGACGCAGGAACACTCTCTATCAAGAGGCCGTGAATTTCGAGACAGCTGAGCAAACTGCCCTATCTTGTATACCAACAGGAGCAGCGCCGTATGACCTCACCTATTACACGACGATTGCTGATCGCCAGTGCGCTGAGCGCTTTTGCAACCGTGGGGCACACCAGCAGCCAGAGCTATGAACTGGTTGCGCAAGGCTCCCGCGTTGCCTTCATCTTTACGGCCAATGGCGCGAGCCAATCCGGCACCGTTCCCGTTCAACAAGCAGACATATTGGTCGACCGTCGAGCTCTCTCCAATTCCACAGCGCGGGTGACTGCTGACATTCGCGAGATCCGCTCGGGACTTGTGTTCATCACGCAGGCGATAAAAAGCCGTGAATTACTGGATGCCGCCACCCATCCTCTGGTGACCTTCGAATCGACGCGCATCCGACTAGGCGCCAAGGGTCGCATTTCCGAAGGTGCGCAGATTGATGGCCAGCTTACGCTGCGCGGTGTCACGCGACCGATAACTCTGGACGCCGTCTTAAGCCGCCCCGCAGGAACGCCCCCTGATGATCTCTCCGTGCTCTTTATTCAACTAGACGGACAGCTTAGTCGCTCGGCTTATGGCGCCAGCGGATACCCCGATCTCGCAGATGACATTGTGCGGCTGGACATCCGCGCAGAAATCCGTGCCCGTGCATAAAAACGACGCCATTTGTCGAATAAGCGCAAGGTGGCATCGCGCAAGAGCGTAAGTTGCAGGTGTTATGCGCCTCCTGATTTCTTTTGCCGCTCTGTTTCTGTCCGTACTCCTGCTGCAGCTTTCGTCCGGCGGTGTTGGGCCGCTTGACGCGCTCTCAGGGTTGACCCTCGACTTTTCGAAACAGCAGATTGGTTTGCTGGGATCCGCTCATTTTCTGGGTTTCTTTATCGGATGCTGGTGGGCCCCGCGTCTGATGGGCAGCGTCGGTCATTCCCGCGCTTTCGCCGCCTTCACGGCTGCGGGTGCCATTGGCCTGATGAGCCATATGCTTGTGGTCGATCCCTATGCCTGGGCCTTGATGCGCATCGCCTCGGGCATGTGTGTCGCCGGATGCTACACCGTAATCGAAGCATGGCTGCAAGCGAAGGTCACCAACCAAACCCGCGGGCGCGCAATGGGCGTCTACCGCATTGTCGATATGACAGGATCGCTCGCCGCCCAGATGGTCATCAGCGTGCTGGAGCCTGCATCCTATGTCTCTTACAATATTCTGGCGATCATTTGCTGTGCCGCCCTTTTGCCCATCACCCTGTCCACCGTAAAGCAGCCCGAGACACCCGGCTCCCCCCGGTTGCGCCCCAGACTTGCGTGGGATCGATCCCCCCTGGCGGCAGCAGCCGTCATCGTCGCGGCCTTGTCCAGCGCCTCGTTTCGAATGGTCGGTCCCGTTTATGGACAACAAGTTGGCTTAAACACTGAACAAATCGCCTACTTTCTTTCAGCCTTTGTGCTTGGCGGCGCTTTGGCGCAATATCCTATGGGTTGGCTGGCGGATAAATATGACCGGCGCTGGGTCCTGATCTGGCTTTCCATCGCCGCCATTGCCAGCTCTGCCGTCACCATCAGCTCTGCCGGTCTCGGCACCATCGGCATTATGCTCGCGGCGGGTTTGTTTGGATTGACAACATTTCCGATATACTCCGTTGCCGCTGCACATGCGCATGATTTTGCAACTGACGATGAACGGGTGGAACTGTCCGCTGCCTTGATGTTTTACTTTGCCCTCGGCGCAATTGCGGCCCCCTATCTCGCCTCCCTTCTGATCGAAAGCTATGGGCCCGGCGCGCTGTTCATGATGATCGCTGCCGGGCATGTTTTGCTTGTCGTGTTCGGTCTGACCCGCATGCGCGCACGCCCATCTCCCTTGGACAGAACCCGTTATACCTACGCACCGCGGACATCGTTCTTGATCGGCAGGCTCACCGGGAAAAGCCGCAAACGTGACAAAGACAGTTAATTTCGCCGTAGCCCTCGCGGATCACCTGAGGTAGACCGGGTGCCAGAAATCAGCCTACGGAGCCATGTTTTGGAACGTCACCTCATCACTTCCGCGATTCCTTATATCAATGGTATCAAACACTTGGGAAATCTGGTTGGCAGCCAGCTGCCTGCTGACCTCTATGCACGGTATCTGCGCGCACGTGGGCACGAGGTTCTATTCCTATGCGCAACCGACGAACACGGCACGCCTGCCGAATTGGCAGCGGCCAAAGCTGGCAAGCCTGTGGACCAATACTGCGCGGAAATGCATGCTATTCAATCTGAGATCGCCAAGGGGTTCCAGCTGTCGTTCGATCATTTCGGACGCTCCTCAAGCCCGCAAAACCACGCGTTGACACAACACTTCGCAGGCAAGCTCGATGCTGCAAACCTGATCGATGAGGTAGTCGAAAAGCAGGTGTATTCACATGCTGATGGTCGGTTTTTACCGGACCGCTATATCGAGGGAACCTGCCCCAACTGTGGTTATGATAAGGCGCGCGGTGATCAATGTGAGAATTGCACCAAACAATTGGACCCAACTGATCTGATAGAACCACGCTCGGCCATATCGGGATCTACAGACCTCGAAGTGCGTCAAACAAAGCACCTATATCTCAAGCAGTCGGTTCTCAAAGACCAGCTGGATGCCTGGATTGACAGCAAAACGGATTGGCCGATTCTCACGACTTCGATCGCGAAAAAATGGCTCCATGACGGCGATGGTTTGCGCGACCGTGGCATCACAAGAGACCTTGATTGGGGCATCCCCGTCAAGAAGGGCACGCAGGACTGGCCGGGCATGGAAGGCAAAGTGTTCTATGTTTGGTTTGATGCGCCGATCGAATACATAGCCTGTGCGTCGGAGTGGGCTGAGGCAAATGGCCTCGAACCGTCAGAGTGGGAAAGGTGGTGGCGCACGGACAAAGGCGCCGAAGACGTGCGCTACACGCAATTTATGGGCAAAGACAATGTGCCCTTTCATACGTTGAGCTTTCCTGCGACCCTTCTTGGCTCAGGCGAGCCATGGAAAATGGTCGACCACCTCAAGTCTTTCAATTATCTGAATTATGACGGCGGACAGTTTTCGACCTCGCAGGGCCGCGGCATTTTCATGGATCAGGCTTTGGACATTTTGCCGGCTGATTATTGGCGCTGGTGGCTGCTCAGCCACGCGCCGGAAAACAGCGACGCGGAGTTTACTTGGGAAAACTTCCAAACATCCGTAAACAAGGATCTCGCGGACGTTTTGGGCAATTTCGTGAGCCGGATCACAAAGTTCTGTTCTGCCAAATTCGGAGATCAGGTTCCTGCTGGCGGTCATTACGGGCCGACGGAATTGGACCTGCTGAACAGGCTTGATGAGAGCCTGACCCGCTACCAAGACAACATGAGCGCTATGGAAGTTCGAAAATCGGCACAGGAGCTTCGCGCCATATGGGCCAGCGGAAACGAATACCTGCAAACGGTTGCCCCTTGGACAGTTTTCAAAACGGACCCTGAAACTGCAGCAATGCAAACCAGATTGGGACTAAATCTGGCTCTGTTGTTTGGCGTTTTATCCTCGCCATTCGTGCCCGAGGCGTCTGAGAAAATACTGAACTGCCTTGGGCACCCCGCCGCGCCTTGGCCGAACAAATGTGAGGACTTCCTCATCAACTTGACAGCAGGTGAAGCATTCGAGGTTCCCGAAGTGCTCTTTGCAAAGATAACGGATGAAGACTGCGCGCGATATAGCGAGCAATTTTCAGGCAAGAGAAACTGAAAAAGCCATCAGAACCACATTGAATTGACAACGGTGAACAGAATCCTGCGCAACTAAGCCACGCGAAGATGGCTTACCGTTCGTTTAACTGAGGCTGCAAGTGCGTCATCCTGCGCACATCCGGCAGCATTAGTTTGAATGATGCAAGCTTTGCACTTCAACTGTTCAAGATTAACCGCAACAATACTCACGACAATGCGGCACTGGCAGGTGGACATGATACATCAAGATGACCCCATGATCGCCGTTCTTAAAATAAGGATCATGGGGTTCGGCTCATTGTCTACTAGTTCAATGACAGATTCTCATCGACTCCATCAAAACTCTTCCCAACCTTTATCAAGTTCCTGCATCGGATTCTGATCAACAGCCAAGGCCGCATTACCGTCCGACATGGGTCTTGATTGTGCAGCGCGCTCTACCTTCGCTGGTTTTGGCTCCGCGTTTCCTCGTACTGGTTGGCTGTTGTTGCCAAGTTCAAATTTGGTGACTGCAGAGACAAGTGCGTCTGCTTCACTGGTCAGAGCGTGGCTGGCAGCCGTTGTCTCTTCGAACATTGCTGCATTCTGTTGGGTCACGTGGTCCAAGTCATTGACCGCGGAATTGATTTCATTCAATCCAACAGACTGTTCTTTTGACGATGAAGCAATTCCGGATACCCGCTGCGAAATCTCTGCTACGGAGCTGACAATTGCGCCCAAAGCATCGCCAGTTTTATCAACGAGATCGACACCCAGCTTTACTTGCTCACCTGAGTCCGTGATTAAAGTGTTGATCTCACGAGCGGCGTCAGAAGACCTTTGAGCAAGCGCACGAACCTCAGTCGCAACGACGGCAAAGCCCCGTCCCGCTTCCCCCGCGCGCGCGGCCTCCACGCCGGCATTGAGGGCCAAGAGATTTGTCTGGAAGGCAATATCATCAATAACCGAAGTGATCTTCGAAATCTCTTCTGACGAGTTTTTGATACCATTCATGGCGATAACAGTTTGTCGCGATATTTCGCCTCCAGTTTCTGCGTTTGTTTGGGCTTCGGCGGACATCCTCGATGCTTCATCAGCGCCTTGCGCAGCGGAGCGCACAGAGCTGGTAAGTTCGTCAAGCGCGGCTGCCGTTTCTTCAAGGGTCGCTGCCTGCTTTTCTGTTCGGCGGGACAAATCATCCGCCGCGCTTGTAATTTCCTGAGCTTCATTTCTAATCGAGTCAGCGTTTTGTGTGACGGCTGCTACGGCACTGCGCAGCGATTCCACAGCCAAGTTGAAATCTCGGCGAAGGCTCTCGTAATCTGTTGGGAAGGTAGAAGTGATTTCCTTTGACAGATCACCGTCAGCCAAACCCTTCAGCGCGACACCCAAAGCGTCCACGACGTCCGCTTGCTGTTCTGAAATCCGCAGACGTTCCTCTTCAGCTTCACGGATCAAAGCAGCGTTTTCCGAAACATCCGTTCCCAGAAAAATAACCCGCTCAACAGAGCCTTCGGGGTTCAAAACTGCTGCAAAGCTGCCATCCACCTGCTTGTCCGGTTCGCCCCCAGACGCCGATAGCTTGAATTGCCCAAAGAGCGACTCTCCTCGCAAAACGACCTCAAGCATTTGTGCGCCAGTCAGAGAAGCCTCGGCATCAGACACAAAGAACTCACCAAACGCTTTGTGCATCAGCGCCTCAGCATTTGCCCCAACAAGGGTCTCGACGTTTGCATTTGCACCCACAACCTGGCCCTTGGCGTTGAATTCCACGCGAAGCTGGTTTCCGTCGATCGCATCAAGAACTGCTGCATTCCGGACGGCTGTCGTGCGGTCGCTCCATTGGATAACGGCACCAATCATATTGCCTTGCTCATCAAGGGCAGCATTGAGGGACAATTCCACCAAATGATCGCCAATTTTTACAATTTCCGACAAGGGAAATGCCGATCGTCCGGATGCCATAACCTGATCAGTAATTGGCTTGAGAGGTGCAAAATCTGTCAAATTCGATCCAAGTGCCGCACCAGCACTGAAACCAGTCCAGACCTTTGAAAGGTCCGCATCCAATACGTCAAGCAACGCTTCGCAGCTCGGATTGATAAAGATCACCGATAGCTTGTCGTCCGCCATCATCATCGGCGCACTCGATCCACCGAAAGCAGCACTTTTGAAGGCGCTTTCTAGTTCTGCCGCCTTCGCCTCTGAAAGCGACATGCGAAAGCTGTCCAAGCGACGTGAAATCTTGCCAATCTCATCTCCGCGTCTGGTAAAAGGCACCTCATCGTCATAATTTCCATCGGCGATATTGGTCATCGCGCCCTCAATCCGAGAGAGTGGGTTTGACATTTGCGTGCGCAAAAACAAGCCGGACAAGATCAAACCGACAAGCATTGCCACAGCTCCCAGCATCAGATTCTTATTCTGTGTCAAGCGCAGAAGAGCCAACTGATGTGTCTCGTCCCAATGGGTGACAACTACACCCGCCAGAGCGTTATCGTCACCGAAAAATACCGGAACCGCTTTGGTAAAACCATCCGGCGAGGCCACGCGCTCACCCTCGGCAATGACCTGAGACATCAGGGCTTCTATCATTGCTTCATCATCCGTGTCTGGCAAACTGTCGTAGAGCACATCCCCGTTGGCCGTAATGACACGAGCGCCTGTCGCATCGGGGCTGGCAGCTTCGATAACACCTGTTACAATTTCGCTGATCACGTCGGAATTGCCGAATTTAATTGCACCGCCCAATTGTGTGGACATCAAACCCGTGACTTCGGAAGCCCGTTCGCCCAACGCTTTTTCGGTCAGCTTTGTCTTGCTTCGCGCTTCATTCACGGAGATGGTGGCAACCACCCCCAAAACGCATAAAATGACCATGAACGTACATTTGACAAACAGAGTGTTAAGTGGATTTCCGTGGGTATTCAGACGTTTAATAAATGGCATTATGCAACCCCAGTAAAAGCAGTGTACCGAACAGCAGAGGTGTTCACCCTCTGTCCCTTTCGAGAAACAATTACATCACAGGTGTTACAGAGCACTTAACAGGGACGGGAAACTGAGCTGCGCGAACGTCAGAATTCAAAATCGCTCAGACGCTGAAACAATCCGCTAAATCACGCAGGAACAGGGCAATGATTTTTAGGTATCTCGTGTCGCTTTTGAAAGCCCACGCGGCACGGCGACAGGGTGTAGCCTACCGCAGTGAACAACAATGAATCTGTGATAAAACAACGTGTTTTCGGGCGCACCATCGTCAACTTAAACGTCACTCCACGTTCTTGCATATGCAAAGCGGCCGCTCACCATAGAGACAACGGATAGTACACGTCACAGTTCATGTGTTTTCTGAAGCAATTCCAAGGCTCTGGTGCGGGCGGTGGGACTCGAACCCACACGGGCATACGCCCTTCAGATTTTAAGTCTGATATGTCTACCATTCCATCACGCCCGCATGGCGCCGCGCGGCCTGATCAGGCGCGCGACATCTTCGTAGCGCCCCATGACATCAAAAACAACGCGCTTTCAGGCGCATCCAAGGAAAAATTTCCGGAGGCTTATGGTAAAACCTCTGTCTGCAGATGCCGCACCATGGCAGGGTGTCAGATATCTTGACCACGCGGTGCAAGCGGTGCCCCCTTGTTGAGCAAGGCACGCTCAGACAGCCAGGGATTGTTTTCCAGCGCTTCGCGTAGTTGCACGCGCGCTTCGTCAATTCGACCAAGGTTCATAAGCGTCAGCGCCCGCCCGGATTGCGCACCCACATGTTTCGAAGACCGCGCCAATGCCGCATCCAGATCCACCAAGGCTGCTTCATAATCCTGCCGCAAAAACTGAATGAAGGCCCTTTGATTGTAGCCTTCCGCGTAATCAGGGCAGTAGTCGATCAGTTTTGAGAAGGCATCCGTCGCTGCGAGGTAGTCGTAGCTGGTGCGGGCACGCATGCCGGTGTCCAACAATTCCTGCGCTGGCTCATCAGGTGCGACAAGCCACAGCTGCCACATCTTATCGGAGACTTCACGCCCTGCCATTTCGGTCTGCGCGGCACGGGCCTCGGACACCAGCTGGTCAAGACGCGCGGTGATATCCGCTGACGGCGGACATTGTGCGTAAGCGGGTACGGTGAACAAGCAAAAGGCGATAATTTTCAGTCTCATGCCCTTCAGAATGGCCTGACGCTGCCCGGGGTCAACCCTTTTCCGCCAACATTGTCTCTTTCACCGCCTGCATTGCCACATAGGTAGAGGTGTTTTCGACATGCGGCAGTTCCGAGATCGTCTCCCCCAGAAAACGGCGGTAATCTGACATGTCGCGCGTGCGCACCTTGAGCAAATAGTCAAAATTCCCAGCAATCATATGGGCTTGCTCGATCTGAGGCACGCGTGCAATCGCCAGATTGAATGCGTTCAACGCGGCCTCGCGTGTATCGCTCAACCGCACCTCAACAAAGGCGACATGATCCAGCCCCAAACGGATCGGGTCCAGCAGCGCCCGATAGCCAATCACAACACCGCTTTGCTCAAGCCGCCGCAGACGCGCTTGCGTGGGCGATTTGGACAACCCGATCCGCTTGGACAGGTCCGTGATGCTGATCCGGCCGTCTTCGGCTAATACAGACAGGATCGCACGGTCAAAGCGGTCGATATCCATCTGCTCGTTTGTCCCGTCACTTGGCAAAAATTCCATCTTTTTTCTCATACTGACCATCTGAAAAGGCAATATGACTTATCAAAGGATGGTAATCTAGTGAAAATACGCACCCCCTACATGAATAGGTTCGCCTCATGATTTCTGCCTTGCGCCACAGCGTTGACGAACGGACTTATGCCGACCCTGACAGTATCATCCAGCAGATGATAAAGGACGCGGCCCTGTCCAAATCCGACCGTGAACATATCAGCGGCTGCGCTGCCAAACTCGTGCATGACATCAGAAATACGACCAGCCCCGGTCTGATGGAGGTTTTTCTGGCGGAATATGGCTTGTCCACCGACGAGGGGGTCGCTCTGATGTGTCTGGCTGAAGCATTATTGCGCGTGCCTGATCCCGAAACAATTGATGCGCTGATTGAAGACAAGATTGCGCCCTCCGATTGGGGGCGTCATCTGGGGCACTCTGCCTCCAGTCTGGTCAATGCATCCACATGGGCATTGATGCTTACAGGGCGGGTTCTGGATGACAGCCATCCAGGGCCCGTGCGCCAGTTGCGCGCGGCACTCAAACGTCTGGGCGAACCTGTGATCCGCACCGCCGTCAGCCGCGCCATGAAAGAAATGGGGCGCCAGTTTGTTCTGGGAGAGAACATTAACGCCGCCATGGAACGTGCTGCAGGCATGGAGAAAAAGGGGTTTACCTATTCCTATGACATGCTGGGGGAAGCCGCCCGCACCGAAGCCGATGCAAAACGCTATCATCTGAGCTACAGCCGGGCGATTTCAGCGATTGCCACGGCCTGCACCGAAGATGACATTCGCAAAAACCCCGGCATATCCGTCAAACTGTCAGCACTGCACCCACGCTATGAAGTCGCGCAGCAAGAGGCCGTGATGTCGGACCTTGTTCCGCGACTGCGTGCGCTTGCGCTGTTGGCGAAATCCGCAGGCATGGGCCTCAATATAGACGCCGAGGAAGCAGATAGACTTGGCCTGTCGCTCGATGTCATTGACTGTGTCATGGCGGACCCCGCGCTCAGGGGGTGGGATGGGTTTGGCATTGTGGTACAGGCCTTTGGACCGCGCGCAGGCAGCGTGATTGAAACCCTGTATGAAATGGCCGAACGGCACGATCGCAAAATCATGGTCCGCCTCGTCAAAGGGGCCTATTGGGACACCGAGATCAAACGCGCACAGGTCGAGGGCGTCGAGGGCTTTCCGGTTTTCACGCAAAAAGCACAGACCGATGTGTCCTACATTTGCAACGCCCGCAAACTGCTCGGCATGACAGATCGCATCTATCCGCAATTCGCGACCCACAACGCGCATACAGTCGCGGCTATCCTGCATATGGCAGATGATCCGCAGGCCTATGAGTTCCAGCGTCTGCATGGGATGGGCGAAACGCTGCACACGTTGGTTTTGCAGCAAAACAAGACACGATGCCGGATTTATGCCCCTGTCGGTGCGCATCGCGACCTCTTGGCCTATCTGGTGCGCAGGCTGTTGGAAAACGGGGCCAATTCAAGCTTTGTGAATCAGATCGTGGATGAGGATGTCCCGGCTGAGGTGGTCGCCGCTGACCCTTTTGAAAAGGTGCTGACAGACCCTGCGACACAGATCCCGACCGGCCCGGAACTCTTTGCGCTGGAACGCGTCAATGCGCGCGGGTTCGATCTGACGCATAGCCAAACGCTGGAGGCGTTGTTCGACGCCCGTGATGCCTTTGCCAAACATCAGTGGCAGGCCACACCGCTGCTGAGCGCCAGTACTGCAGCCGATGACGCGCCGCGCGCCGTTATAACCAACCCGGCCGATCCGTCAGATAGGGTTGGCGCAGTCGTTTGGGCCACGCCCGGCGATGTCGAAAACGCTTTCAGCAACGCAACGCCATGGGCAGCCCCTGATACGGAACGATGCCGCATCCTGTTGCATGCGGCTGATCTGTTGGAAGCTGATTATGCGCAACTCTTTACCCTCCTCACGCGTGAAGCGGGTAAAAGCCTGCCCGACTGCGTCGCAGAACTGCGGGAGGCGGTGGATTTTCTGCGCTATTACGCAAACCGCGCCACAGATACGCCGCCCGCGGGCATCTTTACCTGCATTTCCCCGTGGAACTTTCCGCTGGCGATCTTTCTGGGGCAGATCAGCGCAGCGTTGGCCGCAGGGAACGCCGTTCTGGCCAAGCCAGCCCAGCAGACCCCTTTGATCGCTCACCGCGCGATCAGCCTCATGTACGAAGCAGGCGTGCCGCGCGGCGCGGTGCAGCTGTTGCCGGGCGCCGGGGACATCGGGGCGCTTGTGACCTGCGATGCTCGGGTTGGCGGCGTGGCCTTTACCGGCTCGACCGCAACCGCCCTGCGCATCCGCAGCGCCATGGCTGAAAATTGCCGCCCCGGCACTCCGCTGATCGCGGAAACGGGGGGATTGAACGCGATGATCGTAGACAGTACCGCCCTGCCCGAACAAGCCGTTCAGGCAATTGTCGAAAGCGCCTTTCAATCTGCGGGGCAGCGGTGTTCTGCCCTGCGATGCCTGTACGTTCAGGAGGATATCGCGCCCGAATTCACCAAAATGCTGGTGGGCGCCATGCAATGCCTGAGCGTGGCGGACCCGTGGCACCTGTCAACCGACGTCGGTCCGGTGATCGACCAAGCGGCCCGCGACGGCATCGCACAACACATCGCGCAGGCGCGCGCCGAGGGGCGCGTTATTGCCGAAACCACCGCGCCTACAACCGGCACCTTTATCGCCCCGACCCTGATTTCCGTGCCCGGCATTGCTGCGTTGGAGCGGGAAATCTTTGGCCCGGTGCTGCATTTGGCCACCTTCAAGGCGCATCAGCTTGATGCGGTGATCGATGACATAAACGCGACAGGTTACGGTCTGACCTTTGGCCTGCACACGCGTATTGATGATCGCGTTCAACATGTCTGCGAACGCATCGCAGCGGGTAACGTCTATATCAACCGCAATCAGATTGGTGCTATTGTCGGCAGCCAGCCCTTTGGCGGCGAAGGGCTGTCAGGGACCGGACCCAAAGCGGGCGGGCCGCATTACATGACGCGCTTTTCACAACCTGATCGCCAACAGGTCACAGCACAATGGCCAAAGCCACAGGAAACGCTGGCGCCGCTTGCGCCCCCGCCCTTGGACGCGCCCCGAAGCTCGCTGAGCTTGCCGGGCCCAACAGGGGAATCCAATCGCCTCAGCACGCTGCCGCGCCAGGCCCTGTTGTGCATGGGCCCCGGTACGGAGGCAAGCCGAGAGCAGGCGCGTCTCGTCCGCGCATTCGGAGGCATTGCAATCGAGGCGCAAGGTCAGATTGCCCCCGCCGCTTTGAGCCATGGGCCTGAATATGGTGGCGTCCTGTGGTGGGGGGATGCGGCGACCGGGCGTGCCATTGAGGTCGCGCTCGCCGCGCGCACAGGTCCCATCATCCCCCTGATACCCGGCGCACCGGATGTTGCGCGGGTGCTGGCAGAACGGCACGTCTGCGTGGATACGACGGCTTCGGGCGGGAATGCTGCTCTTCTGGGGGCGGCGGCGTAACATAATGCGTTAACACTGGGCAAAAACAACGCCTTGACCTGTGCGGTACAATCGCACAGCTTATCGCCATGTTTCCAATCCGAGATCACAATCCCTCCGGGCGCATCCCCTATGTGACCTATATGCTGATGGCCGCCAACATTGGCATTTTCCTGAGTTATTTCGGGATTATGGAAGACGTGCGCGCGATGAATGCATTCTGGCTGCAATGGGCCATGATCCCTGCCCGGCTGTCGCAAGGGGATGGGTATTACACGCTGATTTCATCCATGTTTTTGCATGGCGGCTTTTTCCACCTGGCAGGAAACATGCTGTTTTTATGGATTTTCGGCGACAATATTGAAGACGAGTTGGGGCATGGCAAGTTCATTTTGTTCTATCTGTGCTGCGGGGTCATCGCCTCCCTCGCGCAATACGCCGTTGACCCGATGGCGATGATCCCGACGGTGGGTGCATCCGGGGCCATTGCCGGTGTGATGGGGGGCTATTTGCTGCTTTTTCCCAAGGCAAAGGTGGATATTCTGATCATCCTGATTGTGATCTTCCGCATTCTACCCATTCCGTCGTGGATTATGCTGATGCTTTGGCTGGGCATGCAGGTTATTGGCGGCATCGGCTCAAGCTCAGACGAAGCGGGCGTGGCCTATTGGGCGCATGCGGGTGGGTTTATCGCAGGTTTGATCCTGTTGCTTCCGTTCTGGCTGCGGCAGGGCGGCCCGGCGTTCTGGCAACGCACAGATGGCCACCCGCCCCATCCGGAGGCCACCTATCGCATCGCCCCGAGCCGCATTCCCAAAGTAACGCGGCGCTAGGCAGAGCGCGCAAGCCTGGCGAAACGGGAACCGTTAGCCGCGTACCAATTTGGCAAAGGGTGAAAACAGCTTTTCATTCGTGCAAATCAGCGAGCCCGATCCCAGAATATCACCGCGTGGATCGAAGGGTTCCAAAAACCCGCCTGCCTCACGCACGATGATCAAACCAGCTGCAATATCCCACGCCTTGAGGCGACGCTCCCAAAAGCCATCATATCTGCCCGCTGCGACATAAGACAGATCAAGGGACGCCGCCCCCCACCGCCGCACTCCGGCGCATCCGGGCAAAACACGGCCCAGATCGCGCAGCGTGTCAGGCAGATCCGTGCTGCCTCCAAAAGGAAGCCCGGTTGCGAAAATGCTTTCGATCATCTGGCTGCGCCCTGACACGCGCAACCGGCTGTCGTTCATCCACGCCCCTGCCCCTTTTTCAGCAAAGAACAATTCATCCTTGGCCGGATCATAGACAACGCCAGCGACCACCTGACCTTTGTGCTCAAGCGCGATTGAAACAGCCCAATGCGGGAGCCCGTGCAGAAAATTCGTAGAGCCATCGAGCGGATCAACAATCCAGCGGCGGGTCGGGTCCTGCCCCTCTTCCTCGCCACTCTCCTCAGCGAGCCAACCATATGTCGGACGCGCGCCCATCAGGTCTTCTTTGAGGACTTTCTCGGAATTGAGATCAGCGCGGCTGACGAAATCGCCCGCACCTTTCATGGACACCTGAAGGTTTTCCACCTCGCGGAAGTCCTTGACCAATGATCGACCCGCCCGCCGCGCGGCTTTCATCATGATATTGAGATTTGCGCTGCCAACCATGTTCTTGTTCCTTCGGGAGATAAGGATGCGCGTATAGTTGCAGATCGCCCTCTTGCCAAGAGGACTTTGCGCGCCGTCGCTGCATTCGTTTCCATATCTTCGTTCTGACCCTAAGGCATGTCGATCCACGCCCGCACGCCACCCGCGATTGGCGGTCGGAAATACGCAATCAACCTGCCTTCGGGATCAGCCGTGGCCCCATCCGACCAAGGGGCAACTCCGTGCAGCGCCAGACGGTGTACGACAATGGCCGCCCCCGGTGCTGCATGCACAACAACGCGCGGACAGGTCTCAAATACCTCGCGCCGGGCCGCCTTATAGACCTCAGTGACGTCTGTGCGGGGCATATCTGTCGTCTGCGTCTGTGCAAATGCGACGCGAAATGCGTCCTTCATGATCTCGTGGCTGCCCTCCCACACCACAAGCGGGGCTGCACCCCGGTCGGCGCGGGTCAGCGGCAGCCCAAGGATAAAAGCATGTGGCTCCTGCACAAACCGACGTTTGGGCGTCCCAACACCCAGAACACCATCCACGTGTGCTGCATCACGACGTGCGCGATACCTGAACCCTGCCTCCGTTTCGCCCGCGCGCGGACGGGGATAGCCGGGAAAAACCCCTGAAAGCTGGCCCCGGTGCAATGCTGGCCAGCCACCGCAGGTCTGTGTGATGAAATCCACCGCAGCACCTGAAAGCTGCGCCGATCCCGAAATACAGCCACGCGCGTCGTTGTTCAGCACGTCAAGCCCGACAAACCACGTGTTTTCACATTGATACCACTGACTGTAGTCCGGGTTTTTCAGCGCATGCATGGCGTCCGTCTGGGCGTCTTGAGCCCACTCAAGCGTAGCGGTTTCGGGGGCAAACACCGCCCAGCCTTTTTCAAAGAACTCAGTATTCATGACCTGACCCACCAAACGCACTTTGCGCGCTGCCTGACAGTATTGCAGACGCTGAGATTCTCAAGACCGCAACAGCGCAGTAAAGGCGAATGCAGACGCAACGACGGCACAAAAAGCATCACCCCGCACGATTTGTTACTCACATTGTCGCGCCATTTCCTGCTGCTGCGCCACCTGCGTCAATGCCTCCAACACCAGCGAGGACCCCGCATTTGGTAGATGCGCACCTTCTGATAACATGCGTCGCCACACCCGCGCACCCGGACGCCCCGCAAACAGGCCCAGCATGTGGCGTGTGATCTGCCCCAACCGACCGCCGCCGGTGACGTGCCCTTCGATATAGGGCAGCATCGCATGAACGGCATCTTCGGCGGCCACAACTTCGCCTGTGCCAAAGATGACAGGATCGACGGCGGCCAAAATGTCCGTCGGCGTATGGTATGCCGCGCGTCCGATCATCACGCCATCAAGCCCGGCCTCAAGAAAAGCGCGCGCCTCGTCCAGCGATGTGATCCCTCCATTGACCGAAATATGAAGATTTGGAAAATACTCTTTCATCCGCAATACCAAAGGGTAATCCAACGGGGGAATATCCCGGTTTTCCTTTGGGCTTAGTCCTTGCAGCCAGGCTTTGCGCGCATGGATCGCGACCCGTTCGCACCCCGCGGCAACGATGCGCGCGAGAAACTCTGGCAAGACCTCTTCGGGGTTTTGGTCATCAACACCGATGCGGCATTTTACGGTGACCGGCACCTCGACCGCGTCGCGCATGGCTGCAACGCAATCTGCAACCAGCGCCGGGCTTTCCATGAGTACCGCGCCAAAACAGCCCGATTGGACCCGATCAGACGGGCAGCCCACGTTAAGATTGATCTCATCATAGCCAGCGGTTTGCCCAAGCACGGCAGCCTGAGCAAGTTCCTTTGGGTCAGAGCCCCCCAGCTGAAGCGCGACCGGATGCTCATCCGGCGAAAACTCCAGTAAGTGCAAAGCCCCCCCCCGCACCAAAGCCGCAGATGTCACCATTTCCGTGTAAAGCAACGTTTGACGCGTCAATTGGCGGTGCAGCATGCGGCAATGGCGGTCGGTCCAATCCATCATAGGCGCAGTAGACAATCTAGCGTGTTGATTTATTTGCATTTTTTGTGTATCTTCAAACTGTTGGCGGCGGATGCTGCTACGCTGGAATACGCCCCAATATCCCCGAATTTGCCCCTCTACGACGACTCATTGCACACACAGCGCACACGAAAATGGCCTCCATCACCAAACTCCCCTCCGGTGCCTACCGGGTTCAGATCAGACGAAAGGGCCGCTACGCGAGCGAGACGTTTCTCCGTCGCGACGATGCCCATCGCTGGGCCCGCCAAGCGGAGACCCGGGTGGATCAGGGGTTGGCGCCGAACAAGTCGTCCGTTTCCCGCCTGACCACCTTCGGCGATCTCATCGATCTCCACATAATCGATATGTGCGAGGTAGGCAAACCGCCGCGTCGCAGCAAGGCCGCCACGCTCAAGACGCTCAAGCGCGATCTGGGCAAGGAGAAGATCGGGCACCTCGACCGGCAAAAGCTGATCGACTACGGCAAGATGCGCGCTGATCAAGGCGCCGGTCCGGTGACCCTCAGCATCGATATCGGCGTGATCAAGATGATCATCACCCATGCGGCAGCCGTACACGGGCTCGACATTTCTCCCGAACCCGTTGATCTGGCACGTGTCGCGCTCAAGCGGCTCGGCCTCATCGGCAAAGGCACCGAGCGGGACCGCCGCCCCACCACGGACGAGCTGAACCG
Organism: Roseobacter litoralis Och 149; assembly: GCF_000154785.2. NCBI lineage: Bacteria > Pseudomonadati > Pseudomonadota > Alphaproteobacteria > Rhodobacterales > Roseobacteraceae > Roseobacter > Roseobacter litoralis. Next base: position 2,102,778 of record NC_015730.1, read on the forward strand.
CCTCTTCCGTTGCTTCGATGACAACGAACGCCTGACCCTGCCGATGACACGGATCGTGAAGTTCGCGGTGGCCACGGCGATGCGGCTCGATGAGATCTGCCGCGTCGCATGGACCGATCTCGACGTCGACCGCCGGATGCTCATGATCCGCGATAGGAAGGACCCGCGCAACAAGACCGGGAACGACCAGCGGATCCCACTCTTCGCTGCCACGGGGTTCGATGCCTGGGCATTGGTCACCGAACAGGCCAAGGAACTCGGGCACGCAAGGGGCCGGATCTTTCCCTACAACTCGAAATCGGTCGGAACGGCCTTCCGGCGCGCCTGCGTCGAGGTCAGCGTGAAGGACCTGCATTTCCACGATCTACGCCATGAGGGCACAAGCCGCCTGTTCGAGGCCGGCTTCGCCATTGAACAGGTCTCGCTGGTCACTGGCCACAAGGATTGGAAAATGCTGCGCCGGTACACGCATATCCGCCCGGAAACGCTGCACCGGCTTGCCGCGTCGCGCGCCCCTTCCCCGCTCGAGACCCGCGCAGCCGAGTGACCGGAGAGTCAGAGGGGTGCCGTCCCGGCCCGTGACGGGTTTGGAGGTCGAGAGAGAGGCTTTCGGCCGCCCGTCGCGGGAGAAAACCCATGAATACCGAGATTATCGATGCCGGGCGTGACACAAGCGGCGGCTACAAGGTGGACGTGTCGCGCGGCACGAACGTGGACCGCGTTTCGTCCGAATGGTTCTCGCGGCCGGATGACGAGCGGTATCTGTCCCTCGACGATCTCTTTTCATCCGTAAAAGGTCGGGCGGAGCGGAGCCGGACGCGCACTGTGGAAAGCGCGGCGATCCGGGTCGAGGCGCATCGCGACAACCCGGAAAAGCTGGGGCTGGTCCTGCCCGGCGCGGACGAACCCATCGCGCCGACACATTGGTCCTTTGGCCAGCTCTCGAGCCTCGTCGGCGCGCCTGCAGCCTATCTGCGCCAACTGCCCGCGCCGCTGGCGGGCATTAACCTTCAGTACGGCCTTACCAACCACCGGGTCGAGCAGATCAAGACCATGGAGGTCGCGGATGGTCGCACGGAACTGCGCGCCGTGACCGGCCCCGACTACGGGCGCATCTACGACTTTGAGTTGGTCTCCGCCGTGCAGCGCATCGCGGGCAACGGCACGGGCGACACGTGCTGGAAGGTCCCCGGCGTGCTCGACTGGTCGACCGGCATCTACAATCCGCGCGTGGACGTGACGAAGGAAACGACGACGCTCTACGCATCGGACCGCGACGTGTTCCTGTTCCTCGTCGATGACATGAACCCCATCGAGGCGGGGCTGTTGCCCGATGGCTCGCCCGACCTTTTTTCCGTGGGTTCTACTGCTGGAATTCCGAGGTGGGCGCCAAGACGCTCGGCATCGCCAGCTTCTACCTGCGGGCGGTCTGCCAGAACCGCAACCTCTGGGGCGTCGAAGATTTCCAGGAGATCACCATCCGGCACTCGAAATACGCGGCCTCCCGTTTCGCCCACGAGGCCGCGCCTGCGCTCAGCCGCTTTGCCGAATCCTCACCCGCGCCCTTCATCGACGGCATCCGCGCGGCGCGGGAGAAAATCGTCGCGCGAACGGACGAGGACCGTCAGGATTTCCTCCGCAAGCGCGGGTTCTCGAAGGCGGAGACGGGGCGGATCGTCGAGACGGTCCTGGCCGAGGAAGGCCGCCCGCCCGAGAGCGTCTTCGACTTCGTGCAGGGGATCACCGCGGTGGCCCGGTCCAAGCCGCAGCAGGATGCGCGGCTGGTGATGGAGGGCAAGGCGAAAGCGTTGTTGGAGAAAGCCTAAATGCGTTGAATATGAATTCCGATCAACGTCCTATCGGGATAATCTCAAGTACTGAATGAAGATGTCGAGGGGCGTTATAGCCCCTCGATCGTGAACTCGGGCACACCTTGCCAGACCAGCTTCCAGCTCGCGCCCGGGCGGACATTCTGGATGATGCCGGGATCGAAAGCGACGAAGCACCGCCCGCCCGGGTGACGCACGGATGGGTAGATCAGCCCGCGATGCCCCTCTGCCCTCAAGTCCGCGGCGAGACGCTGCCCGGCCGGATAGCCCCGCTCGGGGACCGGATCGAGCGCGGGATGCGCTTCCCCGTTCAGATCGGGGAAATCCCCGATGAAGTCCGCCAGCAGTTCCACGTAGCGAGCCTCGTCCTCGTAGCGGCCGATGAAGCCCAATTCACGGGTCCGGTGAAACCCGACCTCTTGCGCGCTCGTCAGCATGTCCCAGGCGCAGTACCACGCACCGCGGTCGCCGGTGTTGAACCGGTTGCCCGAAGGTCGCGTGTAGGTGAAGGCCGCGTTGATATGGCTCTGACCGTAAAGGGACAGGTCATGCGACCGCCGAGCGAAAGCGAGTTCGCGACGGTCAAGCGCGGGACTGCCCTGCGCTTCGGCGATCAGGCGGGCGCTGGTCTCGCCTTCGATCTCGGCGAGAATCGCGGCCTCCTCGTCACTGTCGACCAGCCCCCGCAGCACTGGGGGCTTGTGATGGGTCTCGGAGATCAGCCGGACAAGGGCGCGATCGTTGACCGACGTGATCCTCAAACCCCGCCCCGCAGCGCATCGACATAGCCCCGCACGCGCAGGATCTTGGGCAATCCCCCTTCGATCATCGCGTCCACGGGCCGCGCGCCGTCGAACTCCGGACCCCGGTTAGGCAGCTTCACCCAGTCCCGCGAGATCGGCTCATTGAAATAGAGCTCGAGCGACTTGTAGAGGCCGATCAGCGCGCTCAGGCGCAGCATCTGGTCTCGCGTCAAATCCCCCGCAAAATCGGGCTTCTTCGCCCGCTTCCAGGTCGAGTCCGACATATCCGCCAGCGCCGCCGCCTCCCGCAGGGTGAGCGACCAGGCGTCCGCGATCCGGGCGAAGGCCTTAAGAGCGACACCCTGCCGATCCGGCGCAGGACGTTCCAGAACAACGTTTTCCATGTGTTGACGCTCCTTCCTAGCTTGACTGATGATATAAGGCCATATGGATTGCATTGCAAGTCCATATGGCCTAGTCGGTGTCTCCAGAGTAAGAGGGGGGCCGGGTTTTCCGTGACGGGTTTGGAGGTCGGGAGAGAGGCTCCCGGCTGGCCTGTCACGGAGATATCCCGATGACCAAGCAACAGAAAATCACCCTCAGCGCCTCGCGCGACATCCCCTTCAATAAGCTGATGCTCAGCCAGTCGAACGTGCGCCACGTCAAGGCCGGCGTGTCGATCGAGGAGCTGGCCGAGGACATCGCGCGGCGGACGCTGCTCAGCTCCATCACGGTGCGGCCGGTGCTGGACGACAGTGGTGCCGAGACCGGCATGTACACGATCCCCGCCGGCGGGCGGCGGTTCCGGGCGCTGGAACTGCTTGTGAAACAGAAGCGCATGAACAAGACTGCACTTGTGCCCTGCATCGTGCGCACCGACGGGCTCGCCGAGGAGGACAGCCTGGCCGAGAACGTCCAGCGCGCGCCGCTGCATCCGCTCGACCAGTTCCGCGCGTTTCAGGCGATGCGCGAGAAGGGTCGCACTGAGGAGGAGATCGCCGCGGCCTTCTTCGTCTCAGCCAGCGTGGTCAAACAGCGGCTGAAGCTCGCCGCCGTGGCGCCCTCGCTGCTCGACGCCTATGCCGAGGAAGAGATGACCCTCGACCAGCTCATGGCCTTCACGGTCAATCCCGATCACGCGCGGCAGGAGCAGGTCTGGGATGCTCGATCGCTTCATGGCCACGGACCGCGGGTTCGCCGCAGCGCGCAAAACAGGATCGAGGGCGCACCGCAAGAAACCAGATCCATCGAAGCCACTGGATACCGATCATGGCTAAGTATCTGTGAAATCGTAAGTCTCTTGGCAGATCGCATTGCACACGGTTCGCACATCGGTCCGCCCTACCTGCCTCAGTTTGCTACGGAGTCGATCCGATCCTCCATCGGGCCCGGGCGTTCGACTCATGGTCAATTACCAAAACCGGACCTTTACGCTGACAGCAGCGAATGAGGCGTCCGAGCTACTTTGTTTAGTGCTGCGCCATGCACGAATAGCAGCTATTTGTCTCAAATCGGTTGGTGCGGGCCTCTTATGCAGCAGCCAACAGGGCACGACCGATTTTCTCGACATGCACATAGTCCGTGCCGCAACATCCGCCAAAGACATTCATATTCGGATGGGCCACCCGCAGATCAACGTATTGGCTCGCCAATTCATCGGGGTCGCCCTCTTCGAGATGACCCAACTGGCACAAGGTGCCATGGTCCAAAGAGGACGCGTTGGCCCGAAGTCCTTGGATGCGATTTGCCCAGGGTTCGGTCGCAAGTGCAGGACCGAAATCAACGGGATGAGAGCAATTGATCATGTAATAGGCGGGTGCGCTGGACGTCGCAGCATCAACCGTCTCTATGGCCTGCCTCAACGTCTCGCCACTGCGAAGTTTGCGGTCTTTTTCAACCGTAAACGAGATAACCGACAGCAAACCTGCTTCGGCTGAGGCCCTTGCGATGCCAATTGCCTCGGCGGTTGTATTCAAGGTCAGTGCTGTAACGATATCAGCACCGGCAGCTTTGAACGTATCAATCTGCTCTGCGTGGTAGGCTCTGGCACTTTCGGCGGTTAAGTCTTGATTGGTTTGATAGGCATCACCTTTCGGTCCGATGCAGCCGCTGATCACCGTTTTTTCGGCCGTCAACCCAGCGTCAGCAGCACATTCTCGGTAAAGTTCAAAACACTTGTGGTTCATTTCAGCGAGGCCTTCCGGAGAATATCCAAGCAATGCCCCCCAGTCCCGACTTGCGCGATAGGTCAGGCTGTCAAAGATGAAAGGCGTTCCAAGCTTTACGGCGATATCAGCAAAGGCGGTGTAGTATTCCCGCAATGCCTCGGCTGACCAGTCATTATTTAGTAGGTGAAAGGCGCTGAATTCCGGCAGCGCAAAGCCACGTTTATACATAAGCCAGGTTTCCGTTCCGCCATCGGTGAGAAAAATCTCGTCCGTTTGGTGTGGCAATCGGGGTGTCGGCTGGGACATTTTACGCTCCTGTCGATGATATTGCTGTGTATCTCTGGAAAAATGGATCGTGGGTCTTACGCTTCAGCGGCAATGTTCTGATTGAAGCAAAACCGGTTTTGCGGATCGTATTTGGTCTTTATCTCGACAAGCCGTTCATAGTTTCGTCCGAAACTTGTCTGTGTCAGCGCCGCATTGTCCTCACCATGTCCCGCAAAATTCAGGTAGGCGCGCCCATGATGGCCAAAGCGTTCAGAATTGGACCAACCTTCGCGGGACCAGGCAATGTTTGCATCATCGTCAGCGGGATCGGTCCAGACACCATCCAGTGAATACATCCACCCCATGGATCGGTCGCCAAAAGCGGTGGCGTCCGCTGCAACCTTGGCGGTCGCTCCACCAAAGTTCCAAAGCGATGAGAGTGAGTTGTCCGAAGGCGCCGCCAACGCGTTTGCCATGGCAAGTTCAATCATCTTAACTGTAAGGTCTGTCAGATAGCGGGCTTTCCAGTAGCAGCGAAAATCTCCAGCAGGCATAAGACTATCGAAAAGTTGTTGCACATCGCAGTAATTCATTCGCCCGGAAAAATCGGTCGACATTTCGCCCAGCTCGCGAAGGGGCTGCAGAAGCGTTTCACCTTCAGCTGCGTCACCGTTGTACACGCAAGCCAGTGTAAAGACCCGCTTGCCCCAGTGTTCCTCTGGGAAATCCTCGCCCCCTGCGGATAGCGACTAGCGATGCAATGAATGCCCTAATCTGAATCTCTGCCATCTTACGCCTCTCGATAATGCTTTTGGCTAGCCTTTCTCGGCTGAAAGCTAGTCTGTGGCAACGGCAGTTTTGTCCCGCACTGCGGACACACCTCCTGCCACAACTTATGTGCTTAAAACTGCCGATGCTGATGGAAAAACTCCGGCCTTGATCGAGGCCCAGCCGCCTGATTCACTTGCCTTATCACGGGGGAGGATCAGACGATGATGGGACGGCTGGAGACGCAGGAGAACCTGTTTTACCGGTTTCGGATCGAGGATCATGTCCCGCAGGACCACCTTTTGCGTCGGATTGACCGGCTGTTGGACTTCGACGCGATCCGCCAGGAGCTGGCTGCGCTCTACAGCCATACAGGCCGCCCGTCTATCGATCCCGAGTTGATGCTGCGCATGCTGCTGATTGGCTATTTGTACGGCATCCGCTCGGAACGACGGCTTGTCGAGGAGGTGCATCTCAATCTGGCATACCGGTGGTTCTGCAAACTGGGTTTGGAAGGTCGAGTGCCGGATCGTTCGACCTTTTCCAAGAACCGCCACGGGCGCTTTGCCGATGGCGATGTGCTGCGTCGCCTGTTCGAAAGCGTGGTCGAGAAGTGCATCGGCTTCGGCATTGTCGGCGGCACGGATGCGGCTATCGACGGCAGCACCATCGAGGCGGATGCCAACCGGGACCGCAAGAATGTGCCGGAAGCGGTTCAGAAAATCTGGTCGCGCCAGGAACAGGTGCAGCACCCGGTGGCTGAATATCTGGAAAAGTTGGCCGACGCTGAAGGCACGGTACAATCCGGCCCGAAGAAGAAACCGCCCAAGTATATCTCGGAGACCGACCCGGAAGCGGCATGGTCGCTCAAAGACGGGCCCGGACGGTTCAGCTAGCATGGCAATACTGATACGCCAACTCCCCACTTCGTCGCCCAAAACATGTCCAGAACAGAATTGCTCCGATACCGGCATAACTGGTCGTAGCCATTGATACGCATCCAGTTCTGCAACGTGGGGTAGTGAATGCTGTCATCGGGTCCGATCCACGCCAGACGGGAAAGATCTACATCGCCAAGGTTGGGAGACACTTTGTCTTGTGACGCATACACGGCCTGCTTGATCACTCCAACTTTCTTAACAGACATTGAATTTGGGGACGTACTTGAAGGTCTTATCGCGAGGTCTGCCTCTCGTCTCGTCAGGTTTAGAAAGTCGTTCGAAACCACAACTGACAGATCGATATCGGGGTACTTCTTGCCGAAGCTGGCAAGAACTGGGCTGAGCCAGCCGAACAGCAGTGAATCTGTTGTCGTCAACCGTACGCTGCCAAAAGGGCGAAAATCCTGTCCGGTTATCTGCCGTTCCGTGATATCGACTTCGTGCCGCAGCTTATCAAACAAGTCGCAAATTTCGATGGCCGCGGCAGTTGGCGTGTAGCCTGTCCTTGACCGCTGAAAGAACACCGCGCCGAGTTTGTCTTCGATGAAATTGAGTTTTCTGTAAATGGTTGGGTGGCTAACGCCTAAAGCACGTGCTGCGCCACTTAACGTTTCTGTCGAGCGAATTGCATGGATAAGGCATATGTCGTCCCAAGATAGTCGATTGTACATTTTTGTAAGTCAACTCGCCAATATTTTTCCTAACCACGTCACAAACGTACATGATATCTCTGTTTGAAAGCAACTTTCGAATGGATCACTTTGATGAAAGCCCTGATCGTCCTTTGCCACCCAGAGCGTAACTCTTTCAATGGCGCGCTGGCAAAACTGGCGAAAGCAACGCTCGAAGCGCAAGGCTACACAGTGAGAATAACCGATCTGTACCAAGAAGGCTTTGACCCGGTCGAGTCTGAGAAGCACTTTTTGCACCGCGAAAATCCAGATGAATTTTCGGTTCTGGGAGAGCAACGGCACGCATTTCAGACTGGTCGGCTTTCAACGGATGTGGAGCGTCAAATAGCGCTTTTGGAAGAGGCCGACTTTGTGCTGTTGCAGTTCCCAATCTGGTGGCACAGCGTTCCTGCAATGATGAAAGGGTGGATCGATCGTGTGTTTGTGAGCGGCGGCCTTTACACCAGCACCAAACGGTATGATCGGGGTCACTTCAGCGGCAAGGTTGCAATGTGCGCCGCGACGATTGGCGCGCCTGCTATCGTGATGCAACCTGGTGGTCGGGGTGGAACCATTGAGCAGATCTTTTGGTCGACCCAGTATTCCCTTCATTACATGGGGTTTTCCGTTCTTCCTCCATTTCTGGCAGATAGCGTTCAAGGGCATGGATATGCCACGGACAGTGCAGAGACGAATAAACTTCGTTTAGAAGGCCATAAACAGAGCTTGATTGATCGGCTGCGGGCGATTCCTACAACCAATTCGATTGCGTACGCCACGTGGAAGGATTGGGACGAACTCGGCGTAGCCAAGAGAGTTTCTCAATAATAAAGAAAACGATAAAGCTTCTTGCGCAATTTCCTCGGCGCTAGTGCGTTTTGAACCCTCTCCAGCAGACGTGGGCGCAGCTCCAGCGAAATGACGCAAAGTCCCGCACTGCCGACCTCGGGCAACGCCACAATCTCGCGGGAGCAGCGAATGGCAGGTTAGGTGAAGCTGCATTGCGGTGTAGTCTGGCACGATAAATGGCTGGTGAGGGCCGTCTGTGACATGGGTCCAGGCCGTGATTTGACAGATGCTGCGCCGCATACGATGGCCGCTGAGAGCCCAACCTGTGAATTCACTTTTTTAGCTGCGAGCGCGCGCAGCAAGAAAATCGCTGCACATGCTCGAAAAGCGATGCCGCTGTGCGGAGGGACAACCGGCCATTGATGTTGTTTGCAGCGAAGTTGGAGCAGGCAATGCACGTGTCGCATGACAAACCTGACTTCCGCGACAGCAGCGGCCATTGCTGACGGAGCATTTCATCGCAAACGCAGGGTCGCTTGTTTTGTAGCTCTGCGGATTTTGCCTGACCGGACGTTCATGGGGGCAGAAGCGTGTAGTTCCGAACCGTCCATTCGCTTCGAGCACAAGCAACAATCAAGTCGCGGGCTTGGCCAAACTTGCCCCCTTTCTACTTCAGCCGCAGGTTTTGGCGCTTAATGATCTCAACGGAACAAACAACAAAGCGTCAAGATCGACGCTCGTACTGAATAGAGTAGTCGATTGTTACTCGGCCCCCACTATTTGCTGCGTATTTTCGCGATGCAACCGCTTTGATGCCATGCCCGGTGCCGCCCCCCAAGCCGCAATCAATCGATAGAAAACAGGGGTAAGGAAGAGTGTGAAAACCGTGGCAAAGCCCAAGCCGCCAACAATCACCCATCCCACTGCGATGCGCGCCTCGGCACCTGCCCCAGACGTGAGAACCAACGGTATACCACCAAACACGGTCGATACCATGGTCATCATCACGGGCCTGATCCGCAGGCGCAGCGCATCACGGATTGCGGTATCGATGTCTTGGCCTGCCTCGCGCAACTGGTTTGCGAATTCGACAATTAGGATTCCGTTCTTTGCCATGACACCAATCAGCATCACCAGACCGATCTGGCTGTAGTAGTTTAACGATCCCCCTGTCAGCGAGATCGCAAACAACGCCGCCGCCAATCCAAACGGCACGGTCAACATGATGACCACCGCGCTGGCAAAGCTCTCGAATTGGGCCGCGAGCACGAGGAATACGATAAAAAACGCTACGCCAAAGACCAAATACATTCCCGTCTGACTGTTTGTCAGGGTTGCGGCCTCACCGGTGAATGTGATGCCCATACCATTGGGCAAGGTCTCGTCCGCGATTTCGGTCAGACGTGTCATCGCCGTGCCAAGATCAACGCCTTCGTTGAGATTGCTCTGGACCGAAACCGCAAGCGATCCGGCTTGACGTTCAATGACGGATTGACTGACCACCGCTTCAAGCGTCGCAGCAGAGGAAAGCGGAACGTAAGCTCCACCAGGCAATCGTAGATAAATAGAGTCGATGTCGGAGGGATCATCGATCGGGCGCCCTCCGGGCACCACAATGACCTCGGTTTCCGTGTCATCTTCAAAGACCGTGACGGCAACGTTCCCCTGCACCATTGCACTGACCGTCTCTGTAATCTCTGCTTCCGTCAGTCCAAAAACGCGGGCCATGTCTGGATCGACCTTCACCTCAAACTGAACCTCGGCGCTTTCACCAGACAGTTGCGGTGTGGTAAAGACGCTGTCTGCTGACATGACCTCAATCACATCTTCAGCAGCAGCGGTAATTTCCTCAAGGTTCGTACCGGTCACAGCAAACTGTAATCCGCGCCCTGCACCACGAATATTCAAGCTATTGGTAAACCGCGTACTGACCTGAACACCGGGCACAGACGCAAGCTCGTCCGTCAAATCAGCGATCAGATCAGACTGCGACCAATCGCGCTCTGCCCAGTCGGGCAAGCGCACAATGATAAAAGCATCGTTCCCTCCCCCAACACCGATGATACTTTGCACCACCTCAATCTGACCGGTTGCGCGGTAGGGTGTGAGAATGTCTTCAACCAAGACCACCTGCGTTTCGAGATAATCAACCGTCGTATCGGTCGCGCCCCGGGCTTGAATTAGGAAAAAGCCTCTATCTTCCTCGGGTGTGATGCTGGACGACAAGGTGCTCGCAGCACCGGCAGCAATTATTGCAAACCCACCCGCAATCGCCAATACGATCAGAGGTGCACGGATTGCGTGGTCCATGACGAAGTCGAATGTGCGTACAAGCCGGCCTGGTGTGTCTGGCGCGCTTTCCGCTTTTGGTTTTCCGGGGTCCAAAAATGCGGCCAGCACCGGCGTCAAGGTCAAAGCGGTCATCGATGACAGGGTCACGGCAAAGGCCAGGACAAATCCGAATTCGCTAAACACGCCGCCCGCTTGGCCAGGTAAAAACGAGATCGGAATGAACACCGCAGCCAGCGTAGCGGTGGTCGAAATGACAGCAAAAAAAACCTCGTTGGTCCCGGCGGCAGCAGCGGCAAAGGCGCCCATACCCTGCTTGCGCTTGCGAACGATGTTTTCGATCACAACAATGGCGTCATCTACGACCATTCCGGTCGCCAAAACCAACGCCAAAAGGCTGATGGTGTTAACAGAAAAATCCGTCAACCAGATCGCACCAACTGTACCAACCAACGCGACCGGTATCGTGACCGCAGGGATGATCGTTGCGCGCGGCGACCGCAGGAAAGCGAAGATGACCACAATGACAATGATCGTCGCAAGTCCAATGGATTTTACGACCTCATTGATAGATCCTTCGATGAACACCCCATCGTCAGACACAATGAGAAGCGACACGCCTTCCGGCAAATACTCCTGTAAATCAGCAACCGCTACGCCAACCTCTCTGGAAATTTTGAGCGTGTTCCCAACGGATTGCCGGCTGATGTCCAGCCCAACCGCAGTTTCGCCATTGACCCGGGCAAAAACGGAGCTGTCCTCCGGTGTTAACTGCACAAAGGCCACATCAGACACCCGCGTCGTCTCATCAATCAAGAGCTGGCCAACCGTATCGGTAGTCACGTTGGCGTTGCCAACTCGAAGCGCAATCGATTGCGCCGACGTCTCCAGCGATCCAAGTGGCGTGTCATCCCGCAAGGCAGCCAATGCGTCCGACACATCAAACACCGTCAATCCCCGGCTCAGCAGCGATGGCATATCAAGCGTCACGCGAAATTCATTTGCGCGATTGCCGCGCACCGTGACCTCGGCGATACCGTCAATCAGCATCAAACGGTCATATATGACGCCTTCAGCAAGCTCCGTCAGTTCGTCAAAACTGGCGTCACCCAAGATCGCCAAACGGATGATGGCATCGGCGTTGCTATCACTTTTCGACACGCTCGGGTCGTCGTCCAGATCATCTGGAAGCTGACGGAGGGTGGCCGATACAATCTCGCGGGCCTCGTTTGCTGCAACATCAACATCGGTGCCTTCGGACAGGTCAATCGTGATGCGGCTTGAACCCGTTTCCGAACTGGATTCGATGTACGAAAGCCCCTCCAGGGCGCTCAGTGCGTCTTCAAGCGGCCGTGTGATTCCTTGTTCAACCGTCGCTGGCACCGCCCCTTCATAGTCAGTCCGTACCGATAAAACCGGCTGGTCCACGTCCGGCATTTCACGCACATCTACAGCCGCGATCGCCGCGAGCCCTGCGATCAAAATTAAGAGGTTGATAACAAGCCCGAAAACGGGGCGGGCAACAAATAGATCAGCAAAGCCGGTTTTTCGGTTCAGGGGAGCCGTCTGAGGGGTGGTCATGTTGGTGCCTGACTTTGCTCGGTTTCAGAATTCGCATCTGCCGCAGGACTACGCCCGGGTGCGCCACCACCGTCCTCTTCGCCGTCTCGCGACCTTTTTGGGGCATCGTCACCCACTGTTGCGATCCGAGCGCCTTCACGCAATTTCTGCGCTCCTTCGGTCACAACGAGCGTGCCTTCAGCGACATCAGCGTCGATCCAGACCAACTCATCACGTCGAAACAGGATCGTGACGGGAACCGGTTCGGCGATCCCGTCAGCGTCAATCCAAACCTTCGATCCCTCGCGAGACCATGTTATCGCCGTTGAGGGTACGGCAGCCATCGGTGCGCTTTCGTGAATGATACGCACCTCAAACGTCATGCCCGGCCAAAGCACGCCGCCGGGGTTTTCGATACGCGCTTCGACGGTCACGCTGCGGGTCACACTATCAAGGCGGCTGTCAAACGCGACGATATTGCCATCAAAAACCCGCCCTGTGAACGAAGGTGTGCTCGCCAAAACGGTATCGACCTCAGACAACATGCCAATCGCACGTTCCGGTAACTCAAATGAAACCAACAATGCGTCGGCATCATCAATCGTCACGATCTCTGCTCCCGCCGCCAAAACGTCGCCGACCTCGACATCGCTTAAGCCCAGCCGTCCTGAAATTGGGGCGCGGATCGTACGGTCATCAAGTGCCACTTCCATCAGCCCAACGTTTGCTTGCGCCAATCGCTGTGCGACAACGGCATCCGAAAGTGTCACAGCCGTGATTGTTGAATTCCCGTTTGCCTGCAAACGCGCATAGCGGTTGACGGTATCGCGGGCCTGCTCGAGTTCGGCCTGCGCAATTTCCAAGTTCAGCGTTTCGGTACGCGCATCAAGGGTCACAAGAACGTCGCCTGCCTCGATCTCGCCATTGGAGGGCAAATGCGCTTCGATCACTTCTCCCGCTGCATCTGAAAGCACGCTCACACTACGCAGGGCCTCTGCGCTACCGACCGCGTTTAAGGTGCTCTCGTAGGGCATCATGGTTAGCGGTGCGGTCACGACGGTGGTCGAGGTACTGCCGCGTCGGCCTCTTCCTGCCCCGAGCGCATCACCCCGAAGCGCGTCCGCAGCATCACTATTTTCTACCTCAACGCCAAATAGCGCTGTGGCAAGCGCAGGTATGCCGAACGTTAAAACGTAAGCTCCCATCAAGATCCCGACGGCAGTAATAAGCGTTAAGAACATACGCATCAGTGGAAGCACCCTTTCGTCATTTGGTTCATTAAACGTTAGAAGTATGACTTTCCGTCGAACTGCGGAGTCGGTTTGTTCAGTACGGTGCGGGCCTCGCCTGATGGCGGTGGTTTTTCGCGCCGGCGAGTACCTAAGCGAAACCAGTTCAAAGCCTTTGTTGCGCAACTGTTTTTGGAATTCGTCAACAGTACATTCTGCTTTGGAGGATTGGATGAGCTTGACAGCGCGGATGGCTGGTTTCCGCAGAAGCGAGCGACATAGTGCGCAAGCGCAAAACTTTCCCCTAGAGTATTCCGAACACACGCCGCCAATTTTCCGTTGAGCGAGGAATGCCAGCTTCCGTGAGGTGGATGCCAGCCTAGAATGTATTTTGGTCAATCGGCAGGGGCTTAAGGTGGCATATGGTCCATGAGATTGATTGCGCGCCCATACCCTCCGATAAAAAGAACGACGGAAACTCCGTTGGTGCCCGTTAAACTTTTATCCAAGCATCTGGAGGGTATCATGAAAACACTTAGTACCACGCTCGCGCTGACGCTTTTGACCGCCGGTGCGGCTCAGGCACATGTGACTATTACTGTGGATGGGGATCAGCGCTGTATCGCATCCGATGGCGTGCCCGATCACGAAACCGGCCCATGGCGAGCCGGGGCGACGGTGGAAGAGCAGAACCATAGGTTTTGTATGGATGCAACGCCCGAGCTTACGGATACCATCACCCGGCGCGCTCGTATCTCGGGTATTACGCTGACCGGGATTCCACTGCGTCCGGGCACCGCGGAATACTATGATCCCACGTCAGAGCGCGGCTATTCCCGCGACCGGTCCTCAGGATGGAATGTTGAAGGCATGGGCGGGCTCGTTATGGACGCACAGAATGCCCATGTGGACGGTCAGGGCATGTACCACTATCACGGCATTCCCTTTGCAGTAACAGACGCGCTGGAAAGTACCCTCTTTGGCTTTGCTGCAGATGGGTTCGAAATCCACTACGTGGGCGACCAAGCGCAATCATCCTGGCAACTGAAAAGCGGGGAGCGCGAGTCTGGTCCAGGTGGCGCACATGATGGCACCTACGTGCAGGATTACGAATTCGTTGCGGGCTCCGGAACTTTGGATGAATGCAACGGCGCAGTGCGCGATGGGCAGTATGCCTATTTCGTAACCGATACCTACCCGTTCTTTCCACGCTGTTTCAAAGGCTCGGTGTCGAGCGACTTTATCGGGGGGCGCGGCGATCGGCCGTTGCGAGATGGCGATCGGCCCCCGCCGGATGGCGACCGACCTCCACGGGGTGACGACGGCTGAAAGAAACTGCCAACCGGGGCACTGCGTTCAATGATGAGTTGGATCCAGCAGCATGCATATGCCGCGTCAGCAAAGGCGTGAAAACGTATGTCGGGAGAGTCCGGATAGTGTTGAAAAAGTCGGCATTGGAGCTGCCGATGGGTGAAGCCCAGATTAGCTGGGCTGTTTCTGTCAGCCTGTTGGTTCCGATTGCGGAACCGGTTTTGCAAGTTTTCTGAGGTTCAGGGCTGTGGCTGCGAGCTGGAACTGTTCATATGCGCCTTTTGGTCCTCGGAACCGCATCATCGGCAGGCCGATGTATCGCTTCAGGTGAGCAAACAGCATTTCGACTTTCCATCTCTGAATGAATGAAGTCATGTAAGCATCCGTTTTGCGGATATCGCGGGCGACGTCCCGAGCCGCTTCGTGAACTGATCGCATCACGCGTCGGCCAGGGTCCCCGGGGCAGCATTGCGGCTTTAGCGTGTAAGAATCGCAGTCATGTTTTGATGCGCGGTATCGGGTGAACCCGTCTTTACCGCCGTTGGGTTTTCGCGGTTTGGAGAAGTTCCGGCAGTATGTCCACAGTACCTTCTTGCCGGGGCATGTGTAGCTATCGGCTGCGGGGTCGTAGACGAAGTCTTCGCGTGAGAATGTGCCATCGGTACGCTTGGGTTTGTCCCAGACCTGAATGTGTGGGGCGATGCCGCGCTCTTCTACCAACCAACCCAAGATCGCTGCTGATCCGTAGCTAGTATCGCCAACGAGCTTGTCCGGTATCATGTCCTGCAAAGTCCTCGCCGTCATCACGGCTATCGGCATCGGCGGCGCGCTGATCTTTGCCTTGCAAGATCGCCCGGCCCGGGGCGGCCCTGGCGAGCTCTTCACCACGGAAAACCGCCCCACGGCCGACGAGCCGCGCCGCATGGCCGAAGAAGAGGCCGCCCGCACAAGCTAAGTGCTCTTCGCAACACAAACACCGACCGTTCCATCGGGCTTCGCTGCACCAAGTCTCGCAGCTCCAGGTCGCTTCATCACGCCACAATCCGGCGGTGGCGCACAGACGGACCAAGACAGCCAACTCGCTTTCTTCAATGCCGCCGTCAACCGACGCATCTTCGCGCCCGACAGGGTCACACAGCCTGCCTCGCCTTATGTCCTTTAGGCCGGGTCCATCATTCCCGCCGCCCTCGTCACTGGCATTCGCTCTGACCTCCCCGGCCAGATCGTGGCTCAAGTGACCCAGAACATCTATGACAGCCCCTCGGAGCGCTATCTCCTGCTGCCGCAAGGATCCCGCCTCATCGGCGAATATGACAATGGCGTGGGTTTCGGCCTACGTCGCATCCTGCTGGTCTGGACGCGGATCATCCTGCCCGATGGCCAATCCATTGTCCTGGAAAGACAGCCCGGAGCGGATAGCACAGGCTATGCAGGACTCGAGGACGGTGTCGATCACCATTGGGGCGGTGTATTGAGGGCGGCGCTTCTTTCTACACTGCTCAACATCGGTGCCGAACTGGGGGCCGACGATGACGATCCGATCGCCAGCGCCATCCGCGATGGCGCGCAGGACACCATAGGCGACGCGGGTCGCGAGATCGTGCGTCGTCAGATTGATATTCCGCCAACACTCACGATCCGGCCGGGGTTTCCTGTGCGCGTGATCGTGACCCGCGATCTGATCCTTGAACCGCAAGGAGGCCACTGATGACCAAATTGAAACTGGACGCGTTGCCGGACGACAAACCGGTGAAAGTGACAGTGGCATTGCCTGC
This sequence comes from Roseobacter litoralis Och 149, assembly GCF_000154785.2. Lineage (NCBI taxonomy): Bacteria > Pseudomonadati > Pseudomonadota > Alphaproteobacteria > Rhodobacterales > Roseobacteraceae > Roseobacter > Roseobacter litoralis. Next base: position 2,119,118 of record NC_015730.1, read on the forward strand.
TCAAATCCACCGCGACCTTGTCGCCTACGCGAAAGTGCTGGAGCGACAAAACGGCCGGACGATTGCAGAACCGGCAAAACTGATCGTACCGATGGTTGAACGCTTCATGGCAACGGATCGATGCTTCGCGAAGCTGCGACACCAAGGAACAAGTGGTAGTTCACCGCCTGGAAAGGGCGAATAGAGCAAACGACATCTTGCGCATTCACGTCATCAGCAAGTTAACAGGCATCGGATTGTGCTGCACCATGGCATCCGCACCCAAAGACAACGATCAATCTGGCTGAATTAAAGTCTCATTTCAGTTGGAGTATCGTTTTCCGTCGCCCAGTTTGTCCTTTGGCCAGTTATTTTGTTGGCAACTTCAGTTCATGTTGCACTTCAGTCTCGCAACTCGATGAATCGTGTTGCTTACCAATAGTTTCAGACCGTAGCGTGCACGAGAAAAAGACGAAAAATCCAATGATTACAAAAACCGCCCCTTTTGACGACCTCTTTGACAGTAAATGTGAATGGAAAAATATACTCGTCTGTTAATATCAGATTCAAAAAAGATCCGTTGATAATCGAATGGAAATAATTCCCCGAAGTTAAAGCACCTGAGTGCCCGCTTCGCGAGGAACTAGCCTGTGTTTTAGATAGGCACAAACCAGTGGGTATTTCGCGGCGATGATCGACCAAGCCTTGCTGCGACGTTTCGGCATAGAAGGGCGTTTCGCCAACGACCGGGGCGCAAATACTGCACTTCGGGGCGAAGCATACGACCGGTTGACGTGACTTGGTCATGCAACGGTTTCTGGCGTTTTCAGCATGATTGCGCAGGCACTTGACCGCTATTTCCCCTCAATCGAGCGTTTCGTCAGCGAGATCAACGGGTTGTTTTCGTTTGCGCTTTCCGGGTGCGCTTCGTTGTCGTCCCTGCGGCATTCCTTTCCTTGTAACTGGGCCAGTCTTCGATGAGGGCGCGCGACTCGGTAGAACGCTTTCCTGACCCGGCTGATTGTTTGAGCTCCCCATCAAAAAGCAGGATACCATCTGCCTTTTTTACCAACATCAGTCCAAAAGCCCTTTTCGCTGATTGGCGCACATATGTCGCCAGAGGGCTTGATGTTCAAACACTGCCGCAAGCAGCACGAACACGCGCAGTTGAATATGAAATTGCCTTTGTCTCACGCACCGAGAAAAAGGCTGGCGACCGTTTCCGGTACAAAATTACCGCCCGGCATTTCAATGCATCAGGCGAAACTGGCCCCACAGATTTTGCGCGACCAGCCTGCTTTTTCGAATGTAGGCTTATTGCGACATACCGCCTTCGCTGGAGATTTGTTTTTCAACAGCGGCTTGGTTGGCCACAACAGACCCACGTGGCGGAAATTCCTCAAAGCTTTTCAGGTGTCTTTGAACCAGCCGCGCAGCAGGCCCAAAGGCCCACATCTTTTTGCCCATCCAGTTTACATACATCCCCGACTCATCAAATGCTTTTTCATATGGATCGCGGCGCAGGTTAATCAGCAAGGGCGCGTTCATCTCGTCTTTCGGCCCTCCCCATCCGTGATGCTGAACCACGAAATGCGCTTTCCAGTCTTTGTATCGAATGGCCTGCAGGTTGGTGCCTTCATAATATATGATTTCATCACGGTTGCTCTCTTCGCCACCGGTCAGGTAGGAGAGCTGATTGTACCCATCCAGATGCACCCTGTAGCCCTCGAAACCCGTCAGGAGTTCTTCGGGCAGATTGTCAGGCCCACCGGCAGCCGCGACAAGCGTCGGCATCCAGTCCATACCTGAGAAAATACCGTTTCCAACCCGACCTTCGGGCACTTTGCCCGGCCATCTGATGATCGCGGGCACGCGGAAGCCACCTTCCCAGGTCGTCCCTTTCTCTCCACGAAATGGCGTCGTGCCACCGTCCGGCCACGTCATCGTCTCAGGGCCATTGTCTGATGTGAAAACAACAATCGTGTTGTCGCGTTGCCCCAGTTCGTCCAGACGCGCCAGAACTTTGCCGACATTGTCGTCAAGCTCTTTCATAACAACGTCCTGCAAGCCACGGCCGTTGCCAAGCATCGCCTCGTATTCGGGACTCAGATGCGTCCAGACATGCGCACGCGCCGGCGCCATCCATACAAAGAACGGTGTGTCTCCTTCCACGGCGCGATCAATGAAATCAATCGTCTTTGCCGTGACTTCGTTGTCCAGAGTTTTTTGCCGTTCCGGCGGGGCGGGACCATCATCCACGATACGCTGTTTGCCAACAGGACCCCAACGCGGATCAACGGTTTCATCGGCTTCGTCAATTGCATAGGAATGAATGATATTGCGCGGTCCGAATTCCGCTTCAAATTCAGGATCATCCGGCCAGTCGGGGTCTGACGCGTATTCCATCGCGTTCAGATGATAGAGCCATCCCCAGTATTCGTCGAAACCCTTTGTGGTGGGCAGGAACTGGTTCTGATCGCCAAGGTGGTTTTTGCCAAACTGCCCTGTGCTATATCCCAGGGATTTCAGCATATCGGCAATCGTCGGATCCTCATCGCTCAATCCAACTGGGTCGCCGGGCAATCCGACAGTGTGCATTCCGACACGCACCGGAAACTGACCTGTCAAAAAGGCAGACCGCCCGGCCGTGCAGGAGGGCTCCGCATAATAGTCGGTCAGGCGCATGCCGTCGCTTGCCAATTGGTCGAGGTTGGGCGTTTCAATGCTCTTGATACCCTGATGATAGCTGCCAAGGCTCGCCCATCCAACGTCGTCGGCCATGATCACGAGGATGTTCGGGCGGTCTTCCTGCGCTATGGCCGCAGACATCCCGACGATCGTTGTCACCAATGCACCGATCAGTGGGCCGGCTGTTCTTGAAAGAATTTGCAACAGTATCTCCTTTGCAGACGTTTCAACTCCATGCGTACGTTCAGAGTTTTTCAAGATTTAGAAACTTTAGGTTAAAGCGTTGTTAACTTTGTTGGGTCAGCGGATAAACCCTGCCGGGCCTCACTCCACAGCACCGCGAAAGGTCGCGAACAGTCTTTGGTTGAGCAGGTCATGAGGCTCTATCGAGCGGCCATAGCGAAGGCGCGCGAGTGCGGCTATGTCGTTGAATATCAAAACGGCGTTTCCATCCTCGCCTTCATAAACCAACAGTTTCTGGCAAAATGCGTCCAAACCGATGGCCGGGAATTCTGCCATCGCCACACCCCCCGGTGCTGGACCGCCAAACAAAAGCAACCTCGCAGGCCTCAAAGTGACATTTTGGCTTGCTGCTTCTGCCTGAAAGTCGATGTCACCAAACCAGATTGTATCCGATTGCGCGGTGACCGCTTGCTTGAGGCGTTCGACAGATACATCGACCCCATACTTGGATTTGATCTCAAGGACCGCAAAATCAGGCTCGACGCCTTTTGTTGAGACTGCCCGAGGCGACGTCACTGTCAATTGCGATAGAACTTCATTCAGCCTGTCGTCGAAATCAACAAGGGCGGAAGCCGTGGTTAAGCCATGACGCTGCGCCAGAAACGCAGACGACGTATAGGACAAAGCAGACGTTCCCCGGTCATCAAAAGACAATACACGGAATGGCAAATCCAGACCTGCTCGGATGTTGTCCGATAACACAACCGCATTGAGAGCAGGATCGGAAAACAGTTGAACCCGGGCGGGTGGCATTGTTACGCCCTCGGCGGCAGCCAACCTTGCGTGATCAATCTGAATGACCTCTGTCAGCCCTGCGGCAGCAGCGGCGGTTTTCACCGCCTCGAAGGACTGATCGACTGCGGCCTGCTGAACGTCATCGGCGCGGGCGGCCACACCCGCACACATCACGGTCGCCACCAGCATCATTAAACGCCAAACCTGCCTCATGTGTTTCCCATCCACTTCATGCTTGTTTCCGGACCGCAAGCAACGCGATCACAGCGCACAGATTTTGAACATCACCACCACCAGGACGAAAGAACGGCAGGTGATCATTCCAGTGTTTCCTTCGCCATTGCTGGCTCAGTAACCATCAGGGTTCAGAAAATGCAAGCTGTGCGAGCACCAGATTGAGGGGCTCAGCAGCGCGTGCAGCACCCAATTTCTACTTATGGCGCTGGTTCTTGCCCTGTCCTGACCATCACACACGTATATCGCAAGTTGCCAATGATGCTAAATCGTACTGCCAGGCTGGATCGCCAACCGTGCCGGTCCAAGGTCATCGGACGTCACATGGTACGCCTGAAAATCACTGGGCAACCTCGCGTCCTGTGCGAGCGATGCGACGGCCCTTGCCAGTGCTGGCGCCATCATGATGCCATAACCGCCCTGTCCGGCGTGCCAGATAAATCGAGGCACCAACGGGTCAAAGCCGACAACAGGGTTTTCGTCGGGCACGAAAGAACGCAGCCCCGCCCAACTGTGCGCGATACGTCGCACGGGAATCAGTGTCTGACGTTCCAGCCAGTCCGTCAGCATGGCGACATCCATCTCGTCAGGTTGCGCATCTTGCGGCGGTGTCGCAGTCGCATCTCCCGGGGACACCATCAGTTTGCCTGCATCGGGCTTGATGTAGGCTTCATTCTCGGCAAAGTCGACGCAAGGCAAGGCAGCAACATCATATCCCGGCGTGGCATCAACGATGATCGCCGTGCGCCGCTTGGCGACCAGCCCGATGCGTGCAGCCCCGGCCAGCGCCCCGACTTCATCGGCCCAGGCGCCACATGCATTGATAATCGTCTTGGCGTGATAGGTTTCCCTGCAGGTCGTGACTGCCCAATTTTTGGCAATTTGATTGAGGGCAGCGACCGGCTCTCCGGTTTTAATCTGACCACCGCGACGCTTGAAGCCCTTCAGATAGGCCCAGAGCAATGTCGAAACTTCAATGTCACTGACGCCGGGTTCAAACGCCGCGCGAGCGATGTATTGAAGACGCAGGAATGGAACCATTTTCACAGCTTCACGCGACGTGACTTGATGAACCGGATGGTCCGGTGTCGCGGCTGCAAGAACAGCATCAATCTTGTCGCCATGGTTCGCCCCTGCAACCGCCAGCGCTCCGCGCGGCCGCAGCAGTGGGCCGTCGGCAAAGCCTTCGGGCGGAGTTTGGAAAAACGGTTCGCTGAGCGCATTGATCTTGCGCACAAGTGCTGTGCCGTAGTTACGGGTGAACAAGGCCGCTGATCGCCCGCTGCTATGATAACCGGGCTGCCTTTCTGCTTCGATGATCAAGACACTGGCGCTTTGTGAAAGCTCGTAGGCGGCGGATACGCCCGCCATCCCGGCTCCCATCACGATAAAATCATAAACCATCGCGTGACGCCTTTTGTGCACTGCTGCGCGCGATGCGCCGCTTGGTCCCACCACACAACGCCGAACCGGGGACACTTGCAAGTTTACATTAAAGATTTGACATAATGAAAGTTTTCTTACAAAATTCATTATCTGCGACCGGGAGAGTCACGTGACAGATCCATTGCGAACGCGCCTGTCAGAGGCAAGCCAATCTGCATCTAAGGCCGACCGTACGTTGGCAGGTTACATGTTGGCACAAATTGCAACGCTCCCTTTTGAGACAGCCGCCAGCCTTGCGGAAAAGGTCGCGGTGAGCGAGCCGACCGTGGGGCGGTTTTGCCGGACGCTGGGATACAGAAGTTTCAAGGACCTGAAGGCGCATTTGCGTCAGGACATGGGTGACCAGCCGTGGCTTATCGGCGACCGGTTGCGGGATTTGCAGGCGCGAAACCGTGCGGGCGAAGATCAGCTTGTCCGCGGGCTGGAGCTTGAGATGGCGGCGCTGGTGTCGGTTTACGAACTGGCTCACACCGATGAATGGGCCGCTGTCGTGAAACGTCTGGCAACGGCTAAAGCCGTGTTTGCCACAGGGTTCCAGACGGAACGCGGCATGGCGCAGATTTTCGTCAATCAACTGCAATACCTGCGCGACGGTGTCGAACTTCTGGACCTTGCGGGTGGTAATTTTGCGCAGGTACTGGCGCGCGACGAGACGGATGCAGCCCTCGTGATATTTGAAGCGCGGCGGTATTCCCGTCTGGCGCGCGATTTGGCGGTTGCGGCAAAGGCCGCTGGAATTCCCGTCACATTGATCACCGATCCTTATTGCGACTGGGGCCGGGACGTTGCGACCGAGATGTTCGTGGTCCCCACGGAATTCAACTTGTTTTGGGAATCCACCGCCCAGATGGCCAGCCTCGCCAACCTGCTTGTTGGCGGCGTGTTCATGGAGTTGGGCCCCGAAGTCGAAGACCGAATGAACCGGATTTCGGTCCTCTACGGTCAATTCACAGGTCATGTGGGCAGCGCCCCAACCCGAAAGACGGAGACGAAGAAACGAAGCTGAAACGATCCATTTTCACATTAGAGGACGAAACCGATGCGCTATGCGACAAAGACGAGACTTCTGTCAGGAACGGCAATTCTCGCCGCCAGTTTCTTTGCAAACGCCGCAATGGCGCAAGATATCATCATCGCTTTTTCCGCGGATGAACTGGGGGCCACATCGTATAATCCAGTGACGTCAAGCAACCTCAATTCGGCGACATCGCTGATCTACGACCGCTTGGTCGAGCAGGATGCAGACCAGTCCTATCATCCCCATCTGGCAACCTCATGGGAAGAAGCCGCTGACGGTTTGTCATGGACCTTCCAGCTCAAGGACGGCGTGACATTCCATGACGGGACTGCGTTCAACGCGCAATCCGTCGCGGATTGGATTCCGGATTTCGCGGACACCGAAAACGCCTATCTTGTGGGCGCTGTCGCGTCCGTCGAAGTGATTGATGAGCTGACGGTGAAATTCGTCATGTCTCGTCCCGAGCCAAACTTTCTTTTCAACCTGTCGTCGTCATTCATGGGTATTCCGGGACAGGTTGCATTTGACGAATTGGGGGATGATTTTGGTGTGACAGGCGCGGTTGGTACCGGACCTTTCAGGATGGAGAGCTTTACGATCGGTCTGCAAACGGTGCTGACGCGCAATGACGACTACGCATGGGCATCGAACCTGTCCGAAAACCAAGGCCCTGCGCATATAGCGCAAATCACGTTTCGCGAAGTCCCTGATCAATCAACTGCTTTTCTGGAACTGAAGACAGGCGGCATTGATCTTTTGTTGGGTGTTCCGACGGATTTCCTGCAAATTCTGGAGGTTGAAGCCAACATTGCGGTCATACAAATGCCCGGCACCGGCATCAACTACATGCCAATTAACGTTACCGCACCACCCTTTGATGATATCCTCGTGCGGCAAGCGACGGGACTTGCGATCAATCAGGAAGCCATTGTTGCATCCATCTATAATGGTGTCGGGGCACCTGCGCATAACTTTCTGATTTCGTCACTGCCCGAGGCGCAGGTCGATCCGGCTCTGAACGTGAGCTACGATCCTGACCGCGCAATGGCGCTTCTGGATGAAGCCGGTTGGATCATGGACGATGGCGGCGTGCGTATGAAAGACGGGGAGCCATTGTCGGTAAAACTGTTCACCCAGAACGGCACTGAATTCACAGCCTTGACCCAAGTGGTGCAGGCACAACTGGCCGAGATCGGCATGGAGGCGGTGATCACCGTGTTCGACAGTTCGACCATTCGTGACGAATACAAGGAAAACCGCCACCAGCTGGCCGTACGCGGGTACGACTGGAACAATTCCGACATTCTGGATTGGTTCTTTTCGGGTGAACGTCTGGGCTATCCGAATGTGTCCATGTGGAGTGACGTCGAAGGCCAGCGCCTGAATGACGTTGCGATGAAAGAAAGCCTGAATTCCGACCAACGGATCGCCAATTTCACGGCCTACCATGAATACGTCCTGTCGCAGCATCTGTTCGTGCCGATCTATCAGCCGACACAGAACATTGCCTATAATTCGGACCGTGTGAACGTCCCTGACCCTGTGCGCGGCACGCGGTTTCGCTCGCAGACAGTGCAGGACATGACTGTCGTCGAATAAACGTCCAGCGACATCGCCCATCCCCGCGCTGGGGGTGGGCAACCACCGCGCAACCGGAGACGTTTGACATGCTGCTACGATACATTTTCCTTCGTGCATTGATGCTGATACCGGTATCGATCTCGATCTCGGTCGTGATCTTCATGATCGTTCACTTGCTGCCCGGTGACCCGATAGACAACTTGATCCGCGTTGGATCATCGCCGGAAGACCGCGCGGCGCTGGTCGTCAAATACGGGTTGGATCAGCCCTTGTTTGTCCAGTACTTTCGATGGGTCGGTGCCATGTTTCAGGGCGACTTCGGAGAGGCCATCGTGCTGCGCCGCCCCGTCGCCGATCTGATCGGGCAGAACCTGCCTTATAGCCTGCAACTAGGTGCGCTCGCGTTCCTCTTTTCGAGCACGGTAGGTATCATCCTCGGTACGATTTCCGCCACGACCCGGTCAGCGATTGTCGAACAGTTTGTGCGGGGGTTCATCCTGCTGGGTTCGACCGTGCCGGGCTTCTGGCTGGCGCTGTTGATGATCCTGTTCTTTGCAGTGCAATTGCAGTGGTTCCCCGTATCAGGTGCGCGCAGCTGGGAATCGCTGGTCCTACCGGTTCTGACGATCGGCTTTGGGGGCGTTGCGCTCGTGGCCCGCGTGACACGCGTGGCCCTGTTGGATGTGCGCCGCGAGGACTTTGTCATGCTTCTGCATGCGAAGGGTCTGTCATCGCGCACCATTCTGTTCCGCCACCTGATGCCACATGCGATGCTGCCGGTTGTTACAATTCTGGCCCTGCGGATCGGGTGGATACTGGGTGGCGCCGTTACCGTCGAATTCGTCTTTGGCCGCCCCGGGCTCGGATCGTTGCTGATCCGCGCTTTGGGGCAGCGTGATTATCCTGTTGTTCAGGGGTGTTTGCTGATGCTCGCCCTTGCCGTGATGCTGGGAACGCTGATCGGTGATGTGGCGCAAGCCGCGATGGACCCCCGCATCCGAGAGGCAAAAAAATGACAAGTATGACAGGCACTGCTGCCCGCATGATGGCCGGTTTCGGCAATACCTCCGTGGGGCGCGCCTTCGGGTCGTGGCTTGGCAAAATTGCCGGCGGATTCTTGGTTCTTCTGGTTCTGACGGCGATCTTTGCGCCCTGGATTACGCCGTTTGACTATGCCGCTCAGGATTTGACGAACGGCAACGCGCCTCCCGGGTGGCCGCATCTGCTGGGCACCGATCAGTTCGGCCGCGATGTTCTGAGCCGGGTCATCTACGGCGCGCGCACGTCGCTGTCGGTCAGTGCCACGGCGATTGCAATTTCAATCACTGCAGGCATGACATTGGGTGCCGCAGCAGGATATTTCGGCGGATTATTCGAACGCGCGGTCATGACCGTGGTCGATCTCACATGGTCTTTCCCCGACATTCTGATTGCCTTGATCTTTGTCGCCATCATCGGTCCCGGCCTGACTTCGACCACCTTCGCCATCGCCATTGCATATCTGGCGCAGTTCACCCGGCTCACGCGGGCGCAGATTGTCCGGCTCAAGCGCGAAACGTTCATTGAGGCGACCATCAACCTTGGGGCAAAACCGCACCATATCCTGCTTCGACATCTGCTGCCCAACGCCATCGCCCCTGTCATCGTCGTTGGTATGCTGGCCATCGGCGACGGCATCGTGCTGGAGGCGACGCTGGGCTTCTTCGGCCTTGGCGCGCAGCCGCCAACCCCAAGCTGGGGCGCGATGATGTCCAGCGGCACCGCGCAACTGTTCCTGTCGCCCTGGGTCATCATCTTTCCCGGTGTCGTCGTCGCCGTCACGGTCATTGCAGTGAACCTGTTCGGGGATGAATTGATCCGCGCCTTGAATATCCGCGACCGGATCAGAGGGACATGAGCATGCTGGAGGTTCGCGATCTCGAAGTGGCGTTCGGTCCTGTCGCCCCCTTGTCAGGTGTCAGCTTTTCACTGGCCAAGGGAGAAACGCTTGGCATCGTGGGCGAAAGCGGATCAGGCAAATCCCTTACCGCGATGAGCGTGATGGGTCTGCTGCCCTTGTCGGGGGGGCGGATCACTGCGGGATCGATCGTTTTCGACGGTCAGGAACTCACACAACTGGCGGAGCCTGCGTATCGCAAACTGCGCGGCGGGCGCATTGGACTGATTACCCAGAACCCGATGACGTCACTGGACCCGTTGCAAAAGATCGGCCCGCAGGTTGATGCAGTCGCCGTTTTGCATCTGGGCATGACCGCAACACAGGCCCGCGCGCGCACCGTCGAAATTCTGGGCACGTTGCGTATTCCCGAACCGGCGCTGATTTGTAACCGCTATCCGCACCAGATGTCTGGTGGCATGAAACAGCGGATCGTCATCGCCATGGCACTGGCCGCCGATCCTGACGTTCTGGTCGCTGATGAGCCGACCACGGCGCTCGACGTGACCGTGCAGGCGCAGATCATTCGATTGCTGGATGATCTGGTCAAGGACCGCGATCTGGCGTTGGTGCTGATCACCCATGACATGAGCGTCGTTGCCCAGAGCTGCGACAAGGTCGTGGTGATGTATGCTGGCCGCGTAATTGAACACGGGCCCGTCAACGCGATTTTTGATGCGCCACAACATCCCTACACACAGGCGCTGATCGGCTGCATCCCGAGGGGGCTTGGTGCCGACGAGCATCTGACCGGGATCCCCGGCACGGTTCCCACCGTATTGAACTACCCCAAGGGCTGTCCGTTTCATCCACGGTGTGAACGCGCGCAGGATGTTTGCACCATCGACAGGCCAGCCTTTGTCGCCCAGGGTGGTGGCGCCGCCGCCTGCCATTTTGCGGGGGCCGCCACATGAGCAACCTTCTTGAAGTGCGCAATCTGTCTAAGGTTTTCACAAGCCCTGGCGGCCCGTTCCGCAAGGCACGCGCGATGCACGCGGTCAACGATGTGTCTTTTGATCTTCCCAAGGGGCGCGTGATCGGCGTTGTCGGTGAGAGCGGCTGTGGCAAGTCCACGCTGGCGCGTCTTATTCTGCGGCTGATCGAACCGAGTTCAGGAACGCTGCGGTTTGACGGGGATGATCTGTTGGCCAAAACATCCGCCGAAATGCGCAAGCTGCGTGCCGACATGCAGATGGTGTTTCAGGACCCCTACTCCGCGATTGATCCACGCTATACCGTGGCCCGCGCCGTGATGGAGCCGTTCGATGTTCAGGGGCGCGAACATGCCGGGACGCGCGAAAGCGTCATCGCGGAATTGCTGGAAATGGTCGGGATGAATGCTGGCCTTGCCGGGAGTTTCCCGCATCAGATTTCGGGTGGTCAAAAGCAACGGGTCGGGATTGCACGCGCCTTGGCGCTTCGCCCATCGTTGCTGGTTCTGGATGAACCGACTGCATCGCTGGATGTATCTGTGCAAGCGCAAATTATCAGCCTTCTGGAACAACTGCGTGATGATCTTGGACTGACCTATCTGTTCATCAGCCACGACCTGAGCCTTGTGCGATATTTCTGCGACGAAATCATGGTGATGTATCTGGGCCGCGTCGTCGAAGCCTTGCCTGATACGGAGCAGCCAGCGCGCCACCCCTATACCAAGACGCTGATGGACAGCACCTTTGCCCCGACCCCCAACCAGCGCCGTGTCATTACCCCTTTGGAAGGTGAGGTTCCCAGCCCGTTTGATCTGCCACCCGGTTGCGCCTTTGTCGATCGCTGCCCGCATGCGACGGCCATTTGCACCAGTGAGACACCTGTCCTGTCTGCACGCGGCGGCCATGCGGTGGCCTGCCACAATCCATTGTAGAGACAAGCCAGTGGCCTTTCACCTTCTGTCCGCAGAAACTTCGACCAAAAGCTATGCGCTCAGCATGCACCCGACTGGTATCAATTACTTTTTGAATCCGTTGGTCCAGCCGCATGTGGAACTCCGCACAATTGGCCAGCACACTGCTAAACTGCGTTGGTAGCATTACGCGCGACAGCACACCCGTGCCCATCACCCCTTGCGCAAGGCGCGATTGCTCGGGGCACTGACACTGGCCCGATGTGGCGCATGCGCTTGAAGCTCGCAAGGGTGTTTATACGATCAGGGCTGACGTCCATCAACGCTGGGCACGGTCCTGATCGTATCTGAAAGTCGGCTTGCAGGCGCTACGCACTCATTGCCAGCAGCTCTTTTGCAACCCGCGTGCTGGTCGCAAGATGGGTCACGAACCCACCCTTGATCGCGGCCTGCGCTGGTCCCGCGCGCCCGGACCCGGCAGCAACCAGAAGCGCCATGTCTTTACCCCGCATCTGGTTCAGCGAGACGCCGATCATCCGCTCTTCGACATCGGCGACCATGGGCCGCCCCTCGGCATCAATCAGGCGGCCGCAAATCACGCCCGCCGCCCCTTTTTCGCAATATCTGGCGATACTCTCCGCGCTCAGGATGCCGCTGCGCACGACATGGGCATCCGCGTCGCAGGTGCCACAGGCCAGGACGGTCTTGTTGCAGGTCGCCAATGCCCCAAGCTGGTCACGCACCACCGGTTCCTCGCAGAGCGCATCGCGCAGTTTTTTGCTCGACAGCACCAGTGGCACATGCAGGTTAATGCACTGCCCATCCAGACGGTGCGCCAGCATCGACGTACAGGCCTCCGCCTCGAAACCGAGTGCGGCGGGGCGCGACCCCAACAGCTGGATCACGGTCAGATCCGGCACTGGCGTGTAAGGGACCTGCTGGGCCATTTGATAGACGGTTGCGCCCCAGGACACGCCCAAGCTGTCGCCCGGTTCCAGCAAGCGGGGCAACCAATCCGCAGCAGCCCGCGTCACCCGCGCGACGCTCGCGGCAGCCGCGTCGTGATCGGACGCGCCCTCAGGTACCACCAAAGCCTCGGCCAGCCCATATTTGGCGCAGAGTTGCGCCGCCAAGCGATGCCCCCGAAATACGTCACTATCCAGATGCACCCGGACCCAGTCCCGCGCGCGCACCTCATTGAGGTAGTTCACCACCGACGCACGGCTGATCCGCATGCGCGCCGCAATCTCGTTCTGGTTCAACCCGTCGTGGTAATAAAGCCACGCGGCCTCAACATAAAGCGCGTCATCGCGCGCGGGGAACCGCGCCAGATCAGGTGCGGCACTTTTGGCCTTGCCCGTGGACCCTGCCGGCAGCGACACGTTCTATTCTGCCGCCTTCGCAAAGTCGGGAAACAGGTCGGACAACCCGGCCTCAGAGGCATCGCAAACCCCGCGTTCGGTGATCAGGCCCGTGACCAATCGGTTCGGTGTCACATCAAAGGCCGGATTGCCCCCTTCGGTTCCGGTTGGCGCGACCTGCACGGTGCCAAGTACACCACCGTCGGTCAGCCCCTGCACATGGGTGACTTCTTGCGCATCACGTTCCTCGATGGGGATTTCAGCCACGCCATCGCTCACCGTCCAGTCGATGGTCGGGGATGGCAGTGCGACGTAGAACGGCACGCCATTATCATGCGCGGCCAACGCCTTGAGGTAGGTGCCGATCTTGTTGCACACATCACCGCGCCGCGTCGTGCGGTCGGTTCCGGTGATGACCATATCGACCATGCCGTGCTGCATCAGATGCCCGCCCGCATTGTCGGTAATATAAGTGTGGGGCACGCCGTGCTTGCCCAACTCCCACGCGGTCAGGGCACCCTGATTGCGCGGGCGCGTCTCATCCACCCAGACGTGCAGCGGGATGCCCGCGTCCTGTGCGTGATACATTGGGCTTGTCGCGGTGCCCCAATCGACGGTCGCCAGCCACCCGGCGTTGCAATGCGTAAGCAATCGGACAGGTTCGCCCGCCGGTTTGCGCGCCGCGATTTCGCGGATCAGCGCCAGACCATTCTCGCCGATGCGGCGGTTGATCTCCACGTCCTCGTCAGCGATCTCATGGGCCAGCGTCAGGGCAGCAGCGGCGCGGTCAGCTTCCGGCAAGGGGCGCAATGCCGCGCGGCACCGATCCAGCGCCCACCGCAGGTTGATCGCGGTCGGGCGGGTTTTTTCCAGAAAGGTCCAGGCCGCATCCATATTTGCGTCCGATGCATCCTCGGCCATCGCCAATGCCATACCGTAGGCCGCCGTGGCCCCGATCAAGGGCGCACCGCGTACCCGCATCTGATAGATGGCATCGGCAAAATCCTGCATCGTCGCCACGGGGATGACGCGAAATTCATGCGGCAACCAGCGTTGGTCGATGATCTCCAGAACGTGGTTTTCGCTGTTCCACCACAAGGATCGGTAGTGCGTGCCGTCGATCTTCATAGAACGTCCTTTCGGTTAAAATTCCGCGCAAGCGCGCAAACCGCCTGCGCATCCGCAATTGTGTCTGCCGTGTGGATCAATTCCGCGCCCATGCTGAGGTTTCGCGCCTCAAGCCGCGCGCGCAGAGCGACATCCGCGACCTCTTCAAAATCCGCGTTGTGCGCGAGGGACAGACACCGCCGGTGCATCTCGATCCCGCAGACCGCCCATGCATCATGCCAAATCCCGGCCAGAACCGCATCGCAGGCCGCAGCGCTGTCGTGGCCCTGATCCTCGAACAGGGACGCCGGGTACAGGATGCCCGTCCGCTCTGTCGCCCACAGATGGCGGAACTCTGCCTCAAAGCTGCGCGCGGTGTCTGCGATGACCTGCAGTATCCACTCCTGATACTCAGACAGGTCCGCACCGCGATGCGCAGGCTGGCTGAAATAAGCCATCAGGAAATTCGCACAGAGCATGCCGATGTCAAAGCCCATCGGGCCATATTGGACGAATTCCGGGTCAATCACCCTGCTGTCGCTGTCCGTCGACATGATGGAGCCGGAATGCAGATCGCCGTGCACCATGGTTTCCGTATTAGACACAAAGTGTTGCAGCATCTGCTGCACCTTGATTTTAAGCGCCGCATCCCCGCGCAATTGGGCAATGACAGGCCCTAAACCATCGGTGTGGCTGTTCATCTCCGCATCAAAGTAAGGGTCGGTGAAAACCAGCGCCTCCGTAATCGCGGGGATTTCGACGTTACCTGCAAAAAGCGCCACATCCGCTTTCTTGTCGGGGCTTGGCATCGAAAGCTCGGACCCACGAAAGGCCGTCCGCGCGCAGAACCGGCCCAGAAAATCGGCCAGCCCTGCGACCTTTTCCCCGGCGATCAGTTTGCGGCGCAGGATCACATGAGGCGCGAGGAACTCCATCACGATCAGCGCCTGCGCTTCGTCAAAATGGTAAATCTCCGGCACCGCGCCGGGATCGCGCGCAGCCTGACGAGTCAGCGCGTGATACTCATAAAACGCGCGGTAAAGCGGCAAGGGCCAACTGTCCCCCACAAGGCGCACATACGGCAACGCCTGTTTGACGATGACCTTGCCGACCGATCCACTCACGATGAAGACGAGGTTGAGATTGCCGTCCCCGACCTCCTGCACGTGCCATACCGCGGCATCCGGTCCGACGTGTTGGACAAGCGCAGGAACATCTCTCAACCGCTGCGGCAGAGTATCGACGCTCAGGGCCTCATACGACGTGTTTGAATTCATGCCTAGCCTCCCTCTCATGCTCAAAGCAGCGCTTTGCCTCAATGACATACTTGGCGATTTATACTTATGTCAAACTGTTTGACAAAAGTATTTCACCCTGCCTATCGTCAGGCCACCAAGGGGAGGAAGTGAGTGGCTGGCGACGCGCTCAACGTGAACGGTCTGCAAAAATCGTTCGGGAAAAATAACGTCTTACGCGGCATTGACCTGACCCTGTCACCGGGGTCCGTGACGGTTCTGATGGGGGCGAATGGCGCCGGGAAATCCACGCTGGTCAAGGTGATTTGCGGCCATCACCGCGCGGATGGTGGGACGGTGACCCTGACCGGAACGCCTTTTGATCCTGTGGACGAGGCAGACGCCATCCGCAAGGGGGTGGTGACCGTGCACCAATCCATCAATGACGGCGTCATTCCCGATCTGGACGTGGCCAACAACCTTATGCTGGACCGTTTGGTCGAACGCGGCCACGGGTTTTTCGTCCGCGAACGCCACCTGCGCGCCGAGGCCGCCAAAGTCGCTGCCGCCATGGGCATTCATGTCGATCTGCGCGCACGGGTGTCGGATCTGTCGGTTGCCGACCGCCAGATGATCGCCATCGCCCGGGCCATGGCGCGCGCGCCCAAAGTGCTGATCCTGGACGAGCCGACCTCCTCGCTGTCCGCCTCGGAGGCCGAGCGGCTCTTTGATCTGATTGATCGGCTGCGCGCCCAAGGCGTCGCAATCCTGTATATCTCGCACCGCATGTCCGATATCCGACGCATTGCGGACCGGATTGTGGTGATGCGGGACGGCGCGATTTCCGGGCTTTTTGAAAGCGCGCCACTTGATTACAACGCCGCCGTCACCGCCATGCTGGGGCACCGCATGACGGATGTGGATGTCACCGTTCAAACCGGGACCGCGCCGGTGCTGGACGTGTCCGATCTTTGCCTTTCTGAAGGGACAGACCCTTTCAATCTGACCGTGCGTGACGGGGAAGTCGTCGCACTCGTGGGCCTTCTGGGCAGCGGCAAAAGCCGATTGGCCGATATCCTTTTTGGCATCGCACACCCCGCGCGGGGCCAGATCCGCATAAATGGAGACACCTACACCCCCCGTTCCGTTGAGGATGCGGTGGCACAGGGCGTGTTCATGTCGCCGAAAGATCGCAGCAGCAATGCGGTGATCCCTGCCTTTGACATCGCCGATAACATGACCCTGCCCTTTCTGCGGGGTCTGAGCGCCGGACCCTTCCTGAAATCGCGCGCACAGCGCAACCGCACCGATCACATGGTGGATCAATTGGGCATTGTCTGCCAATCGGCAAATGACGGCATTGGCACCCTGTCGGGCGGCAACCAGCAAAAGGTCATGATCGCGCGTTGGCTGCTGGAACCTGCGAAGGTGCTCTTGCTGGATGAGCCGTTTCAGGGCGTGGACATCGGCGCGCGGCGCGACATCGGGCGGCATATCCGCAGCACGGCGAAAGGGCGCGCAACACTGGTGTTCCTCGCCGAGATCGACGAAGCGCTGGAGATCGCCGACCGTATTTTCGTGATGAGCGAGGGCACCCTTGTTGGCGAACATGTGAACAAGGATGTCGACCTTGCCGCGCTGATCGCAGACGTCACCGGAACAACATCAAAGGCAACAGGCATATCCGCATGAACGACCGCATCCTCGACTTTGCCATTCGGTATGGCTTTTTGATCCTTCTTGTCGGGCTGATCGTCTATTTCAGCCTCGCCGCACCGGGGTTTTTTGGCCCCTTGTCGGCCGCCTTTGTGCTGCAATCGGTTGCCATCACGGGCATCCTTGCGCTTGGCGTGACCTGCACGCTGGTTGTGGGCGGGTTTGATCTGTCGATCGGTGCTGTGGCCACATCAGCGCTGATGCTGTCGGCCTATTCCATGGTGATCCTCGAACATCCCGCGATTGTCGCGGTAGCGCTTTGCCTCGTCATGGGCGCGCTCGTGGGTTTGATAAACGGGCTGCTGATCGTAAAGTTCCGCGTGCCGGACCTGTTGGCGACGCTGGGCATGATGTTTTTGCTCATCGGTCTGCAACGCATCCCGACGCAGGGCAATTCAATCTCAACCGGTATGACGCTGTCAGGCGGCACCGTGGCGGAGGGCACTTTTTCCGCAGCCTTCCTCTGGCTGGGTCGTCACCGCTTTGATGTGATCATCGAACGCCTGTTGCCCATGCCTGTGGTGATTTTCGTGGTGATCGCAGTTCTGATCTGGCTGTTCCTCGGCTTCACCCGTCACGGACGGCTGATGTATGCCATCGGCTCGAACGCGCGCGCCGCCGGCCTCGTAGGCACGCCGGTCAACCGGTATAAGGTCATCGCCTATATGATATCCGGCGTCACGGCCTCTGTCGGCGGGATCCTGTTGGCCGCGCGGCTGGGGCGCGGGGATATTGCCAGTGGAAACAACCTGTTGCTGGACAGTGTTGCGGCAGCACTGATCGGGTTTGCCGTGCTGGGCGCCGCGCGGCCGAACGCTTTTGGCACCGCCATGGGCGCGCTCTTTGTCGGCATCCTGCTGCAAGGCATGACGATGATGAACGCGCCCTATTACACGCAGGATTTCGTCAAGGGCGCCGTTCTGGTCGCAGCCCTTGTGTTCACATTTTACCTATCCTCGCGCCGCACCGGCACGGGGCATTGATCATCAGCAATAGGGAGGACTATATATGCTGAAACGTCACTTCATGGCCCTTGCAAGCGTGGCAGGTCTCGCGCTTGGCGCGGGCGTCGCCGGGGCGCAGGACGCCCCTGCCCCTCTTGACAATCCAGAGGACGTCACAATCGCACTTGTGCGCTATCTCTCCACGGGGGATTTCTTTCAGGCCTATCTGTCCGGTGTCGAAACGCAGGCCGCCGCCCTTGGCGTCAATCTGCGCGTGCTCGACAGCCGTCAGGACGCCGCCCTTCAAGCCGATATGGTGGAACAAGCCATCGCCCTTGGTGTGGACGGGATCATCATCCAGCACGGGTTGACGGAATCCATGCGCGAGGCGGCACAGCGGGCTGTGGATGCTGGCATCAAGGTGGTTGCCTTTGACGTGAATGTCGAAAACGATGCCATTCCGCAGATTGAGCAATCCGATTACCTGCTGGGCAAACTGGCGCTGGAACAGGCGATCAAGGACAATGGCGACAGCTTCTCCGCAGGCTACGTCTATGTGCCGGGAATCGCGCCGCTTGATCGTCGTCACGTCGCCTGGGAAGAGGTGAAGGCCGCAAATTCCGGCATTACCGAGGCCGCACGCATCGGCACGCTCGACAACCCGATTGCCAATGCCAACGCCAATCAGGCGCGCGCGGCGCTTCAGGCCAACCCCGGTATTTCGGTCTTTTTTGCACCTTACAACGAGTTCGCAAAAGGCGTTAAGATTGCTGCGGACGAATTGGGCGTCAGCACGAACATGTCCATCTATTCTGCCGATATCTCAACGGCCGACATTGCCCTGATGCGCGAAGCCGACAGCGCGTGGAAAGCCACAGTGGCCACGAACCCTGCCGTGGTCGGCGAAGTTTCAGTGCGCGCGCTGGCCCTGATGCTGGTGGGCGAAGATCCCGGCGCTTCGGTCATCGTGCCGCCGACCCTGATCACGCAGTCTTTCCTGAACGACAACAACATCCGCAATATGGAAGATCTGGGCGTGAAGATGCCCCAGTTCCAGCATGCTGATGTGGCGATGGCCGACTGGATGCCCCTGCCCGCGCGGTAAAGTTGATCCCCCCGGCCCCATCACCTTGGGGCCGGGAGACCTGAAAGACCAAAGCAGAGCGCGCCGTCAGACCAGCGCTGTGCCGGGTCACTCTCCTCCACTTGAAAAACGTGAAACGCGTGTTCGACCACACCCGGTGCAGCAACGTAGGGTGCTTGTGCCTGGCACGTTGTCGATACTGCGTCATTGCCCAAATCCGTGGGACGTTGAAAAAGCTATCCATACGCTCAGGAATGTTCGTATAATGAGACAGAATCACAGAATACGAGACAAAATTGCATCTGGACCGCCTTGTCACAATTCTTGAACTCATCGCGATGGCAGGCCGTGGCCTCACGGCGGTTGAGGTGCAGAAAGCGACTGGATTGCCAAGGCCAACGTGCTATCGGCTATTGCAGACCCTCGCTGAAAACAGGTTGATCGACGATCCGGAGAGGTCTTCGCGCTATGTGATCGGTGAACGTTTGATCGGGATCGCATTGCTTGGGCAATCTGACATCGACGTCCGGCGTGTCTGCGCGCCTGTGCTGCGTGAAGCTGCGTTGAACCTTGAAGACAGCGTGTTTCTTGCACGGTTGCGCAGCAGCGATGTTGAAATCATCCACGTCGAGACCCCGAGCAACTCCACACGCGGTTTCATCCATCCCGGGTTTGGCGTCCGCCCGATGCACGCCTGCTCCTGCTCCAAGGCGATTGCCGCCTTTGCCAAGGAGAGCTTTCAGGAAAACATACTCTCGGGTATGTTCAACGTTTACACGCCGCACACAAAAACAATGCGGGCACAGCTCGAAACGGAGTTTGCCGCCATCGTGCAGCAGGGCTATGCCGAATGCCACGAGGAAATCGACATCGGTGTTTCCAGCGTCGCGGCCCCCGTGCTCGTGGGCAAGATTGGCACGACATTCAGCGTGGGCGCTGTCGGCCCTGTGCGCCGCTTCACAAAGCAATACCGCAAGAGGTTGGGCGAAGACCTCATCGCCATTTCTGCAAAACTCGGTGCCGCGATCCAGCTTTGTGCTGTATCTCAGGACCGGATTGCAGAAATGCCAGGACCAACAGAACCACAACAGAAGGCAAAACAACTGCCAAACCACCACTAAGGGAGCGAGACCATGACAGAGACAAACGGAAGCTGCTGTGCAGGCCCCGGCTATGCATCACCAGAAGACGCCATAAAGGCACCACGCGAAAAGGTCGTCTATACGATTTGCATCTACACCGGTACGGGCATCGAGAAACCCGACTACCTTGCCACCATTGATGTGGACGAAGACAGCCCGACCTACGGCGAGGTCATTCACCGCACGGAAATGCCCGTGATCGGAGATGAGCTTCACCACATGGGTTGGAACGCCTGTTCGTCCTGCAACACCGACGGCAGCATGGAGCGGAAATATCTGATCATACCAGGCGTGCGCACGACGAATTTCTACATCGTAGACACCGCAACCGACCCGCGTAAACCAACGCTGTTCAAGACGATTGATGGCGAGGAGATCAAGGCCAAGACCAACCTGTCTGCACCCCACACGGTGCATTGTCTTGGCGCGGATATCATCGTGTCGATGCTGGGCGATGCCGATGGCAACGGACCGGGTGGATTCCTGCATCTGGACAAGGAATTCAACATCATCGGGCGTTGGGAAAACGATCTGGGTGACATGAAATACAATTATGATTTCTGGTATCAACCGCGTCACAACATGATGATTTCGACCGAATGGGGCTCACCCAACACCTTCATGCCGGGGTTTGACCTTGAGGATGTGGCCCGTGGCAATTACGGCCAGCACGTCCATTTCTGGGATTTCGAGAACCGCAAGGTCGAGCAGAGCATTGATCTGGGGCCCGAAGGCATGATCCCGCTGGAGGCGCGGTTTCATCACAATCCCGACAGCACCCATGGCTTTGTCGGCGCGGCGCTGGCCTCGAATATCTTTCATTATCACAAGGACAACGGCAAGATCGAGATCAACAAGATCATTGACGTGCCCACCGTGGATGTCGAAGGTTTCCCCGTCCCGATGCCCAGCCTGATCACCGATATTCTGGTGTCGATGGATGATAAATACCTCTACTTCTCCAACTGGCTGCACGGGGATTTGAGGCAATATGACATCTCTGATCCGGCCAACCCCAAACTGACCGGTCAAGTCTGGATCGGCGGGCTTTTGGGCAAGGCACCCGAGGTCAACGGACGCACCGTGGATGGCGCGCCGCAGATGATCCAGTTGTCGCTGGATGGCAAACGGCTCTATGTCACCACCTCGCTGTTCTCGACATGGGACAACCAGTTCTACCCCTCGATGAAAGACAAGGGCGGGATCATGCTGATTGTGGATTGCGACAATGAAAATGGCGGCATGACGATCCGCGACGACTTCATCGTCGATTTCAATGACGAGCCGCACGGCCCTGCCCGCGCGCATGAAACGCGCTATCCCGGCGGTGATTGCTCATCTGACATCTGGGTCTGACCCAGCGATGACACCTGCCCCGGCCTGACACTTTGGGCCGGGGTCTCAGCCGGGGGGGCTCATGCGAAAACACAAGGTAACATTGCGAAACCGCGATAACCTGTCTTTTGAGGTGGGCGAAGACGAGGCGATCATCGACATCGTCGAGGCCGCAGGCCACGTGCTGCCGATTGCCTGCCGGTACGGCGGCTGTATCACCTGTGCTGCACGGATGATCTCTGGCTCTGTGCGCCAACCAAAAGGCACCGCGCTGAACAAACGTCAGTCAGAGGCGGGTTATGTGCTGCTTTGTGTGGCGCGCCCGACGGCGGATTGCGTGTTTGACGTCGGTGTTGAAAGCCATACAACGCTTTATCAAAACCCATTCGCCAGTGCTGCGGCAGCCAGTCAATTGGCCCGCGCAAACACAGAATGACAACGCTGCCAGACATCCCCATCGGCATTCATGCCGGGCGCCAGTCGGACAGGCTGATCTTTGCTCTGATCGCACTTGGCTGGATCTATGCGCTGGCGCAGGTGCTGACGCTGGATACGCCCGGATCGCTCGCGCAGGCCGGTCCGGGGATGGCGGTTTTCGCCCATATCAAGGCACAGTTGTTTGGCGACCCATTTGCTTTTGAAACCGCGCTTTCCTTCTGCGCTGCCAGCACCGGTAACTGGGGCGTTCTGGATATTCTCAAGGCGGCAGCCATGTGGCTGGGCATGATCTGTGCCATGATGGTGCCAGTCCTTCTTGTGCGCGGCCAGTCATCGGCCAGAAATCCGCATACATGTTCGGGGGTTGCGGGATATGTCGCCGCTTGGCTGCCGTTTTGCGCCGTGACCGTGGGGGTTCAGTGGGCGCTGCAAAATGCGGACCTGCTGAGCGCGCATGCGCTCTTGCGCCATGACGGCCTGAGCGTTGCGATCCTGCTGGGGATCGCTTGCCTCTATTTTGGCAGATACGTTTTTGCGGCGAAACAGATCGACAACGATGCCGAGGGCTTGACCAGCTTTCGCGCGGGTCTGGCGCTGGGGCGGCGCTGCCTGCCCTGCTGCGGGCCGCTGATGCTGATCATGTTTGTCATCGGCCTGATGAATGTCGTGGGTATGCTGGTCTTGACCGGTCTGATGGTCCTTTTGATGGCCGCGCGATCAAAAGAACTCTCACTGGTTTTGAGTGTCGGCGCGTTGCTCTGGGCGGTGCTGCTGGCTGCTGTTTAACCCCGCAATATAGACGCGCACGATGCAGCATCCGGCTGTTCACCCGCATGCCACACCACCGCCATCAACCCGCAATCCATTATTTCAAAATCATATGACAGAATAAAAACAATAAATTTTATAAATCATCAAGCCAATGATAACCTCGGCGAAACACGCGAGATTGAGGGTAGACATGAACCGGCAAGACTTCCGAAAAAGATTTGGCACCTCAGGTCCGGTCATTTTGCCTGTCATTCATGTGATTGATTCCGATCAGACGCGCAGGAATATCGAGACCGCAATCGCGGGCGGCTGTCCCGGTGTTTTTCTGATCAATCACGATTTTGAAAAGGAAAAGCTGGTTCCGCTCATCAGGGAGATGCGGCAGGCATTTCCGGACATCTGGATCGGCATCAATTTTCTGGCTGTGACGGGTAAATTCGCGTTCCCCATTCTGGGCGCGCTTCAGGCAGAAGGGTGTCAGGTTGACGGCTACTGGGCCGATGATGCCCGCATTGACGAGCGCCGCGCCGAAGACGACCAGCCCGAGGCCGACGAGATCGCCAGCATCCGCAAGCAAAGCGGGTGGAATGGTCTCTATATTGGCGGAACCGCCTTCAAGAAACAGCGCGAGGTCGACCCGGCAGATTACGCCAAAAGCGCGCGCATCGCGACGGGGTACATGGATGTCGTTGTCACATCCGGCGTGGCCACGGGCCATGCGGCCGACGTTGGCAAGATCGGGATTTTTCGCGAACACTGCGGGGACACGGCCCTTGGCCTTGCCTCCGGAATCACACCTGAGAACGCCGCGCAATACGCGGACGCGGTTGACCTTTTCATGGTGGCCACAGGCATCAACTTCGACGGGGATTTTTACAATATCGACCCTGAACGCCTCAAGCACCTCATGGACCTCACATCGAAATAAGGGAGAACTCAAGAATGGCTGACGACAAAGGACCCAGAGACGACCGTTGGTATTTCTCGCTCATGGCGCCGAACACCAAGGGCGACAAATTTGCATGGCTGGACCCGACCTCCATCTACATCAATGGCAAGGCCTATCACGATCTGCTCGACGATCTGTGCAACGATCTGGATGCGGACGAAATAGACGTCGTCGCAGGGCTGGACGCGATGGGGTTCGTGTTGGCTGCAGGTATCGCGGCGCGCATCGGGCGTGGGTTTTTGCCCATCCGCAAGCCCGGCAAGCTGTGTGTGGACACGGACAGCGCGTCAATGACAAACTATTCCGGCCAGACGCAGTCGATGGAAATGCGCACGCCTGCCTTTGCGCCGGGAACACGGGTTTTACTGGTGGATCAATGGGTTGAAACCGGCGGCACGATGCATGGTGCGGTGCAGCTTGTTGAACAACAGCAGGGCAAGGTCGCCGGCATGGTCGCCATTGTCATGGAAGAAAACGACAACACCGCTGAATACCGCAAGAAATACAATTGCGTAACGGCCATTCAGCCCGGCACCGAATGGCAACGCCAAGCCAATGCGCAGTATCTCGAAAGCTTCAAGACATATAAGCCCGAGATGGCGTTCCCCGTCTAAGGCCGGGGCACGGCGCTCATTCAGCTTGGGGGCGCGCCCGTTTCGGCGTGCCCTGCTTGCGCTGGAAACCGATTGCTGCACGCGACGGGCGTTTCGCAAGATACCCGGTCGCGGGGTGGTAACGGGCGTGCGGATATTCAGAACCTTAATGGCTTCTCAATTTGAATTTCCGTTGTTAATGTGGCTCGCATGGGCCCCATCAACCTTCCGACAGAGCTTTTGCGCGCTTTCATCACCGTTGTGGAAGTTGCGAGTTTTACCCGTGCTGCGGAAATACTGGGGCGCACGCAACCTGCGATCAGCCTGCAGGTCAAGCGGCTGGAGGAGTCGGTCGGCTGCACGCTGATCGAGCGTAAAGGCAAGGAAATATCCCTCACCGAACGCGGCGAGGCGCTGGCGATCCATGCCCGGCAGATCCTGCGGCTGAACGATCTGGCAATGGCGCAGTTCGAACGACCAAACCCTCTGGCCAAATTGCGTGTGGGCCTGCCGGTGGATTATGCGGTCAACGCGCTGCAGTCCTGCCTGACCGATGTCGTCAAACAATACAGCGACATCCAGATCGAGATACGTTGCGATCTGTCCAAACATCTGCTGTCGGCCATGCGCAGCAATGACATTGATATCGCGGTAGCCCTGTTTGACGGGGATGATCAGCAGTTCCTGTTCCGCAATTGGAAGGAACAGCCCACATGGGTCGGGGCCACGGATTTTGAAATTTGCGGTCAAACCGATATCCCGCTTGTCGTGCACCCCTATGGTTGTGTCTACCGGGACCGGATGGCGACCGCATTGAAACTGGCGGGGAAAAGCTGGCGCATCGCATATTCAAGCCCGGGGATTGGCGGGCTTCAACGCGCGGTTCAGGATGGGCTCGGCCTGTCTTGTCTGACCGCGCCCACGGTTCAAAGTGGTATGCGCAAATTTACGGAACAAGACGGCCTGCCCGTCCTGCCGCCCCTGCACATCGGCTTGTTTGCGCGCCAGACACAATTGGGCGCGGGCGGATATGCGGCGATTGATGCGATGGTCACAACGCTGGAGGCGCATGCATCGGGCACGCAATCTGGATAAGCGCTCATTATGCAAGCATATCAACGATAAATTTCACAAAATCTGCATTTTACAATAGCATTCTTTCAAACACCGACCGAACCTGAAGTTCGGCAAGACAATAATGGCTCTTTTGTTGAAAAAAGAGCATCCAACCGGGAGACGACGATGACTAAGACAACACCAGGATCATTCATGAGCGCACCAAGCCGGCGCCAATTGCTCAAGGCGGGCGGTGCCGCTGTGCTGAGCACGCCCTTTGTGAGCCGTGCATGGGCCTCAACCACCGAGATCAACATGCTGGCGTGGTACGGACACGGCGAGCCGGATATCGTTGCGGAATACGAAGCTGCCAACAACGTGAAATTCGTCCCCAAATACTATGCAGGGGGTGACAACATGCTGGCGCTGATCGCGCAGTCCCCGCCGGGCACTTACGATCTGATCCTGTCGGACGCGGAGTTTGTGCAGCAGCTCAACCTCGCGGAATATATCGAAGAGATGAACCCCGGCGACTATCCGCTGGACGATATGCTGCATGAGGATTTCACACAATTTCCCGGCCACTGGGCCGATGGCAAGATGTATTCCATGATGCTGCGTGGCGGCCATCTGGGTGTGTCTTACAACACGAATTCTGTGTCTGCCGAAGAAGCGGAAAGCTACGCCTGCTTCTGGAAACCGGAGCTTGAGGGTAAGGTCGGTCACTTTGACTGGCACCTGCCGACGCTGGGCATGATGAGCCTTTATGACGGCAATGGCGCAAACCTGTGGAACCTTGATGATGACCAGTGGGACAAGGTGCAGGAAACCACCATGAGCCTGCGCAAACAGGTCGGCGGTTTCTTTGATTACGGCGGCACGTTCAACGGTCTCAAGAACGGCGAGATGCAGGCGATGGTCGGCATCGGCGACTGGATCACCGGCGTTCTGGAGAAAGACGGCGCACCGGTCGCATCCGTGATCCCGAAAGAAGGCGGCATCCAGTTCACCGAGAGCTATTCCATCGGCAAGGGCAGCGAAAAAGTGGAAGAGTCCAAGAAATTCATCCAGTATATGATGTCACCTGCAGGTCAGGTGAAATCCGCGCAGATGGCGGCATATCCGGGCTTCTGCGTGACCAAGGCAGGTCGCGCCGCCCTGATTGAAGCGGACCCGGCCGAAGCACAACGCTCGCATCAGATTGACGGTGATCCACAAGACCCCATCACGCTGATCAAAGAGGGTCGCATCCATTACCGTGACATCCCACAGCAGCAATCGCTGGAGGATTGGAACGACTTCTGGTCCGAGTACAAGAACGCCTGAGCAACCGCTGAGAGACGTCAAAGAGGGCGGCCCGCGGGTCGCCCCCCTTCCCCAAAGAGTGCGAAAGCCCCATGTCATCCAAACCCGAGACGCGACCGAATATCTATGCGCTGACCTGGCGCCTGCCGATCATCTTCTGGCAATTCATCTTCTTTGTCGGGCCTGTCCTGTTCATGGTCGCAATGTCGTTTTTCCTCGTGAAAAACTACCGCATGACCGAAGCGTTCGAATTTGTGAACTGGTCCAGAATGCTGTCGCGTGGCTATTTCTGGGACAGTTACTGGTATACGGTCTTCATCGCCTCGGTTTCGACCGTCTGCGCGATGTGTATCGCATTTCCCGCAGCCTTTGCTTTGGCCTTCCGCGCCTCTGAAAGCACGCGTCGCTGGGCGATTTTTCTACTGATCATTCCTTTTTTCACCAGCTATCTGGTGCGCACCTTTTCTTGGTTCGTGATCCTTGCGGAAAGCGGCGTGCTCAACGCCATGCTGGGCACGATCGGCCTTGGGCCCTACACGATGCTGAACACCAACTTTGGCACCTTGGTCGGATATATGACCCTGACCCTGCCCCTCGTTGTGATCCTGCAAACCGTCACCATGGCCAATATCGACAAGAACCTGATCGAAGCGGCCCGTAACCTCGGCTGCTCGCCGCTCAGAACGATCTGGCAGGTGATCATTCCGCTCGCCAAGACCGGCCTGATCATTGCCGCGATCTTTTGCTTCATCCTGTCGTTTGGTGATTTCGTGGCCCCGTTTTACCTTGGCGGATCACAGGAACCGACCCTGCCGATCCTGATCCTTGATACGACCAAATCGGGTCAGCAATGGCCCCGCGCCGCTGTGGTCGCCATCATGATGATGCTCACGTTGTTCGCCATTGCCTTCACCGGCATCGCCTTGGCCTACCGCAAAGGAAAGGGCGCGAAATGAAACAAAGCCGTTCCCTGAACTTTGCCCTCGCCCTTTATGTCGCGCTGATCTTTGTGTTCGTTTTTGCGCCGATCGTGTTCAGCATGATCTTCTCCTTCAACTCGCAACGGTTTCCGACCATCCCGCTGGGCGAATTCACCACCGAGTGGTACGCAAAAATCCTTGCGGACCCTGATGTCTGGGAGGCCGCGCTGAACAGCCTGATCGTGTCTTGTTCGACAGCAGTCATCGCGACCTTTCTGGGGTTCAGCACGGCCTATTCCGATTTCCGCTATGGTTTCCGGTTCAAGGGCCCCTATCTGGCGCTGATCCTGTTGCCGCCGACCATTCCGTTGATCATCATGGCGCTGGCGATGCTTGCGTGGTTTTCCAAGATCGGCATGTCCGGGCAGCTTTATTCGATCATCATCGCGCACAGCGTTCTGACAGCGCCTTTTGCCATGGCCGTGATCCGGTTGCGCCTCAACCAGATGGACCCTGATCTTGAATCCGCCGCGTGGAACCTTGGCGGTTCAGAATGGCAGACCATGCGTCATGTCATCGTGCCTTTCTGCAAGCCTGCGATCTTTTCCAGTCTCTTTCTGACAGCCGCGGTTTCCTTTGATGAATTTGCCGTCTCATGGTTCGTCTCGGGCCTGAACAAGACACTGCCCGTTGTCGTGCTCGAAATCGTTCAGGGCAACATTGACCCGCAGGTCAACGCCATCGGCACATTTGTTTTCCTTATCTCAATGACCCTTGTTGTGCTGGCGCAGTTGTTTTTCGCCAGTCGCCAAATGAAGAGCACTTAATCATGAACAAACCACTGGTTGTCTTTGACAAAGTAAAAAAACACTTCGGCAATTTTGTCGCCGTGAAGGAACTGGATTTCGAAATCCGCGAGGGTGAGTTTCTGGCGATCATGGGTCCATCGGGCTGTGGCAAGACCACCACCCTGCGCATGCTGGCCGGTCTGGAGGCCCCGAGCATGGGCGAAATCCGCCTTAATGACCGGGTCATGAATGATGTCGCCCCGCATGAACGCGACACACCGCTGGTCTGGCAATCGCTGGCGCTTTTCCCTTTTCTGACCGCGCGTGAAAACGTGGAATTCGGCCTCAAGATGCGCGGCGTCGACAAGGCAGAGCGGCGTGAGCGCGCCCTGAAGTGGCTGGACAAGATGGGCATTCTGGAATTCTCCGACCGCCATATCTCGACCCTGTCGGGGGGGCAGAAACAGCGCGTCGCCCTTGCGCGTTCGCTGGTGATGGAACCGCAGATCCTGCTGTTGGACGAACCGCTTTCGGCGCTGGATGCACATCTTGTCATCCGCATGCAGGCTGTCCTGACGGACCTGCAGCGCGAACTGGGCATCACCTTTGTCTATGTCACCCATTCGCAATCCGAAGCTTTTGCCATGGCCGACCGGGTCATTATTATGGGCAAGGGCGAGATTGCGCAGATCGGCACGCCAAAGGACATCTACCGCGAACCCGCCAACCAGTTTGTTGCGGAATTTGTCGGGCGCAACAACATCCTGTCGGGCAAGGTGGCATCAGTGGACGGCGACACGGCGCGCATCACCACGCAATCCGGGGCCTTTACCGTGCCCACCAATGAGGTGCATCTCATCGAAGGGCATGATGCGAGTTTCGTGATTTCAGCCGACCTCGTCCATATCGCCAAGGATGAACCGGCCGAAGCGAACAACGCCTTTTGCAAGCTGATCTCCGAAGAGTTCGTGGGCTCCATGGTCACGCTCTTTCTTGAGGATGCGCAGGGTCATGAGTTCAAGGTACAGATGCAGGAACGCGAACTGTCGAAGTTCGATCTGCACAGTGGCGATGAAATCTGGCTGTCATGGGACACGCAGAGCGCGCATGTCCTGAACCAGAGCTGACAGCGTGATCCGCAACCCGATCCCCTGGCCCAATGGGGCAAAATGTGCCGTTGCGATCAGCTTTGACATGGATGCGGACAGCCTGATCCATATCGCCAAACCCGAAGACGCCCATGAGCGGCTCTATCCCATTTCGATGGGGCGCTATGGGCCGATGGTCGCCCTGCCCCGCATTCTGGATACCTATCGTCGCCTCGGTCTCAAACAGTCGTTCTTCATCCCCGGCTGGTGTCTTGAGACATACCCGGATGTGGCCGAGGCCATTCTGAAAGACGGTCATGAGATTGGTCATCACGGCTATCTGCACGAGGACCCGGTCAAAACGCGCGGCGCGCAGCGGGAATGGTTTGAACGCACGCTTGATGTCCATCTGCGCATTTGCGGACAAAAGCCGCAAGGGTACCGCGCGCCTGTCTATAACATCACACAGGAAGTGGTCGATCTGATGATTGAGCACGGGATGCGCTATGACAGTTCCATGATGGCGGATGACATTCCCTACCGGTTGCAGACCGCCAATGGGGTGCTCTATGAAATGCCGGTGCATTGGGGCACGGATGATTGGCCCCCCTTCGCCCATTACGATGAAATCGGGTATATGATGCCCGTCGCCGGGCCCTCGCACGGTCTCAGTGGTTTTTGGGAGGAGTTCGAGGCGCAATACGACGCGGGCGGGTTTTTCATGCTGATCATCCATCCATTTCTGACCGGACGTCTGGCGCGCTGGAAACAGGTCGAGGCGTGGATCACCCGGACACGCGACACGCGGGACGTCTGGTTTGCAACGCTGAGCGAAATCGCCGATCATATGGACACATTGCAACGGGACGGCATCTGGCACCCAAGTGTCGAGACGCTTCCCTATTATCAAGGTCCGGTTTTGGGTCAAAAGGAATGACAGATATGAATGACGCCGATATCCGCCTGCTGCGCATCGCCTACGACGAGGCAAAAGCCGGTTTTGACGAAGGCGGCTGCCCCATCGGCTCTGTTCTGGCGCGCGGTGGTGAGGTCGTGGCACAGGGCCGCAATCAAAGGGTGCAAAAGGGCGATCCGATTGCTCATGGCGAGATGGACGCGCTGCGCAAGGCGGGCCGTCAGAAGAGCTATCGCGACACGACGCTTTATACCTCGCTCAGCCCCTGCATGATGTGTACGGGCACGATCATTCAATTCGGTATCCCCCGCGTTGTGATTGGTGAAAACAAGAACTTTGGCGGCAATGAGGACTTTCTGCGCTCCAAAGGGGTTGAGGTCATCGTGGCAGATGATCCCGATTGCATCGATTTGATGCAGCGTTTCATCACCGAGAAGCCCGAACTCTGGGCCGAGGACATTGCCGAATAACCCATGACATCCGAGTTCGGGTCGCACATGGCAAAACCCGCTGCGGTGCGAACATATCGTTACGCATCATCGGCAAACGGGCAAAACGCGCGCAGGTCATGATCTGATTGCACAATGTCCTGCATCTGGCAGACCTGCCCTGCGCGCTCAATTCCACCAGCTGAGCCCGCAGCATATATCTGCCAAGACCACCAAATTTACGGTTGACGGAACCTGCCCCGGCCACAATACTTAGCGCACAAACTAAATTCAATGCTACGGGGATAAAACCATGACGACATTGGTACGCAACGCCTGGTATGTCGCTGCCTGGTCTACAGAAATTGACGATGAGCTGAGACGCTTTGTTATTCTGGGCGATCCGGTCTTGCTGTTCCGCCGCACCGATGGGCGCGTCGCAGCGCTTGAAGATGTTTGCCCACACCGCCAACTGCCGCTGAGCATGGGCAAACGCATCGGCGATACGGTGCAGTGTGGATACCACGGGCTGACCTTTGATACGGACGGAAAATGCGTGCGCGTGCCCGGACAGGACCGCATCCCCCTATCCGCCTGCGTCGATGCCTATCCCATCGAAGAGCGCAGCGGGATCGTCTGGATCTGGATGGGCGAGCCGGAACGCGCCAATCCCGACGACATCTTTGATTTGCCGCAGTTTCACGATGACAGCTGGCACATGCACCACGGCGGCGCGCTGCATATCGAATCGAACTATCTGAATGTGGCCGAAAACCTCGTTGATCCTGCGCATGTGAGCTTTGTGCATGAAACAACGCTGGGCAATTCCGCTTCCGAGAACGTGCCCGTGCATGTTTCAACCGAAGGTGAAGAGATCATTGCATGGCGCTGGATACGCGACTCCGAGCCGATCGGTTTCTTCAAGGCATTTGGCGGCTTTACCGGCAATGTGGACCGCTGGCACTATTACCATCTGCGCCTGCCCTGCACCGCCTATATCGACTTTGGCTCTGCCGATGCGACCCGTGAAATCGCAGAGGATGACCGCGACAGCGGCACCCGTATTCTGGCCCTGCATTTCATGACACCGGTAACGGAGACCTATACAATCGACCGCTGGATGCACCTGCGCAATACCGCGGTCGGCTCCGATGAGGCCTCTGACAAGATGGATGCACTGTTCGAGATTGCCTTTGGTGAAGACAAGGAGATCCTTGAAGCGGTTCACATCGAAGAGCAACGCCCGCGCAAGCGTCGTCCGATCCGCCTCGCGATTGATCACGGGCCCATGGTCTACCGAAAGCGCATCGCCGAAATGCTCGAACGCGAGCGCACCGATGATGCGTCAGCGCCCACCAATGGGGCCTACGTCATCCATAGTTGATAGCGTCCGCAGGCGTGCGGGCACCGCAGCCCGCGCGCCTGCGATGGCGGTAAGGTGCTGCTTGCCAAGCGCCAAATCGCGCGTTTACTGATATGACCGCGCGGCATGAAAGCGGCAAGGATCACGAAAACTGAACACTTCAGGGGGTTTCACATGCAACGCTACGAACTCGACCCGGAATTTGAGGCGCGTTACGAATGGACACGCGGCCCGACCCATTTGTTGGAAGAAGCCGATCCGAAAACCACTGCGCATCTGGTCATTGACATGCAGAACGGTTTTCTGCGGCCCGGCGCATTGCTGGAAACACCTCCTGCCCGCGAAGTCGTACCGCAGATCAATGCGATTTCGTCGGCCCTGCGCGCGGCGGGCGGCATGGTCGCCTTTACCCGCTTTGCCTATGATCCGACTGAAAAAGCGTGGGATGCCTTTTATCGTCGCTTCCTGAACCCTGTGCGCTCCTCCGCCCAGCAGGAGGCCTTCGGACCGGACGCGCATGACCTGCAACTCTGGGACGGGCTTGATATCGATCCGAGCGATCTGGTCGTCGACAAGACCCGGTTCAGCGCCTTCATCATGGGCACCTGCGATATGCATGAGATCTTGCAGGAACGCGGTATCCGCACGCTGATCATCTCTGGTACAATGACCAATTGTTGTTGTGATTCAACAGCGCGCGATGCGATGCAATATGGCTATGACGTTGTCTTTGCGGCAGATGCCACCGGGACCGTATCCAAAACGGAACAGGATGCCGCCGTGCTCAATATGGCGCTGCTGTTTGCAGAGGTCGCAAATACCGAAGATATCGTTTCAGCATTCACGCGCTAATCGCTGCTACAGACACAACGCACGTCAGGGCGGACAGCATGCGCAGCCTGCCTCATGGCCTTTGGTTTATGATTTGCGCCGCGCGGAAAGGTCCAGCACCCGGCCGAACAGACCGCGCGGGGCCACCACAACGATGACGATAAACAGCAGACCCGTCGCAAGCAGCCAGTATTGGCCAAGCTGGTCGGACAGTTGATCTTCGCCCCAGCGGACCAAAAGCGCGCCCGCCACCGCCGCCAGCAAGACACCGCGCCCGCCCACGGCCACCCAGATCAAGACTTCTGTTGATAGCGCAAAGCCGATCAACTGCGGTGAGACAAAGCCGAACTGCGCCGCAAACAGCCCCCCGGCAAGACCTGCCACCATGCCCGAGAGCAAAAAGGCAAAAAGCTTGGCGATGGTGACATCAAAGCCGAGAAACCGGGTTCTTTCCTCATTGCTGCGGATCGCGGCAAGCAGCGTGCCAAAGGACGTCTGCGTTAGCCACAACAGCAGAAAGTAGACCAGCACAAGGATGCCGAAGACCAGAAAATACGTCTCGAGCCCACTCAGGTAGATATCTTCGCGCGGCCAGGGCGTGGTCAGGGGCGGCACCCCGCACAGGCCGTTATAACCGCCGATAAAGGCCCAGCGACCTGCAGCGATTTCGATGACCACCGCAGCACAAAGCGTAACGACGGCCAAATGCGCCCCGGTGATGCCGCGCCCACCAAAGAGGAACAGCCCCAGCACAAAAGCGACACCCCCCGCCGCGAGGGTCGCCAAAAGCAGCCCCATCAGCTGGCTGTCGCCCAGCATCGGGAATTTGCCCAAGGTCACCAGCGCCATGACATAGGCGCCGACCCCAAAGAAAATCGCTTGTCCGAAACACAGGATACCCACCTGCCCCCAGATGAACGAGAGGCTGAGCGCAAAGAGCCCGTATGTCAAAAGCTGGGCCAGCTGGCTGAGACGCCAGTCATCAAGACCAAGCGGCGCGAGCAAAAGTGCAAGGCCAAAGGCGATCGACAAGAGGATTGGAAGACGGGGCAACATGTCAGCGAAACCCTTTCCACAAGCCTTGTGGCACAAAACGGATGATGAGAATGGCAATCAGGAAGACGACGATCTGCGCATCTGCCTGCTCCATGTTTGCCGACAGAATGCCGGTGGTGCCCCCGATGGTGCCTGCGCCGACCACGGCCCCGACGAGGGAATTCAAGCCCCCCACCAGTACCGAAAGGAACGCCGGAATTAGAAAGCCCACGCCCATCTGCGGATCGACGCTGATCATGGGGGACATGATCGCCCCGGCGATCCCCGCCAGTGCTGAGCCGACAGCAAAGGTCGCCCGGTCCATCCGGCGCGTGTTCACCCCGAGCGAGCCCGCCATGGCGCGGTTCGAGATTACCGCGCGCACCTGAAGGCCAATCGTGGTGCGATAGATCACAAGATAGGTCGCAAGCGCCAAAGCAGCAGCCAGCGCCATGATCACCAGCCGATAGGCCGGATAATCCACGCCCATCAGGCTGACCGAGCCGGGCACGGGGTTGGTAATGCTGACCGCGCCCGGCCCGAACAGGATGATGATCAGCTGTTTCAGCGCAATCGACAGCCCCCAGGTCGCAAGGATCGTATCAAGGGGGCGGCCATAGACATGCCGGATCACCACTTCCTCGATCAATATGCCCGCCACGCCCACGACTATGGGGGCGGCCATGATGCAGATCCAGAAAGGCACCCCCGAGGCCAACAGAGTGGCCACGGTATAGGCCCCGATCATGAACAGCTCGCCATGCGCCATGTTGATGATGTTCATCATCCCGTAGATGATCACCAACCCCAGCGTGACAAGCAGCAGCGTTAACACGTAGCTGAACGTGTCGAGACCGATCAAGATTACGATGTCCATGGATAGGTGTCCTCGCTAGACGGAAAGATATCGAGCGATCAACTCGCTGTCGTTTTGCAATCGGGCCATGTCGTCGATCCGCTCAACAATAGCGCCATTCTCCATGAACAGCGCGTGATGGCCCAGAAGACCTACCAGATCGAGGTTTTGCTCGACGAGCAACACGGTCAGCCCGTGCGCGCGCGCGTATTCCCTGAGGGCAACGCCGATGTCATGGACGATGGACGGCTGGATCCCTTCGGACGGCTCATCAAGGATCAGCAGATCCGGCTGACCCAGAAGCGCGCGCATGATGGCAAGCTGCTGTTGTTGTCCGCCTGACATAGTGCCCGCCTGCTGGCTGCGGCGTTCCTTGAGGATCGGAAAGACATCATAGGCCCATTCCGGCACGGTAGACCCAAGGCCCGGCTTGCCCAAAAGCCCCATGCGCAGGTTCTCTTCAACGGTGAAGTCACCAAATATCTCGCGCCCCTGCGGCACATAGCCGATTCCGGCGCGCGCGATCTTGTAGGAACTGGCCCCGGTAATGTCCTCGCCTGCAAAGCGAATGGAACCGGCACTTGCCTTGATTTGCCCGACGATGCTGCGCATCAGGGTGGTCTTGCCCATGCCGTTGCGGCCCAGCAAGGCCACGAAATCACCCTGCGCGATGCTCAGGTTCAAATCCTGCAACACCAAAGAGCCCTTGATGTACCCGGCGTGCAGTTTATCGATTTCAAGGATCATGACGCCTGCCCCAGATAGCATTCGATGACCTGCGGGTTGTTGCGCACCTCGTCATAGGTGCCCTCAGCAATCACCGTGCCGCGCGCCATCACAGTGATCCGGCAATCAAGGTCGAGCACAAATTGCATGTCATGCTCAATCACCAGCACCGTCTTTCCAAACTCGGAAGTCAGCCTGCGGATGAGGGCCGCAATGGTCGCGGTCTCCCCTTTCGACATGCCCGCCGTCGGCTCATCAAGCAGCAGCAAATCGGCATCCACCGCCAAAAGCATCACGATTTCCAGCCGTTGCTTTTCGCCATGGGCAAGATCGCTGGCCAGCACATCGGCCTTGTCGGTCAACCCGGCAAAGTCGAGCAGTTCAGCCAGCCGCGCAGGGTCGATCTTGTGCCAGATCAGCGAGCGCAGGGTCGGTTTGCGTGACGCGGCCGCCATCGGCAGCGCCACGTTCTGCAACACCGTCAGTTCGGGAAAAATCCCCGGCACCTGAAACTTGCGCGAAACGCCGCGCCTCGAAATCGCAATCGGTCCCTTGCCGCTGATCGCCTCGCCGCGAAAACGCACCGTGCCCGATGTTGGCTTGAACGCCCCGGTCAGCACATTGAACAGAGTGGTCTTGCCACAACCATTCGGCCCCAGAATGCAGCGCAATTCACCCGGCTGTAGCGACAGGTTCAATGCGTCCAAGGCAACGATTCCACCAAAACGCTTGGTGATATCGTCAACTTCCAGCAGGGCCGTCACCTCCGTGCGTCCTAGCTGCACTGGCTGGGTGCATCAATCCGGCCCAGATCCCGCTGCACGGCCATTTCACCATTGCGCGCCGCAACGATCAGCCCATTCAGCTCGGCATGCCGGTCAGAGCGGCGGAATTGCACCTCGCCATTGCCCGACATCACGGGAAGCTCCAGCATGGCGTCGCCAAAGGCTTCGGCGTCGGTGCTTTCCGCTTTCTTGATGCCCTCGATCAGCAAGCGCGTGGCCGTGTAATGAGCATCCACCGTGTTGGAAACGATCGCATCCGTGCCATAGCGGGCACGCACCCGCGACACCAGATCCTGAGCTTCGGGCTTGTCGAGGCTGGCCACGAAATTCGCAGGCCCGATGATCCCTTCGGCTTCTTCGACCGTCAGGCCCGACAGGTAGTTTTCGCTGAAGCCGAAACAGATGATTTCAACCTGACCTTTCAGGGGGGAGGCTGCGAATTGCTTGAGGAAAGTGATCGCGTCGGCCCCCACGATGGTCAGCACGACCGTATCCGCGCCGGAGCGTTCGATCTTGCGCAATGTCGGCGCATAGTCCTGCGCGCCCCATGCCCCGTACTCTTCGGCCACCACGGTGGCACCGCGCGCGTCAGCCGTCGCCCTGAACGACGCGTTCATCTTCTGTGGCCAGATATAATCGCTGCCCAGCAGGAAAAAGCTACCCAGATCATTTGCAAGCGCATAGTCGACCAATGGGGCGACCTGATGCTCGGGCAGCGCGCTGTAGCAGGTCAAAAACGGGCTGCACACACCGCCCTCATAATCGGTTGCGTAAATCAGCGGCGTGCGGAAGCGCTCATATACCGTCTGGATCGCATCCCGCGATGCGCTGGTCACCGGACCGACAACGGCAGAAACACCGCGCGCACGGATCAGCTCGTTAGAGCGTTCAACTGCGGTCGTCGGGTCGGTTTCCGTGTCGGCCTCGATAATTTCGAACATACGCCCACCCAGAACGCCGCCCGCCTCATTGGCCTCAAGCAGCGCCATTTCCGTACCCTGCGCGCCCTGACGCCCCAAAAGCTCCAGCCCGCCGGACAGTGGCTGCAAAATACCCACGGGGATGGTGTCCTGCGCGCGCAGAATAGATGGCGTTCCCAGCGCAGCAAGGGCCATGCCCCCGGCGCCGTATTTCAGAATATCCCGTCTGCTGGCGGCTGGCTTGAGCTTGCGTGTCGTGTTTGGTGATCTCCCTCTTTGGACCCTTGAGTTTGTTTTCTGCGACAGTGCCCAGCTTGCGACATGCGAGCGCGGTGTCAGCGCCGGATCTTTCTTGCGCCAGCCCAAGGAAAAGATGCCTTTCTACCGACGTATTCTCAGGTTAAAGTTAGTGAACGAAGTGTCAACTACTTTGTACACTAACAGATTTGACATCGGGATAACCGCATCAGCGGAAATAGTTTTCCGGGACAGAGGGGTAAGCGCAATGGATGACGCGACCGGGTCGATTCAGCCAGATGATACCCGGCAACGGGCCAAGACCTATCACCTTCAATCACAGGTCGGATTCCAATTGCGAGTTGCAAGCCAGATCGCAATCGAACAGTTTTCACAGGTCTATGGAGAAGAGGCCGAAACCGCAAAAATCACCACTAGCCAATTTGCTGTGCTGACCACCCTTTGGGAGGCGTCCGATTTGTCCCACAAGGAACTGGCACGGCGCACCTCGATGGACATGCCGACACTCAACGGGCTGCTCAAGCGCCTGTTGGCCAGAGCACTTGTGACGATCAGCATCTCCAAAAAGGACAAGCGCTATAAGGTCATCAATCTGACGGCCCAGGGACGGGCGCTGGCGGAACATCTGCGCGCGCGCGGCCACCTCGTCACTCAGCGCGTCTTGCAACCTTTGTCCGATGACGACCAAAAAACACTGAATGAAGTGCTCACCCGTCTGATTTCCGGCCATCGCGGGTAAAAGCCGGAATGAGCGCCCCTACTCTGGCCTGCGCCGGATGCTGCGAACACCTGCCTTTCCGACAAATCCATGGACATAGATCAAACAGCCGCCCTCGTGTCAAACGGCCCCGATCACCGAGGGGCAGTGACAGTTGATTTGCCGGACAATTGCACCCAGGCATCATATTGCGACAGGAACACCTGACCGCCCATGTCATCCAGAAAATGCGAGCGTTTGAGGCGATCCATGACCGGCCCTTTCACCTCTGACAGGTGCAGACGAACGCCCATATCCTTGAGCCGCAAGTTAATCGCCCCAAGACTTTCCAACGCAGAAAAATCCACGTCATTCACAGCAGAGCACATCAGCACCACGTCCGTTACCGCGCAGCCCTGCGTGACACGGTTCTGGATCAGGTCCTCAAGAAAGCGCGCATTCACGAAGTAAAGGCTTTCATCCACACGCAGGGTCACGAGGGTCGCAACGGTGTTGACCGCATGGCGATGAATATTACGGAAATGCTGCGTATCAGGCACAAGACCGACTTCAGCCACATGCGGGCGGGAGGTCTTGTAAAGGTGCAGGAAAACCGAAATGACCACCCCCGACGCGACACCAACCTCCACCCCCAGACCAAGGGTCAGCAGGATGGTCACCGCAACCGCCACGAAATCGGCCCGCGCGTAGCCCCACGTCTTTCGCAGAATCGACAGATCCACAAGGCTGAGCACTGCCACGATGATTGTCGCAGCGAGCGTGGCGTTGGGCAGATAATAGACCAAAGGTGTCAGCGCCATGGCCGCGATGGCCAGACCCACAGCCGTGAAAGCACCTGCCGCCGGCGTCTCGGCACCCGCATCAAAGTTCACGACAGAGCGTGAAAATCCGCCCGTGACAGGGTATCCACCGGTGAATGCCGCACCCAGATTGGCCGCCCCCAGACCAATCAATTCCTGATCGGGATCAATGCGTTGACGCCTCTTGGCGGCGAGCGTCTGCGCCACGGAAACGGATTCGACGAAACCGATGACAGAAATCAGGATTGCAGGGACCAGCAGCGCCCCCACCAGATCCGGGGACAAGCCCGGCAGCGTCAGAGGCGGCAGGCTTTGCGGCACATCCCCCACGATACGCACCCCCTTCCCGTCCAGCCCAAAGGCCCAGACCGCAAGGGTCGTCGCGACCACAGCGGCCACAGGTCCGGCCTTGGTCAGGATATCCGCCAAAAGCAGCCCGGCCCCAAGGTTGCGCAGCGTCGGTTTGAGGTGTTTGCGCACCCAAAACAGAAAGGCGGACGCCGCGACTCCGATCAGCATTGTGATCCAGTTGATCTCCCCCAGATGGGCAAGGATCGACACCAACATCTCGGGGAGCGTGTGGCCATGCGCGCTCACTCCAAGGATATGCTTCAACTGGCTGGTCGCGATCAGGATACCCGAGGCGGTAATAAAGCCCGCAATCACCGGGTGGCTGAGGAAATTGGCCAGAAACCCGAGGCGAAACACGCCCATCAGCACCAGAAACCCGCCCGACAAAAACGCCAGTGTCAGCGCCGCCACGGCGTAACCCGCGGTGCCCTGCTCTGCCACCTGACCAATGGCCGAGGCCGTCAGCAAGGACACCACCGCAACCGGTCCCACCGCGAGCGCACGCGATGTGCCAAAGATCGCATAGAGGATGATCGGCGCGATCGAGGCATAAATCCCGGCCTCCGGCGGCAAACCGGCCAAAAGCGCATAGGCCAGCGACTGCGGGATCAGCATGATCGTTACAATCACCGCCGCGATCAGGTCGCTGGATAACGCCTTGCGGTCATAGGTCCGTCCCCAATCAAGGATCGGGAAGAAGCGGCGCAGATTTATGTGCATGGGATCGTCCGGAAACCAGGGGCCTATTCAGCCGCAACTTTGATCTTTTCAGGCTTGGCCATCCATTCCTTGCCCGTGAGCATGGCCTTCCAGTAGATCGGCGGCAGCAGGGTTTCCTTGAGGAACCATGCCGCCCGGCTTGGCTTGGTGCCATCCAGCAGAAAGGGCGGGAAACTGGGCTTGAGCACACCGCCATAGCCGAATTCGGCCAGCACGATCTTGCCCCGCTCCACCGTCAGAGGGCATGATCCATAGCCATCATAAGCAGATGTGGGAGAGCGTCCGGCGATGTCAGCGATGATGTTATCCGCAACTGTCGGGGCCTGTTTGCGCGCGGCGGCGGCGGTCTTGGCGTTGGGGGCGTTCATCGCGTCGCCAAGGCTCCAGATGTTATCGTATTCGGTGTGGCGCAGGGTGGCCTGATCCACATCGACCCAGCCGCCCGCATCCGCCAGCGGGGACACGCGGATGAAATCCGGTGCCGTTTGCGGCGGGCAGACATGCATCATGTCAAATTCCACTGTGACCTCGGACGGCGCGGTATCTGGCTTGGCCACCCTGAACGTGGCCTTTTTCGCAGGCCCATCCACAGAAATCAGATTGTGAAAAAAATTGAGCGTTGCGTCGTATTTGTCGACGTACTCCATCAGGGCTGGCACGTAGTCTTTGACGCCAAACAGCACACCCCCCGCATTCATGAACTGAATGTCGATGCCTTTGAGCGCTCCGTTCCGGTGCCACGCATCCCCAGACAGATACATCGCCTTTTGCGGCGCACCTGCACATTTTATCGGCATGGGCGGTTGCGTAAACAGCGCGCGGCCACCCTTAAGGCTTTGCACAAGGTTCCACGTGTATGGTGCTAAATCATAACGGTAATTCGACGTTACACCATTGCGTCCCAGCGTCTCCTCCAGCCCCTCGACAGCGGCCCAGTCCAGCTTCAGCCCCGGACAGACCACCAGACGGTCATATTTGACCACCCGGCAGCCATCGAGGATCACCGCGTTGTTGCCGGGCTCAAAGGCCGCCACGGCGGATTTGATCCAATGCACATCCTTCGGGATTAGACTGCCCATGGTTTTGGCCGTAGACTGCGCATCAAAGATACCGCCCCCCACCATGGTCCAGCCGGGCTGGTAATAATGAATATCCGCCGGATCGATCACCGCGATGTTCAAACCAGATTTGCGCGCCTTGAGGCTTGCCGCAACCGAAATGCCGCCCGCACCTGCCCCGACGATCACCACATCGAAATGCGCATCCCCCGTGTCGGTGGGTGTTTTGCCCCCATTGGCGATGCGCCGCGCAACACCATTCATGTCATAGCCCGCCGCCTTTGTCGCGGCGAGAATGTCCGGCATGGGGCGCTTGATGGACTCGTGAAACGACCAGAGCGTGGCGGAGCGCGTACCGGTCCGGCAATAGGCCAGCACGGGGCGCTGCACTTCGTCCAGTGCTGTGCCAAAGGCGTCTACATCCTCGTCTTTGACCATGCCGGATTGCACGGGCACATAGCGCGCCTCGATGCCCACCGCTTTGGCTGCGGTCTCGATCTCCTCAAAGCTGGGCTGGTCCGCGCCCTCCCCATCGGGCCGGTTGCAAATGATGGCGCGAAACCCCGCGTCCCGGATCGCGACCATGTCATCGACCATGATTTGTGGACTGACAGTGACTTTTTCGGTGATTTTTCTAAGATCCATGATGCGGCTTTCTATGGGCGGCCAAAGTCGGCGGGTGTGATTGAACCGTCGGAATTGCGGTCGAGCAGCGCCATCCAATCCCCGGTATGAGACAGGAATTCCGCGTGGGAAACTTCGCCATCTCCATTCGTGTCATTGAAGGCAAGCGTCATCCCCTCAGACGCACGACGCAAACCCTTGCCGTTTCCACGACCGGCAGCCGCCTTCATGTCATTAGCGCGCGCTTCGTTGAAATAGACGTACTCGCTTGCATCCAGAGCGCCATTTTCATCCGCATCAAAGGCGGCAAAAACATCGCCGCGCCGGGTCGTGATGTCGTCAAGGCTGACGATTCCATCGCCGTCGACATCCCAGTTTTCGATAAAATGCGCCCCGGGTTGCCCATTCTGAGCAAGCGCAGGCACGGACATGGCAAAAAGCACGAGGACAGTAAGCGTCGCTTTCATTGGTTTTCCCTCACAGCGTGTTGACCGGCACTTTGAGCATCGGGTTGCCGTCACGGTCCTTGGGCACCTCGCCGGCGCGCATGTTCACCTGAAGCGACGGGATGATCAGCCTCGGCATCGCCAGCTGCGCATCGCGTTCGGTACGGAACTTGATGAAATCTTCCCTCGTCTTGCCCCGG
The DNA here is from genome assembly GCF_000154785.2 of Roseobacter litoralis Och 149. Lineage (NCBI taxonomy): Bacteria > Pseudomonadati > Pseudomonadota > Alphaproteobacteria > Rhodobacterales > Roseobacteraceae > Roseobacter > Roseobacter litoralis. Next base: position 2,161,688 of record NC_015730.1, read on the forward strand.
CCGACGTGGATGTTGTGCTCTTTCTCTTCTGCCACCGTGGTTTCCCAGGCGATGTCGCGGCCGTTCGGGCCATAATCGTGGCACATGAACAGGCGCGTCTCATCCGGCAGGGCCAGCACTTTCATGATGCTGTCATAGAGCTCTTCTGCGCTGCCACCGGGGAAATCACAACGCGCAGACCCACCGTCGGGCATAAACAGCGTATCACCCACAAAGGCGGCATCCCCCATCACATGCACCATGCAGGCAGGCGTATGGCCGGGCGTATACATGGCAAAGCACTGCATCTCGCCGACCATATATGTATCGCCATCTTCAAACAGCGCATCGAACTGGCTGCCGTCGCGCTGGAACTCCGTGCCTTCGTTAAAGACCTTGCCAAAGACGTCCTGCACCACAGTAATTTTGGAACCGACCCCGATCTTGCCGCCCAGCTTGCCTTGGATATAAGGGGCGGCGCTCAGGTGGTCGGCATGGACGTGCGTCTCGATAATCCATTCCAGTTCAAGACCTTGCGCCTCAACCTGCCGGATCAACTCATCCGCGTGATCAAAAGTGATGCGGCCTGCGGCGTAATCGATATCCATGACACTGTCGACAATCGCACAGGCGTTGGAGGCCGGATCCTTGATGATATAGGTGATGGTATTCGTGGCCTCATCAAAAAACGCCTGAACGTGTGGTTTGACGCTCATGTTTACAGGGTAATCAGTCACTTTCGTATCTCCTTCGGGGTTAGGGTGAGACCACAGGTGCCGCGCTGTGCGCGATCCGGGATTGGATGAATTTTGCCAGAAAAATCCCGATCAGAAGGGCCGCGACAAAGGCAAAGACCTCCCACCGGCCTGTGCCAAGGGCGGGCAATGCACCGCCCGGACAGAACCCTGCGATGCCCCAGCCGATGCCAAAGACGGCGGAGCCACCGACAAGCCGCGCGTCTATCCTGCGCGCACTTGGCACAAGGAATTCAACCGCAAACACAGGGGCCGCGCGCCCAAACACCAGCTTGTAGCCAATAAACGTGGTGATCAGCGCCCCGCCCATCACAAAGATCAACGAGGGGTCCCATGTGCCAAAAAGGTCAAAGAAATTCAGAACCTTGGCCGGGTTGATCATGCCGGAGATGGCAATCCCGACGCCAAAGACAACGCCTACCAGATAAGTTGCGATCAGTTTCATCGACTTAGCCCCCAATCACGTGGCGAATGACAAAGACGGTGGCAAAGGTGAACACCATGAAGGTCATCGTCGCGACGATGGATCGCGGGCTGAGCCGCGCCATCCCGCACACGCCATGCCCAGAGGTGCAGCCTGCCCCAAAGGTGACGCCGACCCCGACGATCAACCCGCCGATCAACAAGGCCGGGGTCGATACGGGCACTTGCACGGCTGGCATTTCGCCCGTGGCGATCCAGACGATGACCGGCCCTGTTACCATCCCCGCCACAAGGGCGGCGCGCCACAGGAAATCATCGCCTGATGCGGGCTGAAACAGCCCCGCCAGAACGCCCGTGGCCCCCATGACGCGCCCCAACAGCAACATCAAAAGCGTCGCGGAAATGCCAATCAGGACACCCCCCGCAAGCGATGCCCAAGGCGTAAAAGTGGTCGCAATCATCAGCAGTCCTTGCAGGTCTTGAGGCCCACAATGCTATAAAGCGGACAGTTGCCAACAAAGGCCGTCAGCGTAAAGACCGCCGCCACCGCCAATGCGATCCAGAACAGGACGCCACCACCCAGAACGGTCGTGCCGAGGGCGAGGAATACCAACACTGCTGCAATGGCCAGACGGCCCCCGCGATCGAATTTTCCCATGTTCGTTGTCATTTTGCTCTCCAATCAGAATCTATGCTTTTATTGTCGCATGTCGCCGCGCAGAACTTTGGTGACTTGGTCACCAAAGCGGCGAAAAACCGGCGCTCTTAAAGCTTCCTTGCCACGATGAAACGGCTGGGGGGTCGTTTTGGGTAATCGTCGCTTTCCAGTATCTCGAAACCCGCAGATGTGATGTCGTGCTCAAGCCTTTCGGGCGTCAGAAACCTGATATCGGGGGCTTTGCCTGCCCACCGCAGGAGCGCCACAAGCGGCCGAAACACGCTGAAAACACCGCCGAGACATGGCGTTTTAGTGATGAAAAGCCCTTGGTCAGGCAACATATCATGCACGTCGCCAAGGGCTGCATGTCGGTCGGGCAACAAATGCAGCAGGTTAAACGCAAGTACGACATCGAAGGGCCCGTCAGGCAACGTATCATCGCCGCAGCCCGCCGTGCACAGATCAAGCCCCTCAATTCCTGCTGCGGCGCATTTCTCACGCGCGACAGAAATCATTTCCGCCGCGCGATCACTGGCCGTATATTGCCGGACGTGGGGTGCCAGCCTCAGCGCGGTTGTGCCTGATCCGCAGCCCAGTTCCAGCACACTGTGCGCCGGTTTCAAATAAGTCCGAACACGCGCAAGCGTCGCCTCATAGGCCACCGGATTGCGCATGGGCATCGCAGAACAGCGACGCGCGACACGGTTCCAGAAATCGCGGCGCGCGTCAGACATGCTCACCAGTTTCAGGATTAACCTTCATTGGAGCCCAGTTGAATTGTCGTTTCGTCCACGAAAGACGCCACCGGAATATCGAGATTGCGGGGCGCAGGTCCTTTTCTGATCCGACCCGCCACATCGTAATGGGAGCCGTGACAGGGGCAGAACCAGCCGCCAAAATCGCCCGCCTCGCCCAACGGAACGCAGCCAAGGTGGGTACAAATGCCCATCTGGACCAGCCAGACACCATCTTCTGACAGGGCGCGGTTTTCGTCAGCAGCATCCGCATCGCCCGCCAGATTGGCGTTCTGTGCCAGTTGATCGGGCAAATCTGTCAGGTCCGTGGCGCGGGCCTGTGCGATCTCTTCCTCGGTGCGCGCCCGGATGAAAACGGGTTTGCCCTGCCACTTGAGCGTCAACTGCGTGCCGGGTTGAACCCCACTCACATCAACGCGCACGGTCGAGAGGGCCAGCACATCCGCAGACGGGTTCATCTGGTTCACCAAAGGCCAGACAGCACCGCCAACTGCAACGGCCCCTGCCCCGGCTGTGGCAAAATAGAGAAAGTCACGACGGGTTTCGACGGGTTCTTCAACGGTTGACATCAGATGTGCCTCCTGATCGCCGGGTGTCTCGGGTGATAGTGTCGATCCGGGTCGTTGCAAACCGCCCATCCGCGCGTGCTGGTTGTTTTTTCCGGATCGGGTGCAAAAGCGACCTGAGCCAAAACAGGATCACCAGTGATAAAACGAGAAACAGCGTGAGCATCACAAGAAAGTTCATGGGTGTCGTCTCCTTTTCCCATCAAGAGTACCTGATACACGGCATCCAAGACGGTGATTAAGTCACCATACAGATCAGGTTTTTGACATGTCGGTTTTGCGGGGATATCCATCACCTTGGGGTGCATTTGGCACGTGGCACGCAAGGGTTCTGTCACTCCTCAGCGCGCATGTAGATTTTGTCGGGGTTGAGTTGATACCCCCAAGGCAAGCCTGAGTTTTTCCAACCGTTTACCGAGCGGAAGGGTCCGTTCGGGTTGTCTTTGGCAGTGCTTCCTTCGAAGCCATCAACCACGACATAGACCTGACTGAGGCCTGACCCCTCCAATGCGCGCGCCGAGGGTGCACCCCTTGTGCCGCCAGACCGGCACATCAGAATGATCGGCGTGGATTTATCAAGGCCCCTTTCCTCAAGGGCGGCGAGGATACCGGCGCTGAAATCCGGGTTCTTTTCCATCTTCAGAACCGGTTTTTCAGCATGCCACTGCGACGGGTTCACCAGCAGAAACGGTATGTTCTCATCGACAACATCCGTGAACCCGGTGAACATGATTTCGACAGGCTCGCGAACATCGACGAACAGAACCTTGTCGCCCTCAAGCTGTTTCATTTCAAAGGCTTCCCGAGACGTCAGGTAGAGACCCCAGGGCGTTTGCCGGGCGGGATCAGCGGGTTCCGGCGCGGCAAACGCAGTGAAAGGCAGAACGATGGCAAGCGCCACTCCAGTCAGATAGTTAAATGTCATTTCCTGTCCTTGCTTATGTAAACGGTTAAGAGAGGCACAGTCGCACGGTGATGGTCCGCGCGACTGTTTTGCGGATGCTGGTGCAGATCAAAAGCTGAGAACGCGGGTGTCATCGTCCATCAGACGGCGCGCCATCGCGTCGGGCATGGCGACACCAATCCCATCCAGAAGCACGGATTGATCCGCCCCCCTGCCCGGCAAATAGATCGCGCAGACCTCAACCGTCGCACCGGTTTTGTCCCGGATCATCTGCATCAACCCCTGCGGGCTCATGTCGCGTGGCGGCTGGCCTGCGGTGGCACTTGCAGGCGCGTCTTTCAGGGCGAGATCGCCCGCCGGGCCACAGAGCATGATGTGCGTATCAGCGCCCTGTTGCGCAGCCTGCATGGTCAAAACCATGGCCATCAGCTGTGTTTGCGCATCCGGCGAGGTAACGATGGTCACGAGCTTTTCCTCAGCCTCGGAACTGGCGACTGCAGATGCGGCTGCAACTGCGGCAACAGCGGTGGCCAAAATAAGTTTTTTCATTTGGTATCTCCATAGGTTGGGTGTTTGTGGGATTTCGGTGATTGAAAATTCGCCTGCACTGCCGACCGAAAACGGCGCGGGCTGAGCGGGAGAATGCAAAGACCGACGGGGTTGTCAGTGCTGCAGCGCATGAACCGAACGGACAAAGTGGATCGGTCGGTTTTTGATGGGATGTATCACAGCGAATCTCCTGCATTGCTCAGGGAATGATGCAGGACAACGGCCCGGAATGACGGTGACAAGATCACTGAACACACGGAACTTCTGACGCTAAATCATAGGTCTGATCTCGGCGGCACAGCTCAGAGGGTTGCGCCACGAGTGTCGTAAAGCAGCTCTGCTCGCCCGCATCCGGACAAACCACTGATGCATGACGCATCTTCCGAAGCCTACGGTGCAAGGCCGCATCGCATCTCACCATGGCGGCGCCTGATCTCGCGCCCCTCCCCACCAGATGTTTGGCAAACACGCGCCGGTCTGTGATAGCAAAGTACCAATGCAAACGCACGATGATGAAAGACGGCACTGCGTTTTCGTTGCAGCATCGGCCAATGTGCACGCAAAACCGGGGATACCTGATCCGCCGTTTGGCATATGCTCTTATGATCTATGCACGTAGGATCGGGCACGCTTTGGGGCCTGCCGGACATCTTATCGTTTTCAGTGCTCAGAACATCCCGACTTGCGCCGAAGGACGGCCACCCGTCGGCACATGCCGGAACGCTTCATCGCTGCATAAGTATTTGCCCGCACGGGGTTGCCTCACGTCCCGCGCACAGGGCATGGCGAGCGGCAGCGGAGACGCCAAGGGTTCAGCGGCAAACAACACGGCTCGTTTGCTCAATGTGATCCACCGGGGTATCAATCCTGAACCAGCAGGCTGTTGTTTCAGACGAACAACCATGGGCTCGGGTCACGTTTAGTAAGGGAACACCTTTGAATTTCTTGAGTTCATTTGAAATGCTGGAAGGCAATTTTGCGATTTCCTTGATGATTGCTTTGGTCACCCTGTGTTGGGTTGCAGTAAAGTTCAGCTTTCGCAACGCGCCACTGGATGCGCGATACCCAAAACTCAGCGTTGCTGTTGACTTGGTGATCATGCCCTTAGCGGTATTGCTCGTGGGGAGCCTTACGTACAACGGGCACAAGTGGCTCGGGGTTGGCGACCTGAGCGAATTTATAAACGCGTTGACCCTGTTCAGTTTATTGATGGTTTTAGGGTGGTGTTGCGCCCGCTTGGTTGAGCTTTTCGTGCTGTCGAAACGCAAGGATGACGACGCAACTTATCTGCCCGGACTTCAGCGTGGCCTGCTGTTCGCGGGGTTTCTGCTGGCCAGTGCCATCGCGTTTTTCAACATCATGGATTACTCGGTGACCGGAATTTACCTTTCAACCGGGGCCCTCGCCGCTTTGATCGCTTTCGCGATGCAAAAGACACTGGGTGATCTTTTTTCAGGCATCGCCCTGAGTGTGGAACATCCCTTCCGCTTGGGCGACTGGATCGAACTGGAAGACGGGACGCAAGGTCAGATCATCGACATCAACTGGCGTGCGACGCGACTGCGCGGGTGGGACAACGCCACCGTCGTTGTGCCAAACAGCACTCTGGCACAGCAGCGCATCAACAACATGCATGGAACAAATCACGTCTATGCGGAGTGGTATGAAATCAAGATCCCTGCGGACGTCGATCCAGCCATGGCAAAATCTCTTTTACTCGAAGCGGCCCTGCGATGCGACAAGCTGTTGAAGAAACCAATTCCCGCTGTGCGTTTGGCAGATGCGTCGACAATACCGTATGTATACACGGTTTGGGTGCATTTCCCCAACTTCCTGTCCATGTTCGCAGGGCGCGAGCAGCTCTTTCGGGAAATACACTATGCGCTGAAAAGTGCAGGCATTCAGATCGCGCCGGAAACATATGAGCTGCATTCGCGCAGAGCTGATGTTGTCAAGATAGAGCCCCCTACTTCTCTTATGACGCTCAAAAAACTGGATATTGCCAAGTTCCTGACCGATGAAGAGCTTGAACAACTGGTGCAGACCAGTGAGAGGCTCATCTTTGATGCGGGAACCACCATCATTGCCGAAGGTGAAGTCTCCCAAGCTTTTGATATCATTGTACACGGTGTTGTAGAAACCAGTGTCAAATCCGGCAGCACGTCGTTCAGGCCGATCGACGAGCTGAAACCGGGCCAATACTATGGCCTTTACGCGATGATCGTAGACGCCCCGTCATTTCAGCAATTTGCCGCCGCAACGGATGTTACGGTCATTCGCGTTCATATCGAGTGTATCCGGGCGCTTTTGACAAACAGACCAGATCTGAGTGAAGAGCTCGCACGGATCGTAAAGCAGAGAATGGACACCGCAGAAGAGATGCGGCTCAGGACGGACAATGCGCCTGCACGTCTCACGTTTCAGGACATCTTGCGCAGGGTCGATGCGCTGATGCGTTAATCTGCACGGCGCTGTCCCACTCTCTTCAGAACGAAAACGCGTACCTTATCGAAACAGTCTCTCTTCCCGGGTTGTGACTCTCGATCCCTGCATTTGAGAGATGATCGACGGCCAGTGATATCCGAGATCCGTTGGTCAGCCTGTACCCAAGGCCGATCAGCGTTCTGAAGTGCCAGTTGCCGCCCAGATCCATGCCGCCGCTGCCTTCATCATAGTACCCGGCGGCGAGGCTGCCCTCGACAAACCAATTGCCCGACAGGTTCCAGATGCTCGACAATCCTGCGCCGACATAGACGGTTGAATCGTCTTCGAGCTGGAGGAGCGCAAGGCCCGACACGCTGCCCCATTGGTACTTGCGGACCGGGTTCGTGTGATATTCGAGTTGAAACGCGGGGGACCCGGAGGAGGAGGAGCCGATATCGCTGGCCCCGAGGCCGAGCACAATGTCCGACGCGGTGGCCGGTGTTGCACCGACTGCAATAGACAGTGCTGATATGTATAGGAATTTCATTTTGTGTGTCTTGATCTTTAAGGTTGTCTAAAAGGGCCAAAACTTCTGCGCAGCCGCCGCCGGTCAAGGGGTTTAACAGCGCAGAATGTTCATAGGGATCGGCCGCGAATCCATGCTAGGGCCAGTCGCAACGCGGCACAAGTGACCTTTAGTTTCTATTCAGGGTCGCAATACCGAGGGGCACGTTGAACTGCGTGCACCAGATGTAAACCTCATTGAAGTCATCGATATTGATGCGCGCGGCCACCACATAGGTTTGCAGCCCTGAGAGGTTTTCCAACTTGCCGACATCGCTGGTTGCCACATATTTCCCGTCCCTGCCAAAACCGACGCGCGGATCAGGCGCGCCATCGAGGCTGAAGTTCGAATCCAGAATGACCAAAGCACCACCATCAGCGGTTTTGATGACCTGCACACTCCCCGTGGTGATATGGTCGCTGGCTCCGGTAAATGTACCATGGGTTGTTGACTGTTGCGCAAAAGCAGTGAGCGGTGCACATGCCACGATCGTCGCTGTGACTGGAATGAGGAGTTTTTCAAGCATCGCTATGGTCACTTTCTAACTGGGTGTTTCGACTTTTGAAGCTAAAGCCGTCACGTCGAGACTAGAGAAATTTTCGCGGCATTAATTCCAACCTCGTGCTGTTGCGGTGATAAGACTTCAGAATTCCTGAGCGAGGCCTGCCGGACACGTAGTGACGGTAATTTCAATATAAAACATCACTTTATACTCGCTTCTTCAAGCTCCAAAAACTACCAGAACGAACCAAACCACCCGTTGATCCCCGCCATGCGCAAGATCTTGATAGAAGTCATCGCCTACTCGCGCTGTCTTGCTCTGGTTGGAGTTCTTGCGCACGACACCCGGGGTCACATCAAGGATCTTCTTGAATGTGTCGGTCATATGGTTTTTCGAGCTGAAGCCCGAAACATGTGCGATTACCGCGAGTGGTTTGTCTGACTGGCTCAGCCTGCGTTTGGCATCAGCAAGCCGTCGCTCGACGACATATTGATGCGGGCTGCGGCCCATGGCGGTGCGAAAGACGCGCGCGAAATTATATGTGCTCAGATTGGCAATCTAGGCCAGCTTGTCCAGCGGGAGCGGGTCCGCGAGGTTGCATTCGACGTAATCCAGCACGTCCTGTATCCGGGTGGCGGTCGCGTTGGCTTGCGATTGAAACCCCGACACCTGTGACAGAAGCAGGTATTTGACGCGCAGACGGAAGAGGCTCGCGAATGCATCGAGCTGCCGTTCGCTCAGCTGTGTCATGCCATTAGTCCAGCTGTTCACCAGCGTCTGGGCAATTGAGACCAATGCGGGGTCTTCTGCATGATATATTGCCTTTGGCTTGGACAATCCGATCACTTTCTCACCAGGCAGCGCCGGACGTGGCCGCGACTGGGCCAGAATGGCAGTTGCGAATGTCATCTGTACGCTCCACCCCGATCTGGTGGCGAGAATTTCCTGTTCATTCCCCGCGGGCAGAAACACGAACGTAGAGGGCGGCGCGATCTCGCCCCCCATTTCCGACCCTGAGATCGCATAGCTTGCCGTGGATTTCCCGAGATGGACGTCCAGAAAATCATCGCCTTTCGGAACCCACATGCGATGCGCACCCGGCCTGCGGGCGACCAGCCTGTAGCCGTCCCCAACGTGATGAAATCCATCTTCGCGATGAGCATCCGGTTCTATCATTGCTCAGCCATCCCTCGGTTATGTCGGTGGCTTGAATAACAGGGCGCTGATCGGGGCGTATTTCACGCAGTGTTACATTTTCGAAAAATTGTGAGGGATGACACCTGCATATGCCCGGTCTTTGCGCGACCCAACTCACACGTCGCCGACACAGCAATTCTGCAAGACGATTCAGCAAGAGGGTGGAAGAAACGACCCCTGTTCTGCACATAGCCTGACTGCAACGCCGACGCAGTTGACCATTGATCAGCCCCATATCAAGGAGGTTCAGATGACAAAAGACAGCGTTACCTTACGCAGCGTGGCCCATGATATCAAAGGTCTGCTCACCCGGGCCAGTCTGGCGGCTGAATTGCTGGGGCGGCATGATGATGAGACGGTGCGCCTCAAGGCGGATCGCATCATGCGGGCCGTGGATCAGATTGCGCTGATCTGCCAGCGCGACCTCGCCCCCCCGATCAACTGTAGCCGCGCAGAGCTTCATGAGTGCGGCGAGGTGGTCAAGCTGATGGAAAAGGTCGTATCGAACGCGCGATCAGGCCATGAGCCGCAGCCCCGACCCGTTCCATATTTTGACTAGACTTTAAATCCCTGTCTGAGATGCCGTCACCTTCCCCCGGATGGCGTCACTCCACCCGATCAGACAGTTGAAGAGGCGGGTTTTCTTCCTGTTGACCGCCTCGGATTGTCCCGTCCGCACCTGCCGATCTGCGGACGGGGCGCATGCATTGAATTGATGCAAAAAAACTGTGACCACTTTAGGAGGATAATGTGATCAAACCATCTGTATTGCCCAGAGAGGCGCGGATACATTCCGGCAAACCAACCCACGGATCGCCCGCCTCACCTGCACATGCCAGCGATCTCGCCCTGAAGGCGCGGGTGCAGCTTGACAGTCGGGCCGGGGATCAGACGGGGAGACCGGACCCCCCGGCACCGCATGTCTGACACAGGTCCTCACACAGATTGCATCCGGGCTGCGCGTGCCGCCGCATCAGGCCTATCTGCACAATATCATCCACCTGCATGTGCTTGATCCGATTGACTTTCACTGCACGCAACCCTTCCTCTTTGCTGTGCTGAAGGAACTGATCCAGAACGCCATCAACGCGGTTGAAACCCCGTGCAGCGCGCGGATCGACGTTTTGGTCACGCAATATAAGAACCGCCTGTATTTCCAGATTGCAGACAACGGGCCGGGCATGCCGGATGGCATGGCGGCTTGGTTTGACGCAGGAAAAACCGGAAAAACCGGTGCGCGGCGGCGGGCCGGGTCCGGGCTCGACAGGGTGCGGCAATTGTTGACTTGGGCGGGCGGTGAATTCCGGCTGGCGCATTCCTGCGCGACGGGCACGCGCGCAGCCTGCATGTCTTTATCCACCCCGACCTCATGATGCATGCGCTTGAGGCCGGCGAGGACACCCGTAACGGCGCGATCCGCTTCGAAAGCTTTGCCGGAGTGTTCCATTCTGAAATGAGGGCACCGTTACTGCCCTCTGTGATGGTGCGGGCCGACATGATCTGCGTCTGGCGCGCCAGATCATCGGTTTTTATGGCCCCCCCATACGCGCAGGATACGCCGGCGATGGATCTGTCGGATTTCCAGTTCCTGCGCGCCATAGACTTCATCGAGGACAACCTCACGCGCGACATCCCGCTTGCCGAAATGGCCCGCGCCGTGGATGTGCCCCCGCAGCGTCTGGCCGACGGCTTTGCCGCAGAGACCGGGTGCAGCATCGATAGCTTCCGCGCCGAGCGGCGGGTCGGCATCGTGCAGCAACTGTTGCGCAGCGCGGGTCGCGACATGACCACCGGGCAGATCGCCCCAAAGGTCGGTTTTGCCGACACCGCCGCGCTGGATGCCGTCTTTCGCGCGCATCTGGGCGTTTCCGTCAACAACTACCGCGCGGGGAGGTTGGGATGAAACAAGCACTCAGAGCGGTGGAAAAGATGTTGCATGGCGAGGATCTTCTTGATTTCGCCGAAAACCATCATGAGGGCGGCCATGTCATCCGACCTGACAGCGGCGATACCGCCTGCGCGCAATTCACACTTGGGAGCCACCGTTCGCAACATGATGCCGCAACGGTCCATGCATTGATCTTGTCGACTGCCGCCAAGGGGCGGCTGCAGCCCGAGGTCGCGGGCCAGACGCATGAGGCGGACATCCGCAGCGGCACGCTGTCATCTGTGCCGGCGGGCAACACGCAGAATTATGATTACACCGGCACGCTGACCAATACCGTGCTGGGCATCGACTACGCCCTGTTTACCCGTGTGGTGGAGATATACCCCTGTCTGGGCACCACCGGCGCCTTCGAACCCCGCTTTGGCTGGATCCGCCCCGCCGTGCAGGCGCTGGTGGAGGAACAGCACCGCGTCCTGCACCGCGATACGACCGGGTCGCGGGTGCTCGCCGAAGCTGTCGCACTGCGGCTGGCCTATGAGCTGCTGTCGGTCTTCAACGCTCAAAAACCCGCAGGCGCGCCGCTGCCGCTCTCGCAGGCCGAGGTCACCCGCCTGACCGGTTTCATCGACGCCGAGATAGAGCAGGATTTTGACCTCACCGACCTGGCCCGGCTATTGGACCGTGACCCCTTCGGGTTCTCGCGCAGCTTCAAGGCCGCCACGGGCGAAAGCCCCCACCAATGCGTGATCCAGCGCCGCATCGCCCGCGTCAAACACCTGCTGCGCTCTGCCGCTGACAGCCTCGCCGACATCAGCTACGCCACCGGCTTCGCCAGCCAGCCGCATATGACCGCGACATTCACAAAACACGTCGGCACCTCCCCCGGCAAAGGGCGCAAGGCAGCGCAGACGTAATCACGTCCCCACGACGAAACCGCAATTCCAGATATCTGCGGCGCATGCGTCCGCTTGATCGAACACGCCGCAGGGCTCGGGTGACGGGGCATCATGGTTTCGCCCCTGATCGCAAGAACATGCAACGATCCCGCCCGCTTCTGAAAGAAGCCCCTCAAAGTGGTTGATAGATCATAAAGATCAGCAATCAGATATGAGGAGACCGCCCCCCATGAACAGAGTATTATGTGTTGCCGTGGCTGGATTTGGTCTGGTCATTGGCGTGGTTCAGTTCAATTCCGCCGTGACCGCCCTGCAGGCCGTTTACGCGGATGTCACTGCTTTAGTGCGGCGTTTGAGATCCTCCCCCTGTGTCCATCAAGATTTCCATGACGGCGTTTTTTGCGGGTTTGAGGGTTTCTAGGGTTTTGGCGGATCGGGCCATGATGCGCAGGCCGGAGTAGACGGTGAGGATCAGTTGCGCCTGTTGGTCGCGCGCATTCTGGGCCATGTCCGGGCGTGCCTGTGACAGGGCATGGACGATGGCGCGGCGCATCTTGTCATAGCCTGTGCGCACGAGGGTTGCCGTTTGCGCGTCCAGCGCGGCGCGATCCGCGGAGGCGTTGCACAGGAAACAGCCGCGGCTGTCGGCGTGATCGCCCAGGGCCGTGAGCGGCGCGCTGAGAAACGCATCGATCCGCGCCAGCGGGGCCGTGTCAGGCGCGCGCAGGATGCGCACCGCCCCCTCCACCACCCGGGCGTCGTAATGCGCAAGCGCCTTGAGATACATCGACTGCTTGTTGCCAAACGCCGCATAAAGGCTCGCCTTGCCCAGCCCCGTGGCCTTTGTGATGTCGCTCAGCCCCGTCGCCTCATAGCCGTGTTCCCAGAACAGATGCATGATTTTCGACAGGGTCTCATCGGGGTCAAATTCCCTCGGGCGTCCGGGTTGCTGCATGTGTCATTGTCCTCGCGAAGCTGTGAATGGATAGTTATTGACCGATCAGTCCGTAATCTGTAGGTGTTGGCCATCGGCACTGACGCCGCACAGCTTTACCTAAATAAAGACCATTCGGTCAAGAAAGGAAACACACCATGACACATGTAACAGACACCCCCGCCGCCGCCGTGAACCTCGCCGATCTGGGCGACACCGTGGCGAATGCGGGCACCCATGCGATCCGCTTTTCCAGCGCGATTGTGCTGGGCTGGATCGGGGCGATGAAATTCACCGCCTATGAAGCGGGCGCCATCGAGGGTCTGGTCGCCTCCAGCCCGCTGACCAGCTGGCTCTATTCGGTGTTTTCGCTGCAGGGGGCGTCGAACCTGATCGGATCCGCCGAGATCGCGATTGCCCTGCTGCTGGTGGTGGGCGCGAAGTTTCCCAAGGTGGCGCTGCTGGGGGCCCTGGGCGCGCTGGCGACCTTCTTTGTGACGGCCAGCTTCCTGTTCACCGCGCCGGTGAGCGAGCCGAGCCTTGGCGGCTTTCCCGCGCTGTCGGTCGTGCCGGGCCAGTTCTTGCTGAAAGACATCGTCCTGCTGGCCGCTGCGCTGTTTTTGTCCGGTGACGCCCTGCGCCGCATCGCCCGCAACTGACCCGCCACAGCCCCCGTCAATGCGGCGGGGGCACAGACCCGGAGACACCCCATGCCCCCTGAAATCACACTCTACACCAAGGGCTATTGCCCCCATTGCAAAGCCGCCCGCGCCCTGCTGGCCGCAAAAGGCGTGCGCTTCGTGAACCACGACATCGACATCACCCCCGCGCGGCGCCGCGAAATGATCGCCCGCGCCGGCGGGCGCACCACCGTGCCGCAAATCTTCATCGCAGATTTCCACGTCGGCGGAAACAGCGACCTCACAGCCCTCAACACATCAGGCACCCTCGATGCTCTGCTCAAAAACAAACAAACAGCGTGAAGTCGCAAAAACCTGATGCATTCACGGGATGCGCGTTGCCCAGCAAGGCGCATCTGTCACGCGTGAAACTGCATCTGTCTATTTTTGTTCAGACTGCGGCGCAAACCAGAGCTCTTTGGTTTCGGGAAATTCTTGGGCCGCAAACCGATAGGTCGGCTCGAAAATCTCGCGCAACTGATGCCTCGTCTCATCTTTCACAGGTTGCTCTGAGCGCGATTCATAAAACCGCTTCTTTATCCTCTCGGGCATGAAGGCCGCGCCCATGAAGGTTGAAACACGCTCAACCTCCTCAAGTTGGAACATGGTCTCGTAAAGGCCGACGTAGACATTCTCGGGACCAAAAACGCTGCGCGCCTGCGTCACGGTATGCTCATAATTTGCAATCAGATTGTGATGGGTCGACTTGGCATAGCTCAAAATCGCACGATCAAAATCCCCAAAGGGCGGCACGCTTTCGCGCCAATCCCGCTTGCGGCGGTTCATGCGCGCTGCTGAAATCGCCCGGGTAACCGGATCGCGCATGATGAAGAACACTTTTACATTGATGCCTTCATCATTGAACCGGTCCCGAATGGTGCAAAGCGTCTCAGCGGACAAACCCGAATAGGATGGCGTCACGTCCCCGGTCATTCGAATGCCCGGCTGTGAAAGCCTTTCTTTGAAATAGGTAAAGTAGTTTTCGGGATCGTCTTGCAGATGCCCCCTCAGTTTCCAGGCGTTTGACGCACGCCCCCGGACCCGACTTGTCAGCGCCACCACGAGTCGGTTTGTAATCTTGGAGGGCCTCACGTCGAAGTAGCCCATCTCAGGCAGTTCCAATGCATCCCAGACACGATATTCTTTCAAGCCACCGAAATCCGACGCGGGGTCAGCATTCAGATAATGATATAGCCAGCTTGTTCCGGCCTTCTGAGCGCCCAGGCCTAGAACGAAGGTTTTCGGGTCAGATGTCATATAAACGCGGTCATGTGTGTCTTGTACATTTGGTCAATCTACGGTGTGCCAGCATCTTGAGCCTAACCTCTTGATACAGATAAACGCATAAATCAATCGGCGACCTATATCAAAGGCCATAAATTGCCTTCCGATCAAAGCATGAGACCTCAGCGCAACAGATTTAATCGTTAAGGCTTTGGCACCGTCGCGCGCGGTGGCATCAGAATAACTCAATTCCTTATCGCCATCCTGACCGCCGATCAAAGTTTAGATGTGGGTTGGCATGGCATGAACGGATTTCCCCCGACAGACAAAAGGCGTGTTGCACACGCGGGGCAAACACACCCGCAACGCATGCGCCTGTCTCAGGGCGTTTAATAGGCCCTGTCTGGCGCGTGCACAGGCCGCGATAGCGGCAGCTGCAGGTTGATGCGCGGTGCTCGGGGTGGGTGCGCATCAAAATTATTCACCCGTCGGTGCCACAGCACCTTTGGAAAACAAAACAACGGCAATGTTTAGGTGTTATGATCCATGAATATACTTAGTCTCGGCGTCAGTCAGTCCACGACGGCCCCCCAGATCAAGATTTCAGTCGCATCCTCCTTTGACAAGGAAGCGACGCAGATGAAGCTCCGCCTTGCGAGGCTGCGCACGCATGGGCGCGTGGATCTGACGTTATCGGCCCTGACCCTCGATGACCGCGACACGCGCCCCTTGCTGCGCGACGCGCCTGCCAGTCCTGAGCTGGCGGAATTGGTCACAAGCCTTTCTGCGCCTTCTGGGGATGACAGCGTGGTTGCCGCTGAACTGACGCAAACGCTGGAGCTTGGCGCTCTGTACCTGGTTTCCTATGAAATCAGCGAGGCCAGCCCGCTCGCGACTGTGTATTTCCCCCGCTTAGGTTGCCCGTTTGACTTTCAGGCCCTCAATACGACTCCCGGAGTTCACAATCGCCTTGTGACGGCAACAAATGACACGGATACAACGCTTCTTCGCACCGAAGGGTCGCTGACTTTTGGCTTCGTCTCTTGCTGCAAAGCGGAATGGACCGTCGATCTGCCTTTGGGCACGACCGGGGATGAGCTGAGCAACACCACGACGGGACGCTTCAGCGGTGCGGGCCGCGCGGTTGCGACGACAACCCGTGCTTTGACGACGGGTGAAGACTATGTCCTTTATTACGAAATAACCGGGGATGGCGGCTCCAACGGGCTGTTCACCGCAATCAACGGCCCATTCGGCTTTCGCCAACTGCAACGCACCATTGGTGTTCACAACGTGATCCTCACTTGCCAGAATGCGGAGTTAAACCCGTTTCTGCGCATCAATGGTGATTTGACGTTTGGCGCCATATCGCTGCGTCTGCGCGGGCCGGATGCCGGACGGCGGGTCAATTGGGAAGTCGGCGCAGGAGAACTGAGCCGCGCGGGCAAGGCCTATGTCCCTTCGGCAGAAATCTATGTCTCGCCCACAGGCAGCGACAGCGTCGGAACCGGGGCCGCCACAAACCCCTACCAAAGCCCGGAATTTGCCACATCCAGAGCCATGCCCGGTGATACGATCTTTCTGCGCCCCGGCGTCTACGATCCCTTCGAGGTGCAAGGCAGCGGCAGCGCAGGCAGCCCGCTCACGATCACGACACTGCCCGGAGAAGAGCGGCAGGTCATCATACGTGGCGATTTGAAAAGCCACGTGGCGTATGGCGGACCCGGTGTGGCCCAAAACAACGCCATGCGCGACGGCATACGCATCGTGGGCAAGAACCATGTGGTGCTGCGTTGACTGACCGTCGAATACTGCTGGCGCAACGGCATCTTCATCGCCGGGCATGGGGAAAACACCGTCACCGGCAACCATATCGTCGAGGATTGCTTTACCCAACACACCGGGCTGAGCGGCATTCTCGCCTGTGGCGAACGGCCGGAATTGCCAGTTTCCCCGACCGATCCCTTTCGCACGCGCCACATCACCATCCGGAACAATGAGGTGACACAGACCAATGTTGTCACCGATTACAATGACACGATCACCAATTCATTCGGCGAACCCGGCGGCGTCGGTGAAGCCATCACAGTCGCCAACAGCGTGCAACATGTCTATGTTTACGGCAATAACGTCCACAACAGCCGCCAATATGGGATCGACTTCAAAAACCACGTGGTTGATGGTGAAATTCATGGAAATCGTATTGATCGGGTCATTCGCTACGGCATCTATCTGGATGCGGGTGAGACCGACATTCGCAGAATCTCCGTCAAAGACAACGTTGTAACGCATTGCCGTGCGGGCATTGTTCTGTCGCGTGAGGAAGACGATGACGACAGTGGTGACGGTCTGGTTTTTGAAGACATTGACATCGATAACAACACCCTTGCCCATCTGTCGCGCATCGGCATTCACTTTCAGCGGCATCCATCAAAGGACCAGCAGGACATCGGGCATATCCGTCGCATTCGCGCGCGCTTGAACACGCTCTATAACACCAATACCGACGGGTTTTACCGCGATCTCAATATTGATGACTGGGCGACGTTCGGAACCAATCTGGCCGGTCAACCGATCGTGGATGGTATTGAGTTGCGCGGCAATATCGCATGGAATCCGGATGGCGACATGTGGATGCGCGCGAATGTAGCGGATGATGCCCGCTTTACGGTGGTCGATAATTTCAATGTTGCTGACGGGCAAACCACGGGGATCGACCCGTTGTTCAAGGATCCCCTGAAGGGTGATTTCAGCCTGCAAACAGGGTCACCCGCCGACCCCGTGATCAGAAAAGTCCGCCTGTTGCTCACGTCCGCGTAGCCAACGACAGGCTTACCGCATTTTGTTTGAACCGCTGCACTGAGCTTGCGGTTGACCGGCCATGGTCAGCCGCAAGCTCAGTGCAGCAATGCTCGCGCAACAATCAAAAATAACAGCGGAACGGCTTGAATGGCTTCGGCTTCAGGACAGAGGCGGAATTGAGCAACATGACCGCGTGCCCCGCTGTTACTCGTCCCGATTGTCCGGCGATCTGGCCAAAAGCTGCGGCCTGATGTCATTTGGACGCTTTCGGCGTCCCCGCATCGCGCGCAAAGGCACCATATCCCCAGATATGATGCCTGACGGGCGGCGCGTGGTCAGTCCATTTTCATGGCTTCGGTTTCAATCTTGATATCAACCGTATCGCCGACCAGCCCGTTGCCGACCGCATAGGTCATCCCAAAATCACTACGCTCAATCGATGTCTCTATCGACAGACCAAGCGTCATACGCTTGTGACCAAAGGGGTATTCTGCCGCCTTGTTGAGGGTCACATCAAGCGTAATGGGCTGGGTCTGCCCGAGAATGGTCAAATCACCCGTTACCGTGCCCGCCGTATCGCCGGTTGGCGTCCCGCCGGTTGCCACAAATGTAATCTCGGGATGATTTGACACATCCAGAAAATCCTTGTTTTTGACATGCCCATCGCGGGCACTGTCAAACGTGTTGACGCTGGCCGCATCAATGCTCACTCGCACATCACTCAGGTCCTGAGTGACCGTGTCATAGGTGAATTCGCCGCTGACCGTACCGAAGATACCCAAAGTCTTGGCATATCCAATGTGATCAACGGTAAAGAAAACTGCCGTATGGGATGGGTCAAGCTCAAAGCGTGCGGGCTCAGCGAGCGCAGTTGTGCCAAAGATCGCAACGGCCAAAGTGGTGCACGTCAAAATACGCATAGGAATCTCCGATTTCGGTTGAATTGCATCTTAGATAATACGTTTACAAGTTTCCGACAGATGTGCACCTGCAGTTTTAAGCGGATAACCTCAACGTGACCGGAAAGGAATGCGGGTGCTCAAACTGAAATGCATGACGTGGAATATCCACCGCGCGAAAGGATCCGATGGTCAAGTTGACCCGGGTCGCATTGAAAGCGCAATCTCGCAAATCCTCGCCCCGGCCGCGCCCGATATTCTCGCTTTGCAGGAAGCGGATGAGGAATGCCCACCCCATGGCGGCATTCTGAACATCGCGCAGATTTCCAAGGCGACGGGACTTGCATATGCCCATCAGGACGCAGCACTTCGGTGGGGTTCGAACAGCTACGGATTTCTGGGCACAATCTTGTTTTTGCACAATCGCTTTGATCAAACGCACGCCGATGTGATTGATTTGCCGGGACATTGCCACCGGGGCGCGGTTGCCGTCGAAACCCTGATTGACAGGCGCGCCGTGCGGGTCATCTCCACGCATTTGTCGTTATCACAGCCCTTGCGTATCGTTCAGATGCGCATCATCGGCCAGTACCTGATGAGACGTCCAAAAATGCAGACAATCCTGCTCGGTGATCTGAATGAATGGCGGCCCTGGGGCGGTGCTGCGTTCTGCAAAGCTATTGTGGGAACATCCCTCAAAGGCCCGGCAAAATGCACCTTTCCGGCACGGTGGCCCATATTGCCGTTGGACCGGATCCTGACCGACGCGCCCGGCCGTGTCGAGAGCGTGGGCGTGCTGGATCATCCCGGCATTCATGCGGCATCTGACCACCGTCCGCTGCATGCTCTGGTCACTGTACCGTGAAGAGGCGTAACAAAGCCGCTTAAAACAGGTCATCGGAGTAGCCATGATCTATTGGCGACCTACGTGCTTTGTTAGGTAAACGAACGGTGGGATCACGGTGATAGAGGGCAACAGGCAGCATATTTGGACAGGACGGGTCGTTTTTGCCCCCCCATCGCTGTTTTTGCTACTGGCTGTTACCTTGCTCGTGGTCGTTTCATGGGCTGCGCAAGCGGTCTTTGACAACCTTGCCCTGCCGTTTGGATTGTTCGTGCTCACAAGCGCCATCGCCTTGCGTGGGATGGTGATGCATTATTCTCACCGGTCGCTCGGGATGGGCAATGGCGTCACCTTGATACGCGCAGCGCTGGTTGCGGTCTTGGCGGGTGCGGTTGTGGCTGCGCAACCCGCCACTTGGGCCGTGTTTGCCCTCGCCTGCACAGCGTTTGCGCTTGATGGGTTGGACGGTTGGCTGGCACGCCGATCCGGTCTTACATCCGCCTTCGGCGCGCGCTTCGACATGGAGATTGACGCCCTTCTCGGTGCCGTTCTGGCGCTCATTTTGTTGACAGACGGTCATGTCGGGCCTGAAATCCTGTTTTTGGGGTTCACACGATATGCATTCGTGGTCGCGAGCCTGTTTTTGCCAAAATTGCGCGCTGCCCTGCCTGACAGCCTGCGACGCAAGACCATATGTGTCATACAAATCGCGGCCCTGATCGCATTGATATGCCCCTTGACCCCGCTGTGGCTGATGGCGCCGTTATCATGGGGGGCCGCTGGCTTGTTGCTGTGGTCTTTTGCCAGCGATACGCGTTGGTTGCTGGGCCGCCCTTGATGACCAAGCCCGTTTATCTTGCTTTGGCCAGTCTCATGCTTTTTCTGGTGCTTGTCCTGCCCAACCATCCGGGTACGATGAACCTGACTGCGCTGAACAGGTTTCCGCTTGAGCTGCCGGTATTGTTGCTGGGCATGATCGCGCTTGGCAATCGACCGTGGCTCATCGGCACCCTCGCGATGGCTCTTCTTGCCGCGACGTTTTTGAAACTCGCCGATTACGGTATGTTCACAGCCTATAACAGGACCTTTAACCCGATACTTGATGCGTTCTTGATGAATGCGGGCATCGGGTTGCTGGGCGACAGCATTGGCAAACCCCTCACCTATCTTGCCATCGCGGGCAGCGCGATCGTATTGGTCTTGGTGTTTGTGGCCTTGATGCGTAGCCTGCGGGCATGGGCCATCCTGAGCGTGCCGCGTTGGGGCCGCATATGCAGCCTGATTGCGGCAATCGGCTTTGGCGGCTGGGCCGTAGCGGATGCAGGCCATCACCTCGCGTATTGGACGTTCGAACGCAGCCCACCCGGCAGTGCATGGACATCACGGCTTGCATTCAAGCGTGCGGTTGAGATGCGCGAAACGGCTGCGGATCTGGTCCAGTTCTCCAAGGATGCAAAGACTGACAGCTTCGCCAATGCCACCGGCCTGCTGGACCAGTTGAACGGGCGCGACGTGATCCTGATCTATGTCGAGAGCTATGGCCGGGCGAGTTTTGACAACCCGCTCTATGCCCCGACACATCTCGAAACGCTGAAATCGGGCCAGCATGCGCTCGACCAAGCTGGTTTTGCCATGCGCAGCGGCTGGCTCACCTCGCCCACGGCGGGCGGTCAGAGTTGGCTGGCCCATGGCACACTGGCGAGTGGCTTGTGGACAAGCGACAATGGCCGCTACAACGCCATGCTTGCCAGCGGTCACCGGTGGCTGTTTCATTTCGCACAAGACGCCGGGTACAGAACGACGGCGATCATGCCCGCAATCACGCTAAGCTGGCCGGAAAGCAGCAAAATGGGGTTTGATCAGGTTTTTGCCGCAGCAGACATTCCCTATGAGGGCAACCCGTTCAACTGGGTCACGATGCCTGACCAGTTCACGCTGGCCGCCTACCCCGCGCTGTTGTCCGAGGATCCGCGCCCGGAGTTCATCCAAATTGCATTGATCTCTTCGCACGCCCCTTGGGTCCCTGTCCCGGACATGCTGGAATGGGGCGACATCAAGGACGGCACCGAGTTTAACGAAATGGTCGCGCAAGGCCCGACGCCGCGCGACCTTTGGAAAGACCGCGACAACGTGCGCGCCGCCTATCGGGACGCGATTGATTATTCGCTGCAGGTGACGCTCTCTCACATCGCGCGATTGGGCGAGCACGCACCGCTTGTGATGGTCATCGGCGATCATCAAGCCGCTGGATTTGTGGCGGGCAGCGACAATCATGACGTAGCAGTGCACATGATCGGCCCCCCTGACCTTGTGGCACGCATTGACACCTGGGGCTGGAGCGACGGCCTGATCCCGGACCCAGACGCCCCGGTCCGCCGTATGGACATGTTTCGAAATGACTTTCTGTCCGCTTTTTCCGCGACTCAACAGTTGGTCGGGGTGGTCGAATGATGCGGTGGTTTCTCAAGCTTGCCGTTTCAGGCGCGGTGATGGCGGGGCTGCTGTGGTGGGTCGATCCAATGGTTGTCATCCATCAACTTCGCGATGCCGACCTGACGTGGCTTTGTGCGGCTTTTGTGTCGCTGACCGCGCTGACGGCTCTGATGGCACGGCGCTGGCAGATCGTGGCGCAGGCGCTTGGCATACGGCTTTCATTTGCGCATGCATGGTCTGAATATTACGTCGCTCAACTGGCCAATATGGCCCTGCCGGGCGGAGTTATCGGCGACGTGGGGCGCGCGTTTCGTATCCGGCGGCAGGGTGACCTGATGCGCGCCGCGCAATCCGTCGCAACGGAGCGGCTGATTGGTCAGATTTCGATCTTTGCGCTGATGGCGGTCGGCTTTGCCGCTGCGCTGATGATACCGGGCGGCGTAAATTGGCCTGTCTGGACATGGCTCGGCATAGCTTTATTTTGCGCAGCACTGGGCAGCGCCGTGATCCTTGCGCGCGGCGCATCTGCATCCGCCCGGTTCGTGCGACTGGCCTTGGAGTTGATCAGAGCCCCTCGCCTTATCGGGTATTCTCTGGTGATTGCGGCACTCTTGGTTTTCAGCTTTTATGCCTGCGCCCGCGCCACGCAGACCATCATACCGCTGCAAGATCTTGCCACGCTGGTGCCTTTGATCCTGTGTTCCATGCTGATCCCTCTGTCTATCGGGGGCTGGGGTTGGCGCGAAGGCGCGGCTGCGGCGCTGTTTCCCATGATCGGTGCGAGCCCCGGTGCCGGGGTCGCCGCCGGGATCGCTTACGGAGCCGTGATGCTCTTGGCGGCCCTCCCGGCCGTTTTGATCGCGATGAAATCCACACAAACTCATCCTTTACCTCACACTTCGAAAATGGACGTTTTATGAGACATCTTCATCATCCCACACGACGCGCTTTGCTCCAGACCGGTGGGGCGGCATTGGGCGCTGCAACGCTCGGCCTGCCCACGCTGGCCCGCGCAAACACCGCCGTGAACTTTCAGCTTTCATGGCTGCATTCTGTGCAGTTTGGCGGCAGCTACATCGCGCTTGATCGTGGCTACTGGGCAGACCGGGGCCTTGATATAGCTCTGTCCCAAGGCGGCCCCAACGCCCCAGTCGAACCACCAGTCGTATCAGGCACAGCCTTGGTCGGCATCTCTGCGGCCGATTATACAGCCGCTGCCGTCGCACAGGGTGCACCTTTCAAAATCATCGCTGTGGCCATGCAAAAGAACCCGTTCGCGATCGCGTCCCTTTCGGCCAACCCGGTGAACAGCCCTGCGGATCTGATCGGCAAGAAAATCGGCATGTCGGTTTCCAACACCCCTGTTCTGCAGGCTCTCTGTACAATCAACGACATAGACATCACGCAAATCGAAATTGTGCCGACCCAATATGACCCTGCACCGCTGGTCAGCGGACAGGTGGATTGCCTGCTTTGTTGGGAGACGGACCTGCCTGTCGCGATGGATATTCAAGGCGTTGAAAACACCACCATGCTGATGGCGGATCACGGCTATTCTGTGCATTCGCAGACCTATATCGCAACCGAAGACAGCATCGCCAGCCGCCGCGCTGATCTTGTGAACCTGCTCAAGGGCGAAGTGATGGGATGGAACGATTATCTGTCCGACACCGATGCCGCAGCGGCGTTGACGGTTGAGATGTTTCCCGATGCTG
The DNA here is from genome assembly GCF_000154785.2 of Roseobacter litoralis Och 149. NCBI lineage: Bacteria > Pseudomonadati > Pseudomonadota > Alphaproteobacteria > Rhodobacterales > Roseobacteraceae > Roseobacter > Roseobacter litoralis. The sequence goes on from NC_015730.1 coordinate 2,185,280, forward strand.
GCCTCGATCTGGCCACGCAGAAACTGCAGGCGGAACGACAAGTGCCGCTGATGTTCTCGGAATTGACGCAGACCAGCGGGTTCGGCTGGTTCACGCAAGAGACCATTGCTGCAAATTTGGAAACGCTAGCGCTGCTGGGCCGTGACGTCAGCGCAGATCTGTGGGACAGATCGCTGCTGGAAGAGGCGCACGCGTAAAAACCGCATGTCACAAAACGAAATTCGCTGCGAAGGGCTTGCAAAGCGCTTTGATGATGGGGCCGCCCTTGGGCCGCTGTCCGTGACTTTTGCACCCGGACAGACAACGGCTTTGGTCGGACCGTCGGGGTGTGGTAAGTCCACGTTGCTGCGGTTGATTGCCGGGCTTGAAGATCCCACAGAAGGCACCGTGCGCATCGGCCACAAGCCTCCAAAGGAGGTCGCCAGATCCGGCGCGCTGTCGATGGCGTTTCAGGACCATGCCCTGCTGCCGTGGCGGACGGTGCGTGCGAATGTGACGCTCGGGGCGCGGCTTGCGCGCAAACCGGATCACCGCGCCGATGCCCTGATCGCGCTGGTTGGACTGGCCGGGTTTGAAGGGCATCGCCCGGCGGAGCTTTCGGGTGGGATGCGACAACGCGCAGCCATCGCCCGCAGCCTGATCTCCGAGCCTGATGTGCTCTTGCTGGATGAACCCTTTGGCGCGGTGGATGCCCTGACGCGCAGCAAGCTGAACGCGGACCTGCCCCCGCTCTGGCGCGACCGGGACACCACAACCATCATGGTCACCCACTCCGTAGACGAAGCGGTGCTCCTGTCGGACCGGATCATCGTTCTGTCAGAACGTCCGGGCCAGATCATCGCGGATATTCCGGTCATGCTTGAGGGACGGCGCAGCATGTCCATCACGCGCCTGCCTGTCTTTCAGGCCAAAACCAAAGAGGTCCTCGACGCCCTTGGGGTCACCGTCTGAATGTCCATTTGCAAAGGAGGCATTGCGGCACTTGTGCTCTTGGGTCTGTGGGAAATGGCGGCACAGGTCTTTGCAGACAACCTCTTGTTCGTTGGCCCAGTTGGAATAATCTCCCATATCTGGGCGAACCTCGGTCTCTTGGGCCGCGCCACGTCAACCACAACCCAGAACGCCGCACTGGGTTTCATCTGGGGGAACCTCGCTGCCGGTATCATGGCCAGCGTCGTGATTGTCTTTCCACGCGCGGAACGCGTTATTTCATCCGCGGCCCTCGTGATTTTCTGCCTGCCCCTTGTGGCAACCGGCCCGATCCTCAGGGTTATTTCCGGCCCCGGCGATGTTCCGCAGATCGCGCTTGCCGCGCTGGCAGTCTATTACACCACCTTCCTTGCCCTGCGTGTCGGGTTGCGCGCGATGCCGGCCAATTGGTCAGATCTGATGTCGGTTTATGGACGCGGCGCAATCACCAGCCTTGTGACCATCCGCGCGCGCGCCAGTTTGCCCTATCTGTTTGTCGGTCTGCAGATCGCCGCACCCGCCGCCTTTCTCGGCGCGATGATCGGAGAGTTCACAGGCGCGGAACGCGGCCTTGGTGTGCTGACGCTGCGGGCGATGCGCAGCTTGGATGTTGAGGCCACGTGGTCACTGGCGATCATTTCTGCTGCCATGGCGATGCTGCTTTATGCGCTTGTGGGCAGGCTTGGTCGCTGGCTGGTTGGATATGCCCCTGACATCATTCTGTCCCCGCCCCGGAGCATGGGCCACAAGCGCTGGCGCGGGATAATCGAAACGCTTGGCGCGGCGGTGCTGTTGATCCTTTTCTGGCAGATCACCATGGATTTGGCAGACCTGAACCGGTTCTTTGCAAAACGCCCCGCAGACGTGCTGAGTTATCTGCGAAGCGATGCCGACGCCCGCGCGACACTGCTCAGCGCACTGGCCCAGACCACAGCGGCCACAATTCCCGGCTATATTGCCGGGCTGGTGCTGGGCGCGGCACTGGCCATGGCGGTGATCCTTCTTCCCAAGGCTTCAGGTGTCGTCCTGCCCGTGGCCGTCGCCCTGCGCGCAATCCCCATTATCACCACCGCACCGCTGATCGTACTGGCGCTGGGGCGCGGGGCCGTTGGCACAATTGCGGTGATCGCGATCATGATCTTTTTCCCGACTTTTGTGGCCTGCCTGCAGGGGCTGCGGCAGACCCCACGGCAGGTGACTGACCTTTTTCGCAGCTATGGCACAGGGCCCATAACCGTTCTGTGTCTCGCCCAGATCCCGACGATGCTGCCTGCATTCTTTGCCGCCGCCAAAATGGCGGTGCCCGCCGCGATCCTTGCGGTCACAACCACGGAGTGGCTGGTTACGGGCAAAGGAATCGGGCTGCTGGTGGCCTTGACCTCCACCACCTCCAACTACAATATGCTGTGGTCGTGCATCCTTGCCACCACGTTGCTTGCAGTCGGTATGTATGCGGTGGTGGTCTGGCTGGAGCGCGTGATTTTATCAAAGTATGCAAGTGAACAGGTGATATGACGCAGGCGGTTTTCGCGATTCCGGGCGACAAGGATCGCAGAACCGGTGGGTTTTTGTACGAAGCCACGGTGTTGCGTGTATTGAATGAACAGGGTTTTGCGACCGCGCATCTGCAGCTTCCGGATGGGTTTCCCGATCCATCTGCAAGCGACATGCAAACAGCGCTCGCGGCCCTGCGCGGCGTGCCATCTGAGGTGCCGATCATTCTGGATGGTCTCGTGTTCGGGGCTATTGACCCTGAGGGGCTTGCGCAGGTGCAGGCACCGATCATCGCGATGATCCACCATCCCCTTGGCACCGAAACCGGCCTGTCCCCCGCGCGCGCAGCCTTCTTGCGTGCAAATGAGGCGGCAGCCCTCACACATACGGCACAGGTGATCGTCCCCAGCCCGCATACCGCACAGGTTCTGACACGGGAGTTTGGCGCAGACCCGCAGACAATCACCGTGGCGTTGCCCGGATTTAATCGTCCCACACGCAACAGCCCCCCGGTTGATCCGCCATTGATCCTGTCCGTTGGCCTGCTGGCTGAGCGCAAAGGGCACGATGTGCTGCTGGATGCCTTGTCCAACATCCGTGACCTGACATGGACCGCTGCGATATGCGGTCAGATTCACGATCCGGTGGTTGCAGATAAGCTGACGCGACAGTGCCGCGAACTCGGCCTTTGCGACAGGGTGACCTTCACCGGTGAGTTGGACGAAACCGCATTGCGCCGCCAATTTGAGGCGGCATCGATCTTTGCCCTTGCCACCCGCTATGAGGGCTATGGCATGGTGTTGAGCGAGGCGATGCTCTTCGGCCTGCCCGTCGTATCCTGCGAGGTTGGGGCCGTGCCGGAAACCGTTGGCGAGGCAGGTTTGCTGACACCGCCCGACGATCCGGTTGCTTTCGCCGCCGCGCTGCGCCGCATACTCACGTCGTCCGAGACCGCAACACAGCTCAGCGGATTGTCCAAAGCCCGCGCCGAAACGCTACCGACCTGGCAAGACACGGCGCAGATCTTTCAGACTGTCGTGCGCAAAGCGGCACTGTAGCCACAGCGCGGTTTGCGCGTGTCACTTGGTGTGAAACGCCATGATTGCGTCTGCCAGCGGGGCCGCCCCAAATCGGACAAGATCGCTCACGGGCAACCCGGTCTCGGCCATGGTTTCTTCAATGGCTGCTTTCGCTGCATCCTCGCTCAAATGGCTGGTGTTGAGCGCGATACCGAGCACCTTGGCGGCCGTGAGCGTCCCATTGGCCGTCGCCGTCATTTCATTCAGCGCAATCACATCCCGCAGGGGCGGCACGCGCACATTGTCCAGCGTATCAAGGGCCTTCATCCCGGCACGGTGACACAGGATCATGCTGGTGCAGCAGCTGCCGCGCATCAGCGGCAGCGTTGCCGTACTGCCCGGATGTAGCAAGGATCCCTGCCCCTCGACGATCACATAGTCATGATCCGCGGCGCCCAGCACCATGCGTTCAACCGCGCCCGCTGCATGGTCCACGCGGAACGCATCCAGCGGAATGCCTGTGCCCATGATGGCAATCCCTGTCTGGCCTGATGCAAGAAACGCCGCATCCGCACCAGCCTCGCAAAGGCTGCGGTGAATTTCCAACCCGGCCGTCATCTTGCCCACGGCCATATCCGTGCCAACCATCAGGATGCGCGCATTCGACAATGCGGCGGCCCGGCCCATGGCGATATCGGGCAAGGTGCCCTGCGCCATGCGAATGTCCCATATCCATTGCCCCTCGGCCAGATCACGCCCCAGCGTCGGGGCCAGTTCGTCATGCATGCCGTTGACGATGGACAGCCCGGCGCCAACGGCGCGGTGCAGGATATCCATCCACTCCCCCGGCACCCGCCCGCCAGAAGGTGCAGTACCCAGAACCAGCACCTGCGCACCCAATGCAATGGCCTCTTCCAGCGTCGCAACTATCGGCACATCGCTTTGCAGCCGACAGACATCACCGACGGTTTTGCCCGCCTTGGTGCTGTCGATCACGGCCACTGCCGGGTTGCGCCCATAACGCAGGATCCCCTCGGCCATCTTTGCATTCAACAGACCCATGGTGGCTTCGGCGAAAATTGCGATCGGCTGGTTCGGGTCAAGCATGGCTGAGCACTCCTCCATGGCCGGGCTGATCTGCCGGCAAAGTTATTCCGTTTTCAAATGGCGCGCCGGTGGCAGGGTCCGGGTCAAGGTTCAGATGTGAATCAAGGTCGATGTAATCAAACAGCGCCCCGATCGAGGCACCGGCCGCAATCGAAACGGAGCTTTCGCCCATGCAGCCAATCATGGTCTTGAGCCCAAAGGCACGGGCCGTGGCAACAATGCGCAATGCCTCCGTGATTCCGCCGCATTTCATCAGTTTCAGGTTCACCCCATCGACCGACTGAAAGAACGTCGCGATATCGCCTGACATCCGGCAGCTCTCATCGACAAAGATCGGCATGGCGCGATCCTTGAACAAATCGGGCAGTTGATCTTCGGCCCCGCGCACAAGCGGTTGTTCAATGTATTCAACGTCATGCTCTGCCAGCCAGCCCATCATGCGGCGCGCATCTTTCAGCGACCAGCCGCCATTTGCATCCACCCGCAAGACTGCACCACTGCCCTGCGCGGCCTCAAAGACCGCGGCGAACATGGCTTGGTCGGCCTCGATACCCTCGGGCGAGCCAAGCTTGATCTTGAGCGCCCGCGCCCCTCGCGCCAAAAGCAACGGCACCCGTTCGCGCACCACATCCGGCGGGTTGATCCCCACGGTCACGGAGCTGACCACAGCGCGGCGCGCCAGACCTAAAAGCGCATAAAGCGGCACCCCCGCCTGTTTCGCCCGCAAATCCCAAAGCGCCATATCAAGAGCTGCGAGCGCACAGGGCGCAACCCCTGCGGCATGCGCATTCTGCCATGTATCATGGATTGACGCGCTCAGCCCGGTGGCGCAGAACTGTTCAAGCATTGCCTGACCGGCGGCGGCTGTCTCTGCGCCTTCGGTGCCGCCCGGTGCCATCTCACCCCAGCCTGTGTGTCCGTTTTCCGTGAGGGAGATATACAGGTTGTCCGACCCTTCAAACACGCCACGACTGATCCGCAGCGGAAAGCGCTTTTTCAGATAAACGGTATGATACTCAACTTTCATGCGACACCTTCTTTGATTTGGCCGTGCGCCCCGGCGAAACCCGTATTTGCCCCACCCGCCACAGCACTGCAAATCCTATTTTGCAGCACTGTCGAGGTCGAATGGACACGGTCATTCCGCGCCCTCTTGCAAGGCGGCAACGCGCGTGCCGGGGAGAAAAGCGCTCAGGTCTTTTTCGTTCAGGGCAAACCCAAGTCTGTCATAAAAAGCGCGCGCCGGCGCATTGTCGCGATAGACCGTTAGCCTCAGCCCGGTCGTTTGCCAGCGTCTGGACCCCTCGATGGAGGCTGCCACCAGCAAGCGTTTGCCAACGGCCTGCTGGCGCGCGGATACGTCCACCCAAAGGTCCGATACATATAAAGCGGGCCCGCCGCCCATCGTGCTGAACAAAGGCGCTGCCAACACCGCACCGGACACGCGGTCGCCCTGCCGGGCCAGCAACGCCAAGGCAAAGCTGTCTGGACCAAAAAGCGCCTTTGATATATCATCCGGTGTGGCCTTGAACGGATCATCCAAATCCCGCGCCAGAGCTTTCAAAGCCCGCATCAGGGCAGATACATCCTCAGTGCCAACAGTCTGAATGCGCAGATCAGAAGCGCACATGCGCAACGCCCTTCAGCCCAAGTAACTCACGCGTTTGAGCCGGGTTTGCGACCGTGCGGCCCACCCCTTCCACGAGGCTCCTGATCTTGGCGACCTGTTCTGCGTTGGATTTGGCGAGAACTCCTTTGGCGATATAGAGGTTATCTTCCAATCCGACACGCACGTGCCCGCCCATGCCCGCCGCCATGACCGCCAGCGGCATTTGCGCCCGACCTGCGGCGAGAACCGAAAACTGGTAATCATCCCCGAAATACTGATCGGCCAGCCGTTTCATATGCGTCAGGTTTTCCGCCGTTGCCGCCATCCCCCCCAAGACGCCAAACACGAATTGCAAAAAGATCGGTGTCTTGACCAACCCACGATCCACGAAGTGTTTGAGCATGGTCAGATGCCCTGTATCGTAGCATTCAAATTCGAACCTTGCGCCGCGCTCATCGCCCATACGGGTCAGTACGGCCTCGATATCGCGGGGGGTGTTCTTGAACACCAGATCGTCGGAGTTTTCCAAGAACGGTTTTTCCCAGTCGAATTTCCAAGTCTCATAGCGCGCTGCCATCGGATACAGTGCAAAATTCATCGTGCCCATGTTCAGCGAACACATCTCAGGCTCTGCTGCTAACGGGGCCTCCAGTCGCTGATCCAGCGTCATGATCGCACTGCCGCCGGTGGTCAGGTTCACCACCGCATCGCAGCGTGCCTTGATGTCCGGCAGAAAGGCCATGAAATGCGCCGCCTGCGCTGAGGGGTGCCCGTTTTCAGGATCGCGCGCATGCAGATGCAGGATCGAGGCCCCGGCCTCGGCGGCCCCGACGGCCTGATCCGCGATATCCTCGGGCCGATAGGGCAAGGCGTCTGACATGGTCGGCGTGTGGATGGAGCCTGTAACGGCGCAACTGATGATGATGCGGGACATTCAGAGCCTGCTTTCTGCGATGAAGGTATCAAGCGAGCGGGTCAGCTTTTCCATGATCTCGTCTATATTGGCATCCGTAGCGATCATCGGCGGGGCCAGCAGAAAATGATCGCCCGCATGACCGCCGCGAGACCGTCGCGCATAGATGATCAGCCCGTTTTCATAGGCGATTTCGACCAGACGGTCATAGGCATTCAACCCTGCGGGCAGCGGTGCCATCGTCGTGCGGTCCGAGACCAGTTCAAACGCCTGCAACAACCCGGTGCCGCGTACGTCGCCCACGATCTCATAACGCTGCATCAACGCGCGCAGCCTTGTGCCGAGTCGCGTGCCCACCGTGACGGCAGTGTCCATCATGCCTTGCCGCTCGATCTCGTCCAGTACCGCCAGCCCTGCAGCACAGGCCAGCGGGTTGCCGCCATAGGTAAAGCCGTGCAGGTAGTTGGCAGCGCCGACGACAGCCCCGGCAATCGGCGCGCGCAGGATGACCGCCCCCAGCGGCATGTATCCCGCGCCGAACCCTTTGGACAGGGTGATCATGTCAGGCACCACGCCCCAGAGGTCACCGGCGAAAAACGTCCCAACACGCCCCCCGCCCGAGATCACCTCATCATGGATCAGCAACACACCGTAACGGTCGCAGATATCGCGGATGCGGGCCATATATCCCGCAGGCGGCACCAAAGCGCCCGTCGACGCCCCGCCAATGGGTTCGACGATAAAGGCGAGCACGGTTTCGGGCCCTTCGGCAAGGATGCTGTGTTCCAACATGTCAGCGTAATGATGCCCGGTCGCGGGGTCATCCATGTCCAGCCCGTCAAGATAGGCACGCGGCGCGGGGATTTTCGGCATCTGCACCATCATCGGATCAAACGGTGCCGTCATCGGCGCATAGCCCGTGACAGACAAGGCACCGAGCGTGCAACCATGATAGGCGGGATACCGGGAAATCACCTTCCAGCGCTGTGCCTCGCCCATGGCCAGCGCATGGGCGCGGGCCAGTTTCATCGCACTTTCCACTGCCTCAGACCCGCCGGAGGTGTAAAACACCTGATCCAGATTGCCGGGAGCGATTTCCGCCAAACGGGTCGCAAGATGCTCTGCCGGGTTGGTTTCGAAATGCAGCCGCATGGCAAAGGTCGAGGCCCGCATCTGATCCTGCATCGCCGCCAGAACGGCGGCATTGCCATGCCCGATGTTGCAGGTCATCGGACCGGACGATCCATCCAGATACCGCTTGCCGGTGTCATCCCAAAGATACACACCCTCGGCCCGCACCATGCGCGCTTTGCGTCGGCTTGCCCCCCAAAAGAGATTGCTCGGCTTACTCATCACGCCACCCAGAACGCCTTTTCCAGATCGGTGAAATCCGCGGCCGGGCCCTCAAACTTGTTGCGCCCAAGCTCAAGCACATAGACGTAATCCGCGATCTTGAGCGCCTGACGGATTTCCTGATCGACCAGCAGGATGGTCAGGTTCTCCTTTTTCAGATCGATCAGCATGTCATAGACTTCGCGCGCCAGCATCTTGGACAGACCAGCCGTGGGTTCATCCACCAGCAACATGCGCGGCTCCGCCATCAGGGTGCGCCCGATCTCAACCATGCGCTGTTGCCCGCCGGATAGCTCGCCGGTCACCTGCTTGCGCTTGTCGCGCAAGGCGGGAAAGCGGTCGTAGTTCTGTTCGATCTTGTCGCGCACCTGCTTGGCATCGCGGCGAAAGGTCCAGCCGCCCAGTTCGAGGTTTTCCTCAACCGTCATGTCCTTGAACACACCCGGTTGCTGCGGAATATAGGCCAGACCGGAGCGGATTTTCTGATAGGGCGGGATGTTCAGGATGCTTTTGCCCTCTAGCAGGATATCTCCTTGGTTTGGCTGCAAAAACCCGAAAGCGGCCTTGAGCGCTGTGGATTTTCCGACGCCATTGGCGCCCAGAATGGTGGTGATCTGCCCCCGGCGCGCTTTGATATCCAGATCAGACAGGATGTTGAGGTCGCTGTAGTACCCCACGCTCAGGTTCTTCATTTCAAGCACGGCATCGCTCATGCGGCATCCTCGTCATCTGTGCCGAGGTAAGCCTTGATCACCTCCGGGTCGTTCTTGACATCATCGGGTTTGCCATCAGCGATCAGATCACCGAAATTCAACACCAGCAAGCGTTCCGACAGCGCGAAAATCGCGTCCATCTGGTGCGAGATCAGCACGATGGCTTTGCCCGCCGCCTGCATGCGCCGGATGTAAGCATAGATCACCTCCATCAGTTTGGGGTGCACACCTGCGAAAGGCTCATCCAGAATGATGACATCCGGGTCCAGCATCAGCAGCCGCCCCAGTTCCAGCAGTTTTTGCTGCCCGCCCGACAGCGCCTGTGCGTATTCATTGCGCAAATGATCAATCGTCAGGAATTCCAGCACCTCATCAGCCTTGGCTGTCAGCGCACGACCCTGCGCCATATGCCCCATGGCGAGCGACGGCACATAGAGGTTTTCCAACACCGTCATGCGGCGAAACGACCGCGTCACCTGAAATGTGCGGCCAAGACCCGCACGCGCCACCTCGAACGGGTGCATCTGGTCGATCCGCTGATCGTTGAGGTACACCGTGCCGCTGCTGGGCTTGATGGCGCCATCAAGGATATTGGTCATCGTCGTCTTGCCCGCGCCATTCGGCCCAAGCACCCCGATCAGTTCCGGCCCGTTGATTTCAAAGTTGACGCCCTTGAGCACGTGATTGCCCCCGAAGCGTTTGTGCAGATTTGAGACCTTGAGATGGATCATGATGCCGGTGCCCCCGTCTTGCGCTTGGCCACGGTTTCTTCGGCCATGCCGGAGCGGTAGAAATAGGCGATGATGGGCGCGATCAGCCCGTTTCGGAAAAACCGAAGGGTGATCATCAGCAGTATGCCAAAGAAGACCAACCGCCAGACGGTCATGTCGACCTCAACACCGCCAATCGTAAAGCTGGTGCGCAAAAGCTCCAACAGGATTTGCAGAAAGATCGCGCCAAGCGCCGCCGCGACAAAGTTCTCGACCCCGCCGATCACCGCCATGGCAACCACGAGCGACATCTGCAACAGGAACATCAGGTTCGGCGTCACGATCTGCACGTAATGCGCCTGTACCGCCCCTGCCGCTGCCGCCATGGCCGTGGTGATGGTAAAGACGTAGACCTTGTAACGCGTGGTATTCACGCCAAGCGCGGCGGCGGCATCCTGATCCTCGCGCAGTGCCCGCACAAACAGACCAAAGCGCGAGCGCGCAAGCCACGCCAGCAAGGCAAGGCACAACACCAAGAGCCCCAGCATGATATAATAGGGCGGGATCTTGTCCGTTTTATCGAAGGTGGTGCCCATCAGGCTCACGCCGTTTTCAAAAAGCGCAGGCAGTTCCAAACCGGCCTGTCCCCGGGTGATGTCAATCTCAGCCGAAATCACTGCCTTGACGATCTCGGAAAAGCCCAGCGTGAACAGTGCCAGATAGGCCGCCCGCAACCGCAGCACCAAAAGCCCCACCAACAGGCCGGACAGACCACCCGCCATGGTGCCAAGGATGATGCCCATCAGTACCGGCATGGGCCGCACGCTGACGCTATCGCCCCAGACGGCCACCGCCTGCGCCAGACAATCCTGATCCAGTGTGGTCGAGGTCACCCCGATGGCGTTCTTGATCACAAAGTAATTCCCGAAGAACGCGAATTCTGTACATATTCCAGTGGGTTCCGAGGTGATATAAAAGTAATGGCAGAACAGCGCCGTACCATACGCGCCGATCCCCATGAAGGCCATATGCCCAAAGGAAAACTGCCCGGCATAGCCCGCCAGCATCGACCAGCTGGAGGCAAGGATCGCGTAAAAGAACGCCGTGATCAGCACATGCATCACGTAGTCGTAGTTGCCGCCAGAATAGACCAGCGGAAACAGCGCGAAAAAGCCAAGCAGCAACACGCCTGCGATATTGGGAACCTGCCGCATATCAGCCCCCTTGCCCATGTGTGCCGGAGGCAAAGCGCCGCCCGAACAGACCCGTGGGTCTGAGCAACAAGGTCAGCGTCAGCACGATCATCCCATAGGCCGGAATATAGGACGCGGCCTTTTGTGCATCCGGCACACATCCGGTGCCCGCCGCCTCCACCAGCCCTACGATGATACCGCCAAAGAACGCACCGGGCAGCGAGCCAAGCCCGCCCAGCACGACAATCACGAAAGATCGCATCGCCGGGATCGCACCCACCTGCGGCAGCCATGAAAACGCCTGCACCAGCAGCGCCCCGGCAAGGGCGGCGATCATCCCCCCCAGCGCAAAGGCCAGCATGTTCATGCGGTTGGGATCAATCCCTGCGATGGCGGCGGCGTCCCGGTCCTGACTGACCGCACGCAGCGCTTTACCCGTCCATGTGCGGTGCAGCAGATACAAGAGCGCCAAGAGCACGAGGATACAGGTGATCGCCGCAACAAACCGCGGGTTCGAAATCGAAATCGTCTCGAACAGTGTGAGGTTGCCCCGGCTGGTCTTGATCCAGAGCGGGTCCGCATCTTCGGGCCAGCGGATGCGCGGAAAGTCGATGAAACGCGAGGCTTTGACCGGGCTGGCCCCATGCACGGCCTGAACGAAATACTGCAGCGTGAAGGCCAGACCGAATGTGGCGAGGATACCGTATTCAACGGGTCGATCCACCTTGCCCTTATACATCGGCGTCAACATGGCACGCTCAAAAACAGCGCCAAGGCAAAAGGCAATGAAACAGGCCCCAAGCACCCCCAGCAAGGGGCTGACCCCCGGGAACCACACCGCCGTGATGTAATAGACCAGCATGCCCCCGATCATGTAAAACTCACCATGCGCAAAGCTGACGACCCCGAGGATCGAGAAGATCAGCGTCAACCCCAGCGCCATGAACCCGTAAATGATTCCGATGATCAGCCCGTTGGAAATCTGGCTGGCCACAAACGACCCGTTGGCCACGCAGTTGTTCTGCGGATCGGCAAAAGAAAACGCTGCAGCGATCAACACGACCGCCAGAATGCCGAAGGTCGTGGTCACCCGCCCGGTCAGATTGGGCGTGTTGATCCACAGCAAGGCCACGCCGACCGGCCCCATCGCCGCGCCCGACATCGCCCCCGCAAAGGAGGCATTCGTCGTATCCAGATCACGGGCAAAATAGCGACGGCGCAAGATCACGCTGCCCAGAACGCCCCAGACGATCATCCAAAGAATGACGCCCCAGAAAATGGCCGGTGTTTCCACGATTGTCCCCCGTGCTGCCCCGCTGCTGTCCGGGGTCTTGCGGTTTTGTCTGTCAGCCGGGCACTCAAGTCGCGCCCGGCCGGGTCCCTGTTTACTCGTTCACGATGACCGGCTCGGCCGTTTTGTAAGCATCCGGATAGACAATCGCCGCGTCAGTCGATGACTGGCCCTCTTCCTGATACTGGATCATCGTCAGCGCCGGGTCGGGCCACTGGTGCCACCACTCATCCCCTTTACCGTCCTCGCTGGGGTCTTTCTGGCTGCCATAGGGGAAATAGATTTTGCCCAAGGTGCCTTCGTGTTCGATGGATTCAAGCGCTGTGACGATCGCATCGCCCCCTGTTTCGCCGGCCTCATTCATGGCCTGTGCAAGGATCGCGATGGAATCGTAAGCCTCCATCGCATAGCTTTCCACATCGGACTTGCCGGTCTTTTCCTTGTAAGCCGCAGCAAAGACGCGACCTTTTTCGGTGAATTCGGATTCCGGAACACCGATGCGCTGAACAAAGGCATATTGCCCATCCGGCACATTGGTCCAATAGGCCCCGGATTCAAGCGCGTCCTGACCGGTCACAAAAGGCAGATCAAGCGGGCCAACCCCGGCATCGGCCGCCTGCTGGGTGAAGTTATAGGCCGCCTCGCCCGTGACCAGCGTGATGATCATATCGGGGTTTTCCGCCTTGATCCGCTCCACGATGCCTGCGTAGTCCTGCGTGCCGATATCCACCGAGAAAATGGTGCTTTCCACGCCGCCGCTTTCCAGCCCCTTAGCCGTTTCCTGGCTTGCCGGGATCCCGTAATCCGTGTTTTCCGTCAAAATAACCACTTTGCCGATATCCGGCAGGGTCAGCGCAAATTGCCAGATCGTGGCCGAGGCCCAAGATGACAGGGGCGCGATGCGAAAGATGTATTTTTGCTTGTCCCCGGTGATCGTGTCATTCCATGTTTCGGCAAAGACCACGGGAATGCCGCGCGCGTTCGCCACGTCCTTGGAAGCCACCCCGACCGAGCTGTGATACCCGCCGCCGACGGCCACGACGCCGTCCTGCGTGATCAGCCGTTCCATCACGGCAATAGCGCGTTCGGGCAGACCTTCGCTGTCGCCGATGACCACGTCGATATCGCAGCCCAGCACGCCACCGGCTGCGTTGATGTCAGCTTCTGCGATCAGCATCGCATCGCGCATCGCCTCCCCGCCTACGACCGTGCCGGGTGCCGACAGAGGCGCCAGCGCTCCGATTTTGATAGGGCAGTCCTGAGCGAAGGCCGACCCCGCAGCCAGAGCCAACGCGCCGACGGACGCCAGCAGAACGCGCCTTTGTAAAGTTGCTTTCATAGTGAAACTCCTTTGTTGGATGTCCGGTACGAACGACCGGTTATGATGTTGTCTAAACACTTCATTCCGAGCATCCGGAGAGGTGACTTGGGTTTCGAACACATGCGCAAGCTCTTGGAAGGTGCTGAAAACACCCTGAAAATACGCGACTGCACCACCCGGACCACTGACAACCCCCCAGATTGACACTCAAACTGTGCGGCGGCTATGACACCCTGTCTTTCGCTTATCCGCCATTGTTATCTGAAAACGGACTCGCTACGGTTTATTATGACTTTTGCGCAGACCCCTGCTCGTAAAACTGGCAACGGTGCATCTGATACGCTGCCCAAACCGGACGGGTCTGCACGCAATATCCACGCATCGCCCTTACGGGTCGGCATTGTTCTGTGGCCGTCGTTTCCGATGATGTCGCTGGCAGGTATTGTGGAGAGCCTGCGTCATGCCGGGGATCACGGCGACGCCTCGCATCCGCGCTATGCGCGGTGGGATGTGCTGGGCGCGCCGGGCAGTCGCGCCATGTCAAGTTGCGGCATCCCGGTAGAGGCAACGACGCCTTACGGGCAGCCAGAGGCGTTTGACTACATATTTGTGATTGGCGGGCTTTTGCGGGATCTGCCCAACGTGCCTGACGGGCACCGCAATTTTCTGCGCGCGGCGGGCCGGGCGGGATCGGTGATCATTGGCGTATGTACCGGCATTTTCGTGCTGGCACGCGAGGGGTTGCTGGAGGGCAAAACGGTCTGCGTACATCCCTATCACCAAACCGATTTCGAGACAGCGTTTCCGCACCTGAGGCCCGTGTTTGACAAGGATTATGTGAGTGCTGGAAATATCATCACCGTTCTGGGCGGCGTGTCGATCCTCGCGCTCACCGCCCGCATCATTCAGGAGCATTTCGGCCCCGACAGATCCGCCAAGATGATCCACCAGATGACATTGCCCGCTGTTGCAGGGATCAGCCCGGCCCATTGGGCCCCGGCACTGACAAATCTGACCATAACCGACCCGCGCATCCAAAACGCGGTTGTGACGCTGGACGCGCAAGCCACCACCAACCCCAGCATTTCGCAGCTTGCCAGGTCTTTGGGGTTGAGCGAGCGGCATTTCCTACGCTTGTTTCGCCAGCAGGTCGGGCGTTCCCCCAAAGACTACCTCGTCGACATCAAGCTGCGCGCCGCTGTTTGGATGCTCAGGCAGACCACGCGATCGGTGACGTCTGTGGCCTATGCAGCCGGGTTTTCGAGCGGTGCGAACCTCGCTGATCATTGTCAGAAAAGGCTGGGCGCAACCCCTACACAACTTCGGCGCGGTCACGACGACCTGTCCGTATCAAGGCACTGAGGCCCGCCCTGTTCAACGATGCGCGAGATAGTGCATGATCATTTGCATCCCATGTTGATGCGTGCAAGCTAGCGGGGTCAGGGGGCAAGAGAATGCAGTTTGAAAACCCCTCGTGACGATAGTGCTGACCCGTTGAGGCATAGACCGTCACACACCCGCCGCTTGCCGGCATAGGGAGGACCACAACATGAACAGTTTTGAGCCGACAGCAAAACCCATCGTCGCCGTTACAGGGGCCAGTCGCGGTATTGGACACGCCATCGTCAAGAAGTTCTACGATGATGGGTGGGATGTGCTGACACTGGCGCGGACACCCTTTAGCCAGGTGTGCCCCTGGGCAGAAGGCATCGTGCACCACATTGAAACGGACCTGTCTGAAGAAGCGTCGGTCCGTGCGGCCGCGATGAACCTGCGGGAACGCCTGGCTGGCCGTGGGCTGGACGCGCTGGTGAACAACGCCGGGATTTCGCCCAAAGATGATACAGGTGGGCGTTTGCTGGCCACGCAAACCGAGATTGAGGTTTTTCGCAAGGTCGAGATGGTCAACCTGATCGCACCGCTCATTCTGGTACGGGAACTCCTTGATCCGTTGATGCAGGCGGGCGGCGCGGTCGTGAACGTGTCCTCGATTGCCGCCACGCAAGTGCACCCCTTCGCAGGCGCGGCCTATGCCATTTCCAAGGCGGGTCTGTCCGCCCTGACACGCGAACTGGCGCATGAGTTGGCCGCAAAGGGTGTGCGGGTCAATGCCGTCTCGCCCGGCGAGATCGAGACCTCGATCCTGTCACCGGGCACCAGCGAAGTCGTTAGCCGCGATGTGCCCATGAAAAGGCTCGGTCATCCCGGTGAGGTCGCGGATGTGGTGGCTTTTCTGTGTTCAAAGAAATCTTCTTACGTCAACGGCGCCGAAATCCCGATCAATGGCGGGCAACATCTGGCATAAAGCGCGCGACAGCGCCCACAGAGCAAACGTATCGCGCAACAGGCCTGCAACACTGCAAGCTCACCGTCTCACACCAGCTCGCGCGTAAGGGTTTCGAGGCTCTTCTCTACAATTCCCAGCATGTCGGACACCTGCGCCTCAGTGATAATCAAAGGCGGGCAAAAGCCCACCGCGTCGATCATGTTGCGCGATATCAGCCCGTTGCTGTGAAAAATTCGGTTCATGTGCGCGCCAAGAGCCCCCGGCGCACGCGCATCGCCCTGCCGCTCTGGCGCGATGATCTCAAGCGCTGCGATCAGGCCCACACCCCGGGCTTCGCCCACCAGCGGATGCGCCGCCAGTTCGCCAAGACCCGCCTGCAACTGCGCTCCGCGTTCTGCGGCGTTGCCCACGAGGTCGCGCTCTTCGATGATCTTCAGGTTTTCCAGTGCGACCGCCGCGCCCACGGGATGCGCGCTCCCGGTATAGCCATGCCCCAGAATACCAATGCGGTTTCCCTCATCTGCAATCGGTTCATACACCCGCTCATTTATCATGAACGCCGAGAACGGGAAATAAGACGAGGTGAGTTGCTTGGACATGGTCATGATGTCCGGTTTGATGTCGTAGGTGTTTGATCCGAACATCTTGCCCGTCCGGCCAAAGGCGCAGATGACCTCATCCGCGATCAGCAAAATGTCATATTTCGCCAGAACCGCCTGTATCTTTTGCCAATAGGTCGCCGGTGGCACCACAACGCCCCCCGCCCCCATGACCGGTTCGGCAATAAAGGCGGCGATGGTATCGGGCCCTTCAGCTTGGATCATCGCATCCAGATCTTCGGCACAGCGGGTCGCGAATGCCTCTTCGCTTTCGCCGTCCCGCCCTTCTTTCCAGTAATGCGGGCAGGTCGTATGCAACACGCCCTCAATCGGCAGATCAAACGAGCGGTGATTGTTCGGCAACCCGGTCATGGACGCCGACGCGATGGTCACGCCGTGATAACCGCGCAGGCGCGAAATCACTTTCTTCTTCTCAGGCTTGCCAAGCGCGTTCGAGCGAAACCAGATCATCTTGAGGATCGTGTCATTCGCTTCGGAGCCTGAGTTGGTAAAGTGGACCTTGCTCATCTGGACCGGGGCCATGTCAATCAGCCGCTCTGCCAGATCAATCGCAGGCCCGTGGGATTTATGCGAAAAGCTGTGATAATACGGTAGTTTACGCAACTGGTTTTGTGCGGCATCAATCAAGCGGCTTTCGTTGAACCCGACCGCAACACTCCACAAACCAGCCATCCCTTCGATGTAGCGCTTGCCTTGGGTGTCAAAGACATAGACCCCCTCGCCCCGGTCGATCACCATCGGGCCCTGCTCTTCATGTGCTCTGGGGTTGGTGTAGCCGTGCAGGTGATAAGCCACGTCGCGGGCTTCCATCGAATTGGGGCGCATTTCCATATGGCTCAACCTTTTCTACATCAGATGAAATCAAAGGCCAAAGACTCAAGATGCTCCAACCTGTTCCAATCATTGCTAGCGGTTCGCGGGCGGGTATGGCAACAGGTTATCATGAATAACATGCGCACACAGGTGGTGATCATTGGCGGCGGGCCATCGGGCCTTTTGCTGGCACAACTGCTGCACGGGCGCGGCATCGACAGCATTGTTCTGGAGCGCCGGACCCGCGCACATGTGTTGAGCCGCATTCGTGCAGGCGTGCTGGAAACCGGGTTACTTGACCTTTTGGAACAGGCCGACGCCGGGACGCGTATGCGACAAGAAGGTATGCCGCATGACGGAACACTGATCACCTATGGCGACGAAGCCTTTCGCATTGATTTTGCCGAACTCACCGGCAAATCCGTTATGGTTTACGGGCAAACCGAAGTGACGCGCGACCTTTATGCCGCGCGGGACAAAACCGGCGGACAAAGCGAGTTCGAAGTCGACGAGGTTCAGATTGAAGGGGCTGACAGCGATGCCCCGGCGGTCACCTATCTGCAATCGGGCGTGCAAAACCGCATTGCGTGTGATTTCGTCGCCGGATGTGATGGGTTTCACGGCATCAGCCGCAAAAGCATCCCCGGGGCCACCCAACGGTCTTATGAAAAAGTATATCCGTTTGGCTGGTTGGGTATCCTCAGCGAAACGCCACCTGTGAGTGATGAGCTGATCTATGCCAATTCTGATCGCGGCTTTGCGCTGTGTTCGATGCGCAACCCGACCTTATCGCGCTATTACATTCAATGTGATGCGGGCGATCATATCGACAACTGGAGCGATGACGCCTTCTGGACAGAACTCAAGCGGCGTATTCCGGCGGAACAGGCCGCCAATCTGATCACCGGCCCGTCGATTGAAAAATCCATCGCGCCCCTGCGCTCTTTCGTGACGGAACCGATGCAATGGGGGCGGTTGTTTTTATGTGGTGATGCGGCGCATATCGTGCCGCCCACCGGGGCGAAGGGGCTGAATACCGCAGCCTCAGATGTGCACTATCTGTTTTCCGCGCTGACCCGTTGGTATCAGCACAATGACGCGGATGCCGTGGCGCAGTATTCGCACCGTGCGTTGGCACGGGTCTGGAAGGCGGAGCGGTTCAGCTGGTGGTTTTCAAAACTTATGCACCGCTTTCCGCATCACTCGGGCTTTGATTTGCGGATGCAGAGGGCTGAGATTGAATTTCTGCGCAGCAATGAAGCTGCGCAGAAGGCCATGGCCGAAAACTACGTGGGCTTGCCCTACGAGGGCTAACCCGCCAGCATCGGCAAGAACAAAACGATACCCGGAAAAGACACCAGCAACGCGATGGTTACAGCGTCGGCCAGAAAGAACGGCGTCACGCCTTTGAACACGTCCTGCACATTCAGATCATCGCGCACCCCGGCAACCACGAAACAGTTCAGACCGATGGGCGGCGTGATCAGACAGAACTCCGCCATTTTGACGACCAGAATGCCGAACCAGATCGCACACATGGGACCCGACATCCCGAAAGCACTGTCCGCAGCGGTCACGTATTCACCACCATTCAGCGCCATAACTGCCGGGTACACCACCGGCAGCGTCAACAGAAGCATGCCAATCGCATCCATGAACATGCCCAACACGGCATAGGCCAACAGGATGCACACAAGGATCAGCATGGGCGACATGTCCAAAGCAGTTATCCAGTTTGCAAAGGCTTCCGGCAATTCTGCAAAGCCCAGAAAGCGGACGTAGATCAACACCCCCCAGATGATCGAAAAGATCATCACGGTGAGTTTCGCGGTATCCAGCAAGGCTGTTTTCAGCTGCGACCAGCGCATGCCCCGGTAAAGGGCCATCAGGAAGATGATGAAAGCGCCGATAGCCCCCCCTTCGGTCGGGGTGCCCCAGGCATCTCCGAAAGGGTTGTAGACAAAAAAGACGATGATCACGACCACCGCCACAATGGGCAAGGCCGGCGGCAGCGATTCAAACCGTTCGCGCCAAGTGAACCCGCTGACCGGCGGCCCGACGGTTTTAAAAATAACCGCAATCCCGATGATCAGGGCCGCATAGACCAAGGCCGAGAACATGCCGGGGATAAACCCCGCGAGCAGCAACATGCCCACGTCCTGCTCCACGATGATGGCATAGATCACCAGAATGGCCGATGGCGGGATCAGCGAGGCCAGCGTGCCACCGGCAGCCACGACGCCCGCCGCAAATTGTTTATTATACCCGATCTTGAGCATTTCGGGGATGGCGATACGGGCAAAGACCGCCGCCGTCGCCACCGATGCACCCGACACGGCGGCAAAGCCGGCGGTGGCGAACACCGTCGAAACCGCAAGCCCACCGGGCACCCAGGCGATCCAGCGTTTACAGGCGGTAAACAAGGCCGTGGTCAGTTTAGCGTGATAGGCCAGATAGCCGATCATGATGAACACGGGGATCAGGCTCAACACCTGCGCCGACACTTTGGAATGCGGCGTGAGGCCCGCGATCTTGACGCTGATCTCCACCGCTTTCCAGAACCGTTCAGGGTCATAATCAAAACCGTTCCAGCGCAGCCAGACCAGCCCCACGAACCCGGCCAGACCCGCCGCAAAGGCCACGCGCATGCCGAGGATCACAAAGACCAGCAGCCCGCCGCTGACCCACAGCCCGATATCAATAGGTTCCATCAGTCGGCCCCTTCCAGCGCTTCGGCCTCGATACGGGCCTGCTCGGCAATGGTCAGGTTCAGCGGGACCGCGACGGGGTTTTCAAGCCCCAGCACCAAAGCACGCCCATAGCCCCAGGTTTGCAGCAGCAAGCGCAGCACCAGCACCCCAAAGGCGATGGGTACAACTAGCTTGGATGGCCACAGCGGGATGCCCACATCAATCGAGCTGTCCCGGCTGCACAGCGGGCGCGCACAATCAAAGGAGCGGTCAAAATGATTCCATGCCCCCCATGCCAGCGCGACAATCAACACAAGGATCAACAGGACCGAAATCAGTTCAAAAAGCCATAATACGCGCCCCTTGAGCGCCCCCACCAACATGTCCATGCGCACATGTGTCCCGTCACGCTGCACGTAAGAGACGCCCATAATCGCAATGATCGGCATCATGGCTTCGATGTAATCCACATAGCCCGCCATGGGTGAGCTGAAGAACTTGCGCCCCGTAACGGAGTAGACCGCCAGAAACATCAGCGAGAATATGGCAAGACCACTCAGCAGTGCGCAGAAACGCTCAAGCGGTAAAAGTGCGCGGTCCAGTCGGCTCAGCAGACTGGAATCTTCGAGCACCGCAGCAGAACCTGCCATCGCCCACCTCCCGTTATGTTTGGAAAATCAGGAAAAATGGGCCGCCTCGGATGAAGCGACCCAAATCAGTTTAGCTACCGCCCTTGGCTTCTGCCAATGTGCTGACGACAAGGTCATACAGCTCTTGTCCGGGCAGGCCTTGCGCTTCCATTTCCGCGATCCACGCTTCATGGTTTGGCGTGCCCGCTTTGGCTTGGAAAGCCGCAATCACGTCCGGAGCAATCTCGACTTTCTGCACTTCTTTTTCCGCGAGAACCGAATCCCAACGCTCCAGAAGCTCAGCGTAGTTCGAGAGATAGAAATCGATCGCTTCGCCCACCGAGGAATCCAGCGCGTCACGATGCGCATCCGACAATGACTCATAAGCGTCGATGTTCACCACCACCGGGCAGTTCACCGTGCCGGGGTTGAGGTTCGCCGTCCACCAATCCGCCTGATTGATCGTGCCAAAGCTCAGATGCGCGTGCTGGGCAAAAGCGACCGTGTCCACCACGCCCCCTTGCATCGCCTGATAGGCCTCGGTTGCCGTCACGGATGTCGGCACCGCACCAACCGTCTTGAACGCTTCACCAAGACCACCTGTTGCACGCACGCGCATGCCTTCGAACTCAGCAAGTTCGTCGCGCGGCTCGCCGGTTCCAACGATGTTATACTGCGGCATCGGCGAGGTCATGAGCAGCTTGGCGTTCCATTGCGCCATCTCTTCGGTTGCCGCCGGGTGTGCGTAGACCGCATTGGCCACCGCGACCTCCTGCTCAAGGTTCTCAACGCCGAGGAAGGGCAATTCAAGCACGGTGATCACCCGGTTTTTATCCGGATGATAGCCCGCACAGAACTGCGCCATTTCAAACGCGCCGATCGAGATTCCGTCAAGGTTCTCGCGGTTTTTCGACAAGCCGCCGTAGCTGACATTCATGGTGAATTCGCCACCTGTCTTTTCCGCAACAAGTTCGGCCAGTTTTTCAACATGTTCTGTGAACGCGCGACGTTTGCCCCAGACCGACACATTCCATTCCCTGGCAGCTGCCTCGGACACAAATGCAAAACTGATGGCAGCAACGGCCGCCCCACTTAGGTATTTATTCATGATATTTCTCCCTGGTTGCCCGTATTATTCAGAACGGATTGCGGCAAACCTACTCAACGGCGGTAAGACTGCCAAGCCCCCTTTGAAAGCCCGCCCCTGAGCAATCAGACAGCGCGGATATATTTCCGATGTCCGCACCCCGACAGATATATTCGTGAAAGCAGAGTACCCGGAAGTGCAGCCACCAACCCAATGCACAGCAAAGATTGAGATCAAAGCTCCAAAAACCACCTAACCTGTTGGTTAGACTTATATTTTACCGCTTTATCCAAAAGCAAATACCCTTGCCGGTTACGGTGCCGCCCAGATTCCGCGCAAATTGCAGGGTTATCCGCTTGTTTTCGATCAGCGATTGACCTCAAAATGCACACAGAATGCAAATGGCTGACACTCGAACCGTTGGCCGCACCGGATCATGCCATTTGGCACTGACAAGACCAAAGAGGGAGGAGCTTCAATGCCTGACACAAAAAACGCCCCGAAAGCCTATCCACCATCCGCCGATATGGTGGCAAACGCCCACGTCACGTTATCGCAATACGGATCGTTGTATTCGGAGTCTGTTTCGGATTCTGAGGGGTTTTGGCGGCGTGAGGGGGGGCGGGTTGACTGGATCAAGCCTTTCACCAAGGTCAAGGATGTGAATTTCGATCTCGGCCATGTGTCGATCAACTGGTACGCGGATGGCACCTTGAATGTGGCGGCCAATTGCGTGGACCGGCATCTGGCCACGCGCGGCGATCAGACCGCGATCATCTGGGAGCCGGATGACCCCAAGGATGCCGCCAAACATATCACCTACAAGCAGTTGCACGCTTCGGTCTGCAAGATGGCCAATGTGCTGGAAAGCCTTGGCGTGCGGCGCGGCGACCGGGTGGTGATCTACCTGCCGATGATCCCCGAGGCGGCCTATGCGATGCTCGCCTGCGCGCGGATCGGCGCGATCCACTCCATCGTCTTTGCCGGGTTTTCGCCCGATGCGCTTTCGGCGCGGATCAATGGCTGTGACGCCAAACTCGTCATCACCGCCGATCACGCCCCGCGCGGCGGGCGGGCCACAGCCCTCAAATCCAACACGGACGCCGCCCTGCTGCACTGCAAGGACACGGTCAAATGCCTCGTCGTCAAGCGCACCGGCGGGCAGACCACCTGGATCGACGGGCGCGATTACGACTGCGGCGAGATGATGCTGGAGGCCTCGGATATCTCCCACCCCGCCGAGATGAACGCCGAAGACCCGCTGTTCATCCTCTATACCTCCGGCTCCACCGGCCAGCCCAAGGGCGTCGTGCACACTTCGGGCGGGTATTTGACCTATGCCGCCATGACCCATGAGATCGTGTTTGATTATCACGATGGCGACGTCTTCTGGTGCACGGCGGATGTGGGCTGGGTGACGGGCCACAGCTATATCGTCTACGGGCCGCTGGCCAATGGCGCGACCACCATCATGTTCGAGGGCGTGCCGACCTACCCCGATGCCAGCCGCTTCTGGCAGGTCTGCGAAAAGCATAAAGTAAACCAGTTCTACACTGCCCCCACCGCCATCCGCGCACTGATGGGACAGGGCAAATCCTTTGTCGAAGGGTGCGATCTGAGTGACCTCAAGGTGCTGGGCACCGTGGGTGAGCCGATCAATCCAGAGGCCTGGAACTGGTACAATGACGTCGTGGGCAAGGGCAAATGCCCCATCGTCGACACCTGGTGGCAGACCGAGACGGGCGGCCATCTGATGACCCCCCTGCCCGGCGCGCATGAGATGAAACCCGGCTCCGCGATGAAGCCCTTCTTTGGCATCAAGCCGATGGTGCTGGAGCCCGCCTCGGGCGAAGTCCTTGAGGGCAATGACGTGGAGGGCGTGTTGGTCATCGCCGACAGCTGGCCCGGCCAGATGCGCACCATCTGGGGCGATCACGAACGGTTCGAAAAGACCTACTTCTCTGATTACAAAGGCTATTACTTCACCGGGGATGGCTGCAAACGTGACGCAGACGGTGATTACTGGATCACGGGCCGCGTCGATGATGTGATCAACGTCTCAGGCCACCGCATGGGCACCGCAGAGGTCGAAAGCGCGCTGGTCGCCCACGCCAAAGTCGCCGAAGCCGCCGTCGTGGGATACCCCCACGCGATCAAGGGGCAAGGCATCTACTGCTACGTCACGCTCATGAACGGCGAAGAGCCCAGCGATGAACTCTATCAGGAATTGCGCAAATGGGTCCGCACCGAAATCGGCCCCATCGCGTCGCCTGACCTCATCCAATGGGCCCCCGGCCTGCCCAAAACACGCTCAGGCAAGATCATGCGCCGCATCCTGCGCAAAATCGCCGAAGACGACTTCGCAACCCTCGGAGACACCTCAACCCTCGCAGACCCAACCGTCGTCACAGACCTCATCACAAACCGAATGAACAAACAGGACGCTTGATAAAATGGATGGTTCGGGCGCAAAACATGCGCCCGAAGGACCTCCCGGTTTCGCGTGGCCGGCGATTGGATAAAGTCTGCCACGCGCCCCTTGCCCTGAAGGGTTTTGAATTTACATCACTTTCTTTAAGGCACGATGGGAAGTTCGAAATTAAAATGTGCGAAATCAAATCTCTGCATCAACAGCGGTTGCAAACGTGAGCGGGGCGCATTCGTTTGAGCCGACCTTGGATCATACCCGTGCACTGCGCGACGCATTCGGGTGTTTTGGCACCGGAGTGACAATCGTTTGTGCCCAAACACCGGACGGCCCTGTCGGTATGACAGCCAATTCGTTTTCCGCCATTTCGCTTGATCCACCGCTAGTGCTTTGGGCACCGTCCAGCAGTTCAAAGCGGCATGCGGCCTTTGTGGCGGCCCAGCATTTCTGCGTTCATATTCTTGCAGCAGAACAACTGAAAATGGCCAAGCACTTTGCCAGCAATGGCACGGACTTTGACACCTTTGACTGGCACGAAGGACCCTTTGGTGCGCCAACACTCAAGGGCTGTCTGACAGAGTTTCATTGCGACACAGATGCCATCCATCCGGCTGGTGATCACTCACTCATCCTTGGACGTGTGCGCCATGTTGTGCACGATACCAGTGGCGGGAACGGACTGTTGTTTGATCAGGGGCGTTTTGGGCAGTTCACACCCGCTGTCGTCGCGGATTAATAGTCCCGTTCGAAAAAGAAACCCACACTGCTGTCGCCGTCTTCGGCCACGGTCGCCTTGCCTTTGAGATCGCTGGTCAGATCGATATTCAGCGAAATATCGGTGCCCTTGTCGCTGTTGTTCGTTACATCCGTATAAATCGTATCCGTGATGTATTTCCCCGCCGACACGGAGGTTGCACCATCCTCATCGGTCGTGACGTCCAGCTCATCCAGTCCCGCACCGCTTCGCAAACCGCCAAGCACGTTGATGCCGCCACGGCCAGACAGTTGAGAGATACCATTCGCCAACTGCAAAGCCTGGAACGCCGAAAGTTCGGATACATACCGCCCGAACAGGATCAGCGACATCACTTCGTCTTCCGGGGCCTCCGGTATGGCGCTGAAGGTGATTTCCGGCTCATCGGCGAGACCATCTACGGTGATGCTGGCCGTGCCCTCGGGGGTGTCAGTGGTTGTGACAAAGCGAATGTAGGGTGTGACACTGCCCTGAAACTGGATGGACCCTTCATCCAGTTCAAAACGCTTGCCGATAATGTCCAGGCGACCACGGATCAGATCAAAGCTGCCTGACGAGATGATGTTATTGGTATCCCCGCGCACAGAAAGAGCGCCGCCCATTTCGGCATTTATGCCGCGCCCACGCACAAAGAGTTTCGAGGGGGCATTGATGTCGATGGCCAGTGGAAATGCCGGGGCATCGGCCCTTTCCTCTTTTTCTTCCTTTGGCAAAACCCCCGCATAGGACTGGGTTACCGTGGCGCGGCGCGTTGCACCAACATGGCGAATTTCGGGGATGGAGCCAATGGATGTGACCCCCGTGCCCGGCACGGTTATATTGACCTCTTTCAGATCAATCTGCCCTGCAATCCGTGCACCACCCGTCAAGGGACCGTTCACGGTGATATCTGCGCCTACAGTGGCTGCGTACAAATTCGGATCAAGCAGAACAGCATCGCGCAGGGCCACCGTGAGATCGCCAATCAGACTGGCCAGATTGACAGAGCCGCCGACCTCAGCCCGCCCCCCCGTCACGAAATCCGCCCCCAAATTCAGTTGCGCCGTGTTGCTGAGCAAATCGATGCGCGTGTTCAGATTTTCGAGGCCAAGACGCAGGTTCGGGTCCGAAAACCGCGCACCGCTACTGGAGATTTGCCCGCTCAGAGCCTCAAGCGACGGCGCACCTTGAACGGCGAGGTCAAATACCGCCTGCCCTTGCAGACTGCGGGGTGCCAGAAACGGACCCGCGAGTCCGAGTGGTAATTCACCGTCAATCTCGAGATCAACCGTGCTTGCATCCTGTGCTGCGGTGCCGGCAATTGTTGCGGTCATTCCGGCAGGCCCCTCAAGCAGCGTGTCGACGGCCCAACCTTCGCCCGCGCGCGCCAAATCCCCCTTCAGCGCGAGGGGGCCACCAATGTCAGGCACCAGCACGCTCATATCGGGCAAGCTCGCGTCAAAGGTGACTTTCGCATCGGGCCCGGTGGCGAGGCCCAGAACCTCAAGCCGTCCGTCAAAGGGTACGTCCGCTTTGACGTCGATCTGATAGCCTGCAGCCGACTGCCAAAGCCGCCCCTTAGCGGCAACCGGACCTTGTGCATCCGGGACAAGGGGCTGAATTTCCGGGATCGAGACGTCAAAACTCAGATCAGCATCCGGCCCGGTCGCCAGCCCCGAAACAACAGCGCGCGCATCGTAGGGCGCATCGAGCGCGGCCTCGATCTGCCATCCCTCTTGTGACTGTTTCGCATCAGCGTCGAGCGACAAAGGCCCCTGATACTGCGGCGCGATAAGGGCGACATCCGATAGCCTGACGCGCGCTACCACCTCACTGCCCATGCTGCGCAGCGCCGCATCCGCTGTCACATCCAACGCATCGTTCTGCAGCGACAAGTCCCGCACAAAAGTCCCCGTGGCGTCGCGCGCCGCACCAAGAGAGAGTTCGGTGCGTCCTGTCAGCAACGCGTCAGCTTGGGGAATATCTACGATAATATCCTGCGCCGTTCCTGCGATCTTGACATCAAACATGCTGGACAGCGGGACAACGCGCCCGGCCACCGATAAATCGGCAGCACCGCTCAGGGGCCGCCCTGCAAGCCCTGCAAAGCGCGATAAATCCTGCGTCACCACAGCTAGATCAAAGTTTGTCGGAAAGCCATTGTCCAACCCTTCGATCTCAACATCGCCGTCCAGCCCGAAATCGGGACCCGACAGGGACAGGTTCGTAATCTCGATTGGCTGGCCTTCGACATAGTTGATGGTGGCAAAGCCGTTGATTGCATCGCCCAGAGCCTGCGCCGTGCTCTCATCGCTAAGTTCCACACCGGTTGCATCCAGACGCAGATCCGTCACAAAACGACCGATACTGTCCACACTGCCATCCAAAGTGCCATCAAGGATGAGGTCAATGCTGGCAACCTGTGCGGCCTCATGCTGCAGATTATCGATGTCAAAAACACCCTTGAACGCATCGCCCGCCTGCGCGTCGAAGGATATATCAAGACCAATAGATCCAACCGTAATACCCGCATCTGAGCCGGGCAAGACAACGTCTTGTCCATCCTGCGCGATCAGGCCTTTGACATCGACAAAGCTTGGCCACATATCACTATTCAATTGAACTCTACCTGTCAGATCAACAGCCTGCGCGCCGATGCTAAAGTTCTGAACATCAATTGAACCGTCGGCCACCAGCAGTGTTTCGACCTTCAGCGCAACATCAGGACCAAAGAAGTCATGATACTCGGGCGCGATCAGAGATGTGATGTCGCCGCCAAGATCAGCACGTATCCGGCGATCAGGTCCCGCATCGACGATGGCACTTTCTTCGGCGCGCAACGCCACCTGCCCGGCGAGACGCGGCTGCCCCGCAGTCGACAAAGCTATATCGGCGGTGAAATCATCCAACGGACCAATACCGGCGACACTGAGGTCAACCGAGGGTCGATCAGGCAGGTTGAGCAATTTCGCCGTAATGCCATCCGCCGCCTCTGACAGTGTCAGGTTCAGATCAATCTCAGCGCCGTCACGTTCGACGTTTGTGCGCAGGGCGAATGTGCCTGCGACCTCGTCGATACGGTCGGCCACTAGGTCCAGAAACAACCCCTCATCATCCAGACGCGCGCTCGCTTTCAAGGACAGGCGCGCCGCCGCGCCAAGAATGGGTTCTCCAAGGTCAATTTCTGACACTTCAAACGCGTCGATATTGATGGACACCGGCAGTTCAGGCAGTTGCAGACTGAATTCTTCGGCCTCGGCGGACGGTATCTCGACGGGTTGCTCTTCGGCGATGGGCAGGCGTGCCACTTGCAGGGACCGTGCAGTCAGGCTGTCGACCTTGAGGCGTCCGCGCAGCAAGGCGGTGCGGCTCCAGATCAGCGATACCTCTTCCAGCGTCAGCCAGATGCCCTCGGCATCGGCAATCGTCATGGTGTCGAATGTCGCCTCCGAACTCAGCGCACCGGCAAAGCCGACGATGTTCACCTCACGCCCAGCACCCGATAACGCGCCCTCAATGGTGCGTGTCAAAAAGCCACCACCGTCTTCGTCATCCTGTGCCGCGAGCGACAGCGGCAACAGCGTCAGTGTGACAGCAATGATCAGCAGATATCTCAAAACGAATGACCTATTCCGAAGTAAAGTTGGAAGTTCTCTCCATCCGTATCACCACTTGTCGGCACCCCGACATCAAAACGCAACGGCCCAATCGGTGTTTCGTATCTGATACCGAGGCCTGCACCACTGTGCCACTCGCCCGATCCATCCGGAAATGATTCCTCACCGATGTAGCCTGCATCTACAAAGCCAACATACCCAAGACTGCCAGTGGTGCGCAAACGAACCTCAGCGGACAGCCCGAGGAAAGAGCGGCCACCCACAATGTCACCGCCGCCCACATCAACGCCAAGGGATTCAAAATCCTGCCCCCGCACCGTGCCCCCGCCCCCTGAATAGAACAGGAAGTCCGCAGGTGCATCGCGCAAGGAAGGTCCGACCAAAGACCCCAGTTGCGCCCGCAGCGCAAGCGTTGTGGGGCTGGTTTCGCCAGCGGTCAGATAGGTGCGAAAATCCAGTTCAGAGAGCAAACCGTTGTCAGTACCTGCGATGGCAACAAATGGCGTGAGCTTCGCATCCGCGTAAAAGCCGCGCCGCGCGTCAAGCTCATTGTTGCGATAATCATAGGTCGCGCCTACGGGCAAAAGAAAAATCGTGTAATCGCTGTCGCCAAAGGCGTCTTCGGTTATGGCGCGGCTAAAGCCGAGACCGAAACGGTATGTGTGCTCATCCGTTGCAAAATACGTAAACCCTGCGCCTACAGAAACACGCCGGGAAAAGTAATTTGGTTCATCTTCCTGCTCGACCTCGCCCAAGGCAAAAAAGTTAATGTCTTTTCTGAAGGTCGCGGGTCGCTCAAAGCGCGTCCCGAGCAAATAATCGATCCCCCCGGTATCGCCCCCAATACCGCCGATTTCGGCATCAAAGCGCAAGCTTTCTGCCCCGCCAAAAATGTTCCGGTGCAGCCAGAAACCACTCAGTGTGACGCCCTCGATGGTCGCAAACTCACCGCCAAAGCCCAGACGACGGGGTTTGTTATCCGCCACGCGCAAATTGATCGGCAGCGTGTCGCCGGTGTCTGAAACCTCGCCCTCGATCATCGCGACGGAGCGGAAGGCACCTGAGCGCCGCAAACGCGCTGCGGCATCCTTGATCTCTTCGGGGGAAAACTGCTCACCCTCTGGCAGGCCTGCGATCTCGATGATCCGCTCGCGTCTGACCGCGGACTCGCCACGCACGCGCAATGCGCCAAAGGTCAGCTTGGGACCGGGATCAATCCGTACCTTGGCGTCAATTTCAGCGCTGCGGTGGCGGGCCGTGATTTGCTGATCCGTGACCTCGGCCTTGGCGTGCCCCTCATCGCGCCACCCCGACACCGCCGATGCCGCTGCGGATTGCAACGAGGTGATGCTCGCCGTTTCGCCGTTTTTCAACGCATCGGGCAGCGTCATATTCTGGCTCAGCGGGCTTATCTCAACAGTGCCAAACCGGAATTGACGCCCCGGATCAACGCTGATGGTCGCTTTGGATACGCGCGCAGGCGGGGTAACCGCAAGAATGGAGGCGGCTTCGCGACCATCCAGCTTGATCTCGATCGTCGGGCCGAAATAACCCTTGCTATAGAGCACCGCGAGCAATCGACGATAATCCGCCTGTGCCGATGACACGATCTCGCGCACATCCGGCGTTTCCTCCAACAGCGATTGCTCGATCAAGAGCGAGCCACCTTCCAGCTCAGCGGCAAGCTCTTCGTCCAGAGGGCCCGAAAGCGTCGCTTCATACGCTAAGGCAGATCCGCCGAAACCGATGCAAAGTGCCGACGCGAGCGCATAGATATTCCAAGTGCCCCAAGACGCGTTGCACATCGCCATATTATTTCTGCTCCCCCTTGGAAACGCATCTGACATCTACATGTTGGGGTCAGGTTACGCCCAGATGCTAGGCTTATAGCGTCAAACCGCAGAGCGCTGCAAACAGTCTCCCCGCCGGAAAACGCTCTTTTTTGGATTTTTATCTGCCGTGAATGGGCCGCCCTGAGGGCTAGGCGCCGATCCCGTAGGTCAGCCAGCACCAGACCATGATGATATAGGTCAGCTGATGCAAGGCCTGATCAGCCCCCGTTGCCCGCCAATAGGCAGCGTCGTCAGGCGTTAGCTTGCGCGTCGCCGTGTAGCGCCCTTTCGCCCAATCAATGTGGAAATGCGCGATCCATTCGCCAACAGCCATCAAGAGGACCAGCACCAGCGGCGCGCCCATAACAACAAAGGCCAGAGCAGAGCCCGCAGCATGAACACCTGCATGCAACAACCGCCCCCCATGCAGATAGATATGCCGTCCGTCCAGCATTGATCGGGTTTGCAGGAAATAATCGGCAAACATGTGTTTTGCTTGCAGCAAACAGAGGAGAATAATCAAAGCCCCAAGAACATCGCTCAAACCAATCCCCTCTCGGACCTGAAACAAAGTCGTAAAATAAACGTACCATACAACCAGTAAATGCAGGCTGCATACAATTTAACGGGGAAAATTACATCCTATTTCCCGTCACAATCAAATTATTGCACGGGGATGGCGCAAACACCAAAGGTTAACGATAAAGAAGTGACTGGCCATTCTGGAACAAGTGTACTTTTGCGGCATGTGCGGTCATTTTCATCTGTGACCCTTTTACGCCCGCATGGATACCTTGCAGTTTGCCTATGACCGCTGCTTCATCCGCCCCACTCTTCTCAAAGTAAAGCTGCGTCACCTCACCCAAGGCTTCAACGATTTCAACTTTGCCAGCAAAGGCATAATCGTCGTGATCGGTGGCGATCATATCTTCGGGACGAATGCCGACGTTCACGTGCGCGCCGCGGTCGCTTTCGGTGGTCGGGATATTCGCCACGATTGTGCCCTGTCCTGTTTCGACACGCACCTTGGTGACCTCACCAGGTTCGACGATCTCTCCGGGCAGCAAGTTCATGGCCGGTGAACCAATGAATTGCGCGACGAACTCATTTTCGGGCCGCTCATATAGTTCAAGCGGTGTGCCGACTTGCGCAATGCCCTTGTTGGCCAGCACCACGATACGGGTGGCAAGCGTCATCGCCTCGACCTGATCATGTGTCACGTAGATCATGGTCGAATTCGGCATGCTTTCTTTGAGCTGCGCAATTTCGATCCGCGTGGCGACGCGCAAGGACGCATCCAGGTTGGAGAGCGGTTCATCAAAGAGATAAACCTTGGGGTCGCGCACGATCGAGCGCCCGATGGCCACCCGTTGGCGCTGCCCGCCAGACAGCGCTTTGGGCAACCGGTCAAGGTATTCATCCAATTGCAGCACCTTGGCGGCGCGGCTGACTGCTGCGTCAATCTCGCTGGGAGATTTCTTGGCCAGCTTGAGGGCAAAGGCCATATTATCGCGCACGGTCATATGTGGATAAAGCGCGTAGGACTGGAACACCATCGCAATGCCCCGCTGCGCTGGTGGGACGTCATTCATGCGCTGACCATCAATCAGCAATTCGCCTGCCGTGATCTTTTCGAGCCCGGCGATCATGCGCAGCAATGTCGATTTTCCGCACCCTGAGGGGCCAACAAAGACGATCAACTCCCCTGTTTGAATGTCCAGATTGATGTCCTTGAGTACCTCAACGGTACCACCATAGGCCTTGCCAACGTCAGTCAGATTGAGATTTGCCATATCTTACGTCCCTCCCAAGACGCGGGTTAGTCTTGTTTCTTCGCGAGGCAGACCTGCCACGGCCCAAAGTGCAAATGGCCCTGGGGTGACGCACTGGCGCTGCCCAATTCCTGTCCGATCACCTGCCAGGTGCCTTTGGGCATCTGGTGCAACGACGGCGTGTCCGACATGTTGAACGCGCAATAGAGCGTCTGACCATCATGTTCACGGGTAAAGTGCAGGACATCCCCGTTGGCATGCACCCCGCCGTGTGACCCTTTGGTCAACGCAGGGTGTTCGGCGCGAAAGGCAATCGCATTACGGTAGTGATGCAGCAAGGAGCCGGGTTCGGACTCCTGCACCGACACGGCATGATTGAGGTGTTCATGGCTGACCGGCAGCCAAGGGTAGCCTTCGGAGAAGCCGCCGTTTTGGTTGGACATTTCCCAGACCATCGGCGTGCGGCACCCGTCCCGGCCCTTGAAGTCGGGCCAGAAGGTGATGCCATAGGGGTCTTGCAGGTCCTCAAAAGCGACATCCGCCTCAGACAGGCCCAGTTCCTCGCCCTGATACAGACACACCGACCCGCGCAGACACATTAGTAGGGTCGCGAACAGCCGTTCAGCAGCCGGTGGCAATTCCCATCTGGTGGAATGGCGCATCACGTCATGGTTGGAAAACGCCCAGCAAGGCCACCCATCTTGCCCGACCACATCCAGTTCAGCAAAAACCTCCGCCACGCGGGCGGCATCCAGTTTGGTCTTGGACAGGAACTCAAAGGCATAGCACATATGCACCATTTCAGGCCCCGAGGTATAGGCCCCCAGCAGTTCCAGACCCCGCTGAGCATCGCCCACTTCGCCGACGCAGGCCGCTGCAGGGTATTCATCCAACAGCGCCCGGAAGCGTTTGAGAAAGGCGATATTCTCAGGCTGGTTCTTGGAATAGAGATGTTCCTGATGGTTGTAGGGATTGACCGAGGGCGCAATGGTATCATTGCGCTGCTCGGGCGGCAGGGCAGGATTGTCGCGCAGGTCTTTATCCGCATAGTAAAAGTTGATCGTATCAAGGCGGAAGCCATCCACCCCCCGGTCCAGCCAGAACCGTGTCACATCCAGAAGCGCGTCCTGCACATCCGTGTTGTGGAAATTCAGGTCAGGTTGTTCGGTCAGGAAGTTGTGCAGATAATACTGCTGGCGTCCCGCATGCCAGTGCCACGCAGGCCCGCCAAAGATCGACAGCCAGTTGTTGGGCGGTGTGCCGTCTGGTTTGGCGTCAGCCCAGACGTACCAATCCGCTTTGGGATTGCTGCGGCTTGACTTGCTTTCGATGAACCAAGGGTGCTGGTCCGAGGTGTGGCTGAGCACCAGATCAATCATCACCTTCAGCCCGTGATGATGCGCCGCTTCAACCAGCACATCAAAATCCGCCAGCGTGCCAAACATCGGGTCAACATCGCAGTAATCGCTGACATCATAACCGAAGTCTTTCATCGGCGAGGTAAAGAACGGCGAAATCCAGATTGCATCAACGCCGAGCGAGGCCACATATTCCATCCGCTGCGCAATCCCGATCAGATCACCGATCCCGTCGCTGTTGCTGTCTTGAAAACTGCGCGGATAAATCTGGTAGATGACAGCACCCCGCCACCAGTCCTTGTCGACTGCACTCAGGTGCAGATTGTGTTCCATCTTTGCCATGGAGCGTTTCTTTCTTACTTGACGGAGCCGGCCAGAAGACCGCGCACCAGATAGCGTTGCATTGTGAAAAATACGATCAGCGGCACAGCGATTGAGATAAACGCCGCCCCCGCCAGAATGCCCCAGTCCCCGCCGCGCGAGCCCAGAAGATCATCGGCAATTTTCACCGTCATGACCCAGCTTTCCGAGTTGGAGGGCAAAAACACCTTGGCCACCAGCAGGTCATTCCAGACCCAGAGGAACTGAAAGATCGCAAAGGACGCAAGGGCCGGAAAGCTCAGCGGCAGCACGATCTTGGTAAAGACCTGAAAATCGGTCGCGCCATCGACTTTCGCAGACTCGATAATATCGCGCGGCAGACCCACCATATAGTTTCGCAACAGATAAATCGCGAGCGGCAGGCCGAAGCCCGTGTGTGCCATCCAAATCCCAAGGAAGCTCTGCCCGATGCCGACCTGGTTATGAAACTGCAACAGCGGCACCAGCGCCAGTTGCAAAGGCACGACAAGCAGCCCCACGACCATCGCGATCAGAAAACCGCGTCCCTTGAAATCCATCCACGCAAGCGCGTAAGCCGCAAAGGCCGCAATCAGGATCGGGATGATGGTGGCAGGGATTGTCACGGTAAACGTGTTGATAAAGGCCACATCCATGTTGTTGGAAAACAGGATCGTTCGATAGTTATCCAATGAAAAACTCGGCGGCGTGGCGCTGGAGTAATAAACGCTTGGATCGCGCGTTATTTCATTGGGGTTCTTGTAGATGAAATCTCCGTTTGCTTGGACAGTCAGCGAGCGGTCCCGGCGCAGATCGGCGGTTTCTCCCGGTGCAAAGGCCGTCGGGGCCGAACGTGTGCCACC
Organism: Roseobacter litoralis Och 149; assembly: GCF_000154785.2. NCBI lineage: Bacteria > Pseudomonadati > Pseudomonadota > Alphaproteobacteria > Rhodobacterales > Roseobacteraceae > Roseobacter > Roseobacter litoralis. Next base: position 2,220,040 of record NC_015730.1, read on the forward strand.
AAAGCGGATCACCTCATTCTCGCCACCCGAAAAGATATTGCCCTGAATGACGAAATAATCACCGTCGCGCACGGCCTCTTCAGCAGAGATGCGCGCCTGAAAATTCTGCTCCACCGCGAAGGGGGACAACCACCAGCCCGTCGCCGTGATCTGATCCCGGTCGCGAAAGGAGGAGACCAGCAGCCCCACCGTAGGGATCAACCAGAGCACCACCAGAAACACCACCGAGATATTGACGGCCCACCCGAGCGAAGACTTCGTTCCTGCTATATTATCCATGGCTTACCTCATCTCCGCACGGGCTTGACGGATGTTCCAGATCATCACCGGCAGCACGATGATCATGATGACAAAGGCCACCGCCGTGGCGCGCCCGTCATCCCGGAACATATAGGACATCATGTAACTGGGCAGGATTTCAGTGCCGAAATTGCCGCCTGTCATGGTGTAAACAATATCGAAAACCTTGAGCACAAGGATGGTGATCGTCGTCCAGACCACGACAATCGTGCCCATGATCTGCGGCACTTTGATCTTGAAAAACACCTGAAACGGGTTGGCGCCATCAATGATTGCGGCCTCAACCGTTTCTTCGGGAATGCCGCGCAACGCACCGGACAGGATGACCATGGCAAACCCGGTCTGGATCCAGATCAGGATCACCATCAGAAAGAAGTTATTCCAGAAGGACACCTGCAAGACGTCCAGCGGTTCCTCCGCGCCCAGCATATCACGTATGGCGTTGATCAGGCCAATATCCGCGTTGTTGGCATAGACGAATTTCCAGATCAGCGAGGCGCCCACGAATGAAATCGCCATTGGCATAAAGATCAGCGATTTGGCGATGTTGCCCCATTTGAGCCGGTCCGTCAGCTGCGCCACCAGCAGGCCAAGGAACGTGGCCCCCGCGGGCACGATCAGAACCCAAAGGAAGTTGTTGAACAGTGCCACCTGAAAACCGTCATCGTTGAACATGACCGCGTAATTGCCAAAGCCGATGAATTCATCGCCTGACCGGTTGTACAGCGAGCGCCAGAATGAACCGACCACCGGATAGACAAGATAAAGCCCCAAGGCCGCCATCGCCGGAAACAGAAACAACCATGGCCGCACAAGGTTGGCACGGTTGATGTTGATCCCGGGATTGTCGCCTTTGGCCGGGAAAATCACTTTGTCGAGGATCAGGTTCGAAAAATAGAAGTATCCGACACATCCACCGACACCGATGAAGATGGTCAACATACCTTGCACGAGTGGTGACATATCAGACGCTCCCCGGAGTGAAATATGATCTGTCCGGCAGGCTATTCCTGCCGGACAGAGTGATCTGGGCGGTGACTACTGGATCGCGTCCCAGCGGTCCTGAATGCCCTTGGCGACTTCTGCGGCCGGCGCGCCGGTGGTGTAATCCACCATGCCCGTCCAGAAAGCGCCCGCACCAATTTCGCCCGGCATCAGGTCGGATGCGTCAAACCGGAAGGTGGTCGCGCCCAGCAGGATTTCACCCTGCGCCCGCAGGCTGTCATCGATATAGGTTGCGGGGTTCACGCCCTTGTGCGGCGTCAGGAATCCGCCCTGCGCCATCCAAAGCTCATGGCTGATCGGCGTTTTCAGGAACTCGATCATCGCGTTTGTCGCCTCTGAGGGGTTGGTGATCGCAAAGAGCGCCCCTGCCCCCAGAACCGGCTTGCCAAGGTCTTTGCTCTCATAGGCCGGGAAGTAGAAGAAATCGACATCTTCGCCCGCCTCGGTCCCTTCCGGGAAAAACGCCGGGATGAAAGACGCCTGACGGTGCATGTAGCATTTCGGCGGGATCGAGAAGAGACCCGTCGGGCTGTCGCGGAAATCCGTGTTCGCCACCGCTTCGCTGCCGCCATCCACATAGTCATCATTCAACGCGAAATAGCCGAATTCCTCCATGGCTGCGATGACCTTGGGATCGTCAAACTTCATCTCATTTGACACCCATGCATCGTAATCCTCGGGGGACTGCGTGCGCAGCATCATCTCTTCAACCCAATCCGTGGCAGGCCAGCCCGTCGCAGCACCTGAACCCAGACCGATGCACCATGGTGTGCCCCCATCCTCAACGATCATGTCGGTGAGGTCTTTGAGCTCTTCCATCGTTTCGGGAATGTCGTAACCGGACTCGTCAAAAGCAATCGGGGAGTACCAGACCAGCGATTTCACATCGACGCGGTAGAACAGGCCATAGATGTCCTCAACACCCTGATCATTGGCGTAGGTGCCCAGATCCACCCACGACTGACCGGCGGCAAAGTTCTCAGCAACCCAATCCGCTGATCCCTCTGGCAGCGGCGTTAAAAGGCCCTGGCTTGCCAGATCGGCAGCGAGGCCCGGTTGCGGGAACGCAGCAAGGTTCGGCGCAGAACCGGAACGGGTGGAAATAACGATGTCCTGTTCAAAGCTATCTGAGCCGGAATAGGTGACTGTCGCCCCTGTGGCGCTTTCGAAATAGGAAAAGACGACGTCGACCTTTTCCTTTTCATTGCCGGTCCAGGCACCGGTGATCTCTACCGTCTGACCGCTCAGGTCGTATTTCTCTGCGAAAGCTTCGTAGCTGTCCCAGTTGAAATCGCCCTCACCTACGGCAAAAGGCTGTTGCCCCTGAGCGTATGCCGCACCTGCGAATAAAGCCAGCGCCGCCGCGCCGGCGTAAAACCGTGCCATTGTGATGTCCTCCCGTTGAGCCGGTGTCTTCACCGGTCTCGATTGTTGCTCTGTCGGCGCTGCAAGAATCGTCTCAAAGCGCTTTGAGAATGGCCCGGCTAATGGCATGTTGTTCGGTGACTCGATGCATGTGCGCATCGAACATACCATCACGTTATGCTATCAACAGGCCGGGACTTTGAACCTAAGAGAATTGTCAAAACAACTGAAACTGTCACAAACAACGGTCAGCCGCGCTCTGAACGGATACCCCGAAGTTAATGAGGCGACCCGCAAGCGCGTCACCGAAGCTGCGGAAAAGTACCAATACCGCCCCAATGTGCGCGCCCAGACGCTTGCCACCGGAAAATCCAAATCGGTGGGCCATGTGATCCCGCTGTCCAAGCAAAGCGAATTGGTCAATATGGTGTTTTCGGATTTCATGGCGGGTGCGGGACTGGTCTATGCCGAGCATGGGTACACGATGACCCTGTCGATTGTTCGGGATGACGATGAACTGGACGCCTATAGCGCCTTTGCTGAAAGAGGCGCGGTGGATGGTGTGATCGTGCAGGGTCCGACCTGTGACGATCCCCGCATTGCGCGTCTGCTCAGGTTGAATATCCCCTTTGTTGTACACGGGCGCGCGTCCGGGATTGAGACCCCTTATGCCTGGCTGGACGTCAACAACCATCGCGCCATCAAAGCGGCGACGCAGAGCCTGATTGACCTGGGCCACCGCCGTATCGGCCTGATCAACGGGCGCGAGCAAATGGACTTTGCCCTGCGCAGGCGGGCGGGCTATGAGGCGGCACTGGCAGATGCGGGCATCCCAGCGGACCCTGCGCTGACGCGTTCAGGCGATATGTCAGAGCCCAATGGATATACAGCGGCATGTGAGGTTTTGGCATACCAGAACCCACCCACGGCTTTTGTTGCCTCCTCAATCGTCATCGCATTGGGCGTGAAACGCGCCATCGAAGAGCACGGGCTGACAATCGGAAAAGATGTGTCGGTGATCTGTTTTGATGACGATATTTCCTATCTGCCCAATGCTGGTCGCACGCCGCAGTTCACGGCGATGCGGTCTTCTGTGCACGCGGCCGGCGCGCGCTGTGCGACATTGCTTCTTGAGCGTATCAAGACGCCCGGTGCGCCGCCATCATCTGAGCTATGGGAAGCCGAATTTGTCCAAGGGGCCTCTACCGGACCCGGACCTCACGCATAAAGGCCTGTGTTATCATGGATTTTTCGCGCTCCACCTTTCCGCCAGATTTTCTGTTTGCCGCTGCGACATCCAGCTATCAGATCGAAGGACATGGGTTCGGGGGCGCTGGTCCGACGCATTGGGACACATTCGCCGCAACGCCGGGCAATGTGGTGCGTGCAGAACATGGGCAGATCGCCTGCGATCACTACAACCGCTGGGAGGAGGACCTTGATCTGATGCAGGCGATGGGCCTTGATGCCTATCGCTTTTCCACAAGCTGGGCGCGTGTCCTGCCTGAGGGGCGTGGCACGGTCAATCAGAAGGGGCTGGATTTCTACGACCGCCTTGTTGACGGCATGCTGGCGCGTGATCTGAAACCTATGGCGACGCTTTACCACTGGGAACTGCCCGCTGCATTGGCGGATCTGGGCGGGTGGCGCAATCCCGATATTGCCCATTGGCTTGCCGATTTTGCCACCATTGTGATGGAACGCATCGGCGATCGCGTCTTTAGTGCCGCCCCCATCAACGAGCCATGGTGCGTTGCATGGCTGTCCCATTTCATGGGCCTGCAAGCTCCGGGTCTGCGCGATATTCGCGCCACCGCCCATGCCATGCATCACGTGTTGACCGCGCATGGGCGTTGCATTCAGGCCATGCGCGCTATTGGCATGAACAACCTCGGCGCTGTGTGCAATTTTGAATATGTACAAGCCGCAACTGACACGCCCGAGGCGTCGGAGGCCGCGCGCCGCTATGAGGCGATTTACAACCGCTTTTTCGTGGGCGGTCTGTTTCAGGGGGCCTATCCAGATGAGGTGCTCGAAGGGCTCGGGCCCCATATGCCCAAAGGCTGGGAAAATGATTTTGACCTGATCGGGCAGAAACTCGACTGGTTCGGTGTCAACTATTACACCTGCAAACGCATTGCGGCGGACAGCGGCCCATGGCCATCGCTGCGCGAGGTCGAAGGGCCGCTGCCGAAAACCCAGATCGGTTGGGAGATTAAACCTGAAGGCCTTGAGCATATTCTGACGTGGTTACAACAAAACTACACCGGCGCACTGCCGCTTTACGTAACGGAAAACGGCATGGCCAATGCCGATGACACCACCACCCCCGATGACGCGCGCATGGACTATCTGGATGCACATCTTGCAGCCTCCCAACGCGCCATCGCGGTGGGCGTGCCCTTGGCGGGCTATACGTTCTGGTCCCTGATGGACAATTACGAATGGTCGCTGGGCTATGAAAAACGCTTTGGTCTGGTGCATGTGGATTTTGACACGCTGCAGCGCACGCCCAAGGCATCCTATCACGCAATTGCCCGTGCGCTGGCGCGTTAAAAGCGTCATGCGAAAAACCTGAATCACGTAACGCTGCCTGAAATCAAAGATTTCAACGCGTTACCTGATACCCGATGTTTCAGGTATTTCGTCAGACGCTCTAAGGCACGAAATCCGGCGGTATGCCAAACGCAGGCGTATTGACGCTTGCCCCGGTCAACGCATGCATGAAGGCGACCAATTCCGCGATTTCAGCATCCGTCAGGTGCATGGGTGTCACCGCTATTGCCCGTTCCTGTCGGTCCATTTCCAATGCGTCAGCGCCCAGAATGAAATCCGTTGCCGCCAGCCACGCAATATCGGGAAGCTGCGCCATCTGGCGCTGCCATGCAGCCCTTGCCGCCACCGGGTCCAGATGATGGCGAATGATGCCTTCGAGCGTCGGATAGGCCCCGTTGTGCCCATAAGGCGCGGTCAAAGCCACATTGCGCAGCATTGGCGTGCGAAAGGCATAGGCATCGCGCAACCGGTTGCTTTCGGCCATGCGCCCCACATCGCGGGCATAAGGATCGAATGCACGCGTGCGCCCCGGCCCGAATGCTGGAAGGCCCAAGGCATGAAACTTCTGATCACTCATCAGCGATCCCGCGTGGCAGTCAGCACAAGCGGCTTTGCCGTAGAACAACGCCATCCCCGCCCGTTCACCACGGTTCAACGCCGCCTCATCCCCGGCAAGATAGGCATCAAATGGGCTGTCGGTGCTGCGCCATTCCAGCGCCATGAAGGCCGCCAGCGCATTTGCGATGTGCACGATGCTGACCTGCTGCGCCGTGTCGATCTCGTCAAAGGCCGCCACGAAGGCCGGGCCATAGTCAGCATCCGTGCGCACCCGTTTTGCAAGGATCGGCCATGCCGCATCAATGCGGTCATGCACAGCGCCGATTACGTCATTTTCGCCCGGATTACCCGCCATTTCGAACTGGGCCACGAGGGGGAACAGCGCCTGGGCGGCCAGCAGCGAATTCAACCCTTCGGGCAACCACTCCTGCGCGGGTGAATTGAACCCGTTGCCGTAGATATCCGACAGGCTCAGCCGCCCGTCATGGAACATCGTGTACAGATCACGCGCACCCAGATTCCACAGGCCCGGCGCATTGCGTGGGATGCGTTTGGCCACCCGATCCGCGCCCGCACCGGGCGTGCGATCAGGCCCCACCCCCTGCCCGCCCTCACCGATCCCCAGGGACAGCCCGTCGCCCGTGCCAAATTCCGGATGATGGCAATGGGCACAGGTGATATTGCGATTGCCCGACAGGATCGGATCATAAAACAGCGCTTGCCCCAGTGCCGCTTGCGCTACGTCGAATTCGATGAAATCCTCATCCGTCAGCGGCGGTGGTAAATCTGCGGCTGCGGCCAGCGATGCAAAACAGGACAAAACGACCCCATGCGCACAATAGCTTTTGCCCTCGCTCTTTTGGCCACGCCGGTCGCGGCGGAATTGGAAGCGGCGCGCGATCTGATGGATGCGGGTCGATTTGACGAGGCCTATGCGGCGCTTTGGCCCGCGGCGCGTTCGGGCAATGCCGAAGCGGAGGAACTGATCGGTGTCATCTATGCCATGGGTCTGGGACGGCCCCGCGATGACCAGCGCGCGTTTGAATGGTATCTGCGCGCGGCCATGAAGGGCCATCCCGGTGCGCAATCGGGTGTCGGCTGGTATTACGAAGTGGGCCGCGGCCTGCCCGCACCGGACCTTATGCGCGCCTATATGTGGTACACGCTTTCCGCGATCGGCGGGGACCCTGACGCGGCAATCAGCCTTGAAGAAGTTGCCAAGAAAATGACGGCGGAAGAAATCAACAAGGCCCATGTTCTCGTCGCTGACTATAAGGTGTGGATGTATCCGTTCAGATGATCGGGGCGACCCGGAGGCCGCCCCGTTGTGGTCAATTCAGATCGGCGGCACGCGCGGCACCCACTTCGGCTTCGGCCTGCGCCACAGCCTCTGTCAGCGCGTCGAATATTTCATCCCCGCGCCCCACATTGGCTTTGAACCAGTCGAACACGGGGGCGGCCCCCTCTTTGAAGGCCGCTTTCTGCTCAGGCGTGGGCACGTAAAGATCACCGCCATCGGCCACGAATTCCTCATAGGCCGCGATCGATTTACGCTTGGGCGAGGCAAAAGTCGCCTGCTGCAGCGCATAAAACCCATCCACGACCACCCGGCGCATATCCTCAGGCATGCCGGTGAATTTCGCGTTGTTCATCCACCACAGCGCGCCCATGTAGGCATGCCCATCCAGCGTGACATATTTTAGCCCGGCGTCCGGAAATTTCATGCCCATGATATCCGTGATGCCGTTCTTGGACCCCTCAACCACGCCGGTCTGAAAGGACGTGAAAAGCTCAGGCCATGGGATCGGTGTCGGGGCCGCACCCAGCGCTTTGACCAACTCCTGCGGCAAATCCGCGACAACCGTACGGATTTTCAAACCTTCCATATCAGAGGGCTCAGCGATGCGGCGTTTGGTGTTGGCAAAGTTACGCCACCCGCCGGTGTTTCCAATCGTCATCAGGCGGATCATGTCGCCTGAATCCTCCAGCGCCATCGCCCGCATAGTACGGGTAAAATCACCCGACAGCACATGTTCGGCAATGCGGTCGTCCGCCATCAGATAGGGCAGATCAAGCACTTGCACGTAAGGGAAGATGCCCGACGCGCCGCCGGATGTGGAGACATAAACGTCAATCGTGCCATCCGCCACGCCTTGCAGACATTCAGCCCCATTGCTGCAGAGCTGCGTGCCGATGAAAAGTTCAACCGCGATGGCGCCGTTTGACGCGGATTCCACATAGTTCTTGAACACGACAAGACCGTCGTAGTCTTCATCGTTTTCGTTGGAATTGGCCGTGGCGCGGATCGTATATTCCTGCGCCTGTGCCGCAATCGCCGTCCCGGCGAGTAAAGCCGCAAGGAGCGCGCATTTCAGGGTTTGTTTTATCATTTATTCCTCCCAGTTGGATGATGTGTCAGTTGGCAAAGCCCGTCAGTCGCGGGATGGTCATGGAAATTGCCGGTATGTAGGTGATCAGGAAAATCACCACGATTTCGACCGCCAGAAACGGCAGGATCGCCTTTGAAATCGCCTCGACCCGCTCGCCTGAAACCGAGGAGGCGACAAACAACACCAGCCCCATCGGCGGTGTGGCCAGTCCGACGGTCAGGTTCACACTCATGATGATGGCAAAATGGATCGGGTCCACGCCGAGGCTGACAAAAATTGGCCCCAGAATTGGCCCAAGGATGATAATCGCAGGCCCCGCATCCAAGAACATCCCAACCGCAAAAAGCAAAAGGTTGATCAAAAACAGCAAGATCAGCGGGTTGGACGTCAGCGCCAATACAAATTCGGCCATGGCTTCGGGCGCGTGACTGAGGCTGACAACTGTTTTGAACGCCATCGCGGCACCGACTAGCAACAGCACAACCGCCGATGTGAGCCCCGCGCGGCCCAGCACATCCGGCAACTCACTCAGCTTGAGGCTGCGCATCACGAACAGGCCGATGAAAAGCGCGTAGGCCACGGCCACCGCCGCCGCTTCGGTCGGGGTAAAGACGCCTGCCAGAATACCGCCCAGAATGATCACCGGGGTCAGCAAGGGGAAAAACGCCTTGAGGCTGGCCTGCCCGCGTTCGCCCCATGTGTGTTTTTTGGTGGCGACGGGAAAATCATATTTGTCCGCCATGATCTTGACCATGAACATCAGCCCAAGGCCCACCATCACCCCCGGTACGATGCCTGCAAGAAACAGGGCGGCAACGCTTTCGCCCATCACATAGGCATAGATGATCATGATGCCCGATGGTGGGATGATCGGCCCGATCACGGAACTTGCCGCTGTAATCGCCGCGGCGAATTTGCGGCTATAGCCCTGTTTTTCCATCGCGGGGATCAACATCGATCCCAGTGCGGATGTATCGGCCACTGCAGACCCCGAAAGCCCGGCGAACAGCATGGAGGACAGGATATTCACATGCGCCAACCCGCCGCGAAAATGCCCCATCATGGCCTGACTGAATTCAACCAGACGCATGGTGATCCCGCCCCGATTCATCAACTCTCCGGCCAGCATGAAGAAGGGGATCGCCATGAGCGGAAAGCTGTCCATCCCGTTATAAACATTGCGATAAAGCAGTGTGATGTCCTTTTCCTGCCCATTCAGGTAAAGCAACAGACCCGGTGCTGCGAGCAGGCCAAAAAAGACCGGCAACCCGATGAGCAGGAACAGTAAAAAGAGTGGCAGAAACCAGACCAGCATCTATTCCGCCCCTATCTTTTCATCGAGCGGGATTGCCGGCAACCTGTCAGCCCCGCCCAGCATTCTGACAATTGCGCGCAGGATCAGTTCCACGTTGACAGATATCAGCATGATCAGTCCGACCACCAAAGAGGCCATCATCCAACTGCGAGGCACCCGGAACCAGTTTTCCAAGCTCAAATCAGTTGGAACATAAAGGGACGCAGTTGCGAACCGTCCTGCAAAACCCGTCACTTCGGACCACCCGATCTGCACGGCCACGACAAGCACGGCAAGGCTGACAAACAGCAGGAAGAGCGCCAGAAGGCTGCCCAACAGTTTGGGCAAAAGAATTACCAGCGTGTCAATCGCCACAAACCCACCCCGGCGGAATGCGGTGGGCGCCATAAGACCTGTCATCCATAACATGCAAAAACGCGCCGCCTCGTCTGGCCAAGGCAGGGCACTATTGAGAACATACCGAAAAAACACCTGCACCAGAATCGCGATGACCATCGCTGCGACGGCGAAAATTCCGATCGCCCGGCCAATGGCCAACACGCTTTCGTTGATCATCCGAAGCGGTGCAAGCACCAGCAGCAGTGCCCCCATGAATGGGCCTCCTCCCTGCAACCGACATTCTGCCGGTCGCGCGCGGGTGTCCCCGCAGTTTTTATACGTTGGCTTTTTCAACCTCTTTGTCAAATCGTCCGAACGTGCCTTGCGAAAATATCAGTGGGGCGCCCTGCCTGAAGGCCGCGTGGCGTACCAAACCCACCATGATCGAATGATCGCCTGCATCGTGGAAACCATAAGTTTCGCATTCAAACCGCGCCAGACAGCTATCAAAAACCGGGACACCCCGGTCGCTGCGGGCGGTATCAACGGCGTCAAATGCCGTGCCCGAGCGCGCAAACGCAAGCGCCAGTTCTTTTTGCTTGGCCTCAAGCACATGAATGGCAAAATCAGTGGCATCAGCAAACAGCGCATAGCGGCTGGATGATTTCGCCGGGCACCACAACACCAGCGGCGGCTCCATGGAGACGCTGGTAAAGGAATTGGCCGTCATGCCCACCGGGCCCTCTGGCGTATTGGCCGTCACGATTGTCACACCTGACGAAAAGCGTCCCAGCGCGTCACGGAACATGCGGTGATTGTCGTCTGTAGGGTCGAAGTGCAGCATTGCCGTTCCTTGACTGGTTCCATCCGGCATCAAGGCACCTCATGCCCGTTCGCGGCTTCAAAAAGCTCAAACCACGTCTGGCGATCCATCTCAACCTTCGTTGCATCACTGAAGGTCGCAATGCGCGACAGTGTGTTGGTGCCCATCACCGGCAAAATCCCCGATGGATGCGCCAGCAGCCATGCAATTGCGACCGCTGCGCGATCAACGCCTTGCGCCTGTGCGACTTTATCCAGCGTGATGGCTGGCTTGGTCTGCTGTGTCATCAGGCTGCCACCGCCCAAGGGCGACCATGCCATCGGACGTACGGCGTGTTGTTGCGCATGCGACAGATCCCCGTTGGTGAAACTGTCGCGCGCCGCAAGGCTGAGTTCGAGTTGATTGGTCACAAGGGGATGTTTCATATGCACCTGCAGCAAATCCCAATCCCAGGGTTTGAAATTCGACACGCCCGCCGCTTTGATCTTGCCACTGTCAATCAACGCATCAAGGGCCCCGCCCGTTTCGCGCGCATCCATCATCGGGTCCGGGCGGTGGATCAGTAAAACATCGATCTGTTCAATGCGCATGTTGGACAGCGATGCCTCCACCGATGCCGTGATATGGGCCGCGGATGTATCGTAATACTTGACCCGGGCGTCAGCGTATCTGCCCACCGGCGCGACGATATCGCATTTGGTTACAACCTCCAGCGTGTCGCGCAAACCTGGGCTTTGCTGAAATGCGGCCCCAAGAACCGCCTCCGCTGCATATCCGCCATAGATATCGGCCTGATCCAGAGTGGTAATGCCCTGCGCAAGACAAGCGTCGATCTTGGCCCGCACATGCGCCGGTGATGTATCGCTGTCATCGGCCAGACGCCACATGCCATAAATGATCCGGCTGACGTCGACATCAGCGGACAGATTTACCCGTTCCATCAGCGGCGTTCTCCTGTTCCAAGCGGCGTTGCGGGGCATGTGTCAGGCACCCGACCATAGGCATGCGGCAACGAACATGTTTCCAGCTCAGGCAGCACGAGCCGGCCAAAGTGTTCTGCCTCATCAATATGCGGATAGCCCGAAAAGATGAATGCCCGCATGCCCATTTTGCGGTAGGATTCAATCTCGCTGAGCACCTGATCGGCCGAACCAACCAAAGCGGCGCCACATCCGGACCGCGCGCGCCCGATCCCAGTCCACAGATGCGGCTCGATATAGCCGTAATCGTCTGCGATATCGCGGTTCTTTGATTGATGCGCGACGCCCAGTGACGCTGCATCCAAAGCCCGTTCGCGTATTTTGCGCCCCTGTTCATCGTCAAGCTTTGACACGATGTATTCGGCATATTCCTGCGCTTCGGCTTGCGTGTCGCGCACGATCACATGTACCCGCAACCCGTAATCCAGCGTCCTGCCCCGCGCGGCCGCGCGATCATGCACCGCCCGCATTCTGTCTGCCAGAGCATCTTTCGGCTCCGGCCACATCAGGTAGACGTCGCAATATTCAGCGCATAAATCCAGCGCATCCGGGGAATAGCCCCCGAAATACAAGAGCGGCCCGCCCGTCTGATAGGGTTTGACCGGATCGGTGGTCAGGCCAGAAAAATTGTAGACTTCACCGGCATGGTCAATCTGATCCCGGATCCAGGCCTGTTTGAGGATCTGCACGACCTCACGCGATCTTTGATAGCGATAGGAGCTGGGTTCTTTCTGGCCCGGAAAGTCAGATGAGATGATATTGACCGTCAAGCGGCCCTTCAGCATGTGGTCAAGCGTGGCGAGGGTGCGCGCGAGCATGATCGGCTGCATCTCGCCACAGCGCACCGCCGCCAGCAGATTGATGTTTTGGGTGATCGGCGCGCATCCGGCCACAAAGCTCAGCGTGTCCTGACCGACCTGATAGGAGGAGGGGCACAGGATGTTGCGAAACCCCTGCGCCTCTGCTGTCTTGACGATGTCCGAACAATGCGCCCAGCTGGAGCGCAAATCGCCGTCCGGCACACCCAGAAACTGATAATCATCCGAGCAAAGTGCGGAGAACCACGACACTTCTGCAGCCATCAGGTCGGCGGATGTTATCGGTACAACGGTCATCTTTGCACTCTCTGAAGCGTGTCGTATTTTCCTTGAATAGCACTGCAAAATATGTAGATCAATCATATATCAATTTTAACTCACCCCAGTGGTCCGTTTGAAAAACCCAAGCGATACGCGCGGCGCTTTGCCCAAATACATCCAGCTTAGCGAACTCATTATTCGCGAGATTGATGCTGGTCGTTTGCTGGACGCAGAACGCCTGCCCCCCGAACGCGAAATGGCGCGCAGCTATGGCGTCTCCATCGGCACGCTGCGCAAGGCGCTCGCGGAACTGCATGACAAAGGATTGTTGGAACGCGTTCAGGGGTCTGGCAACTACATCCGCAAAGGCCACAATCCATGCGGTGTATATGCCATGTTTCGTCTGGAACTGCCGGCCGGCGGCGGGCTGCCAACTGCGCGCGTACTATCAATGGCGGTCATGGAAAAACCCACCACTCTGCCCCGGTTTGGGCGTTCGGAAAAGGCCACGCGCATCAGACGTCTGCGCTTCCTGAACGACATCGCAATCGCCGTCGAAGAGATCTGGCTGGATGCGGCGGTTGGTACATTGAACGCGAATGCAGTTTCTGATTCCCTGTATCAAACCTACTTGAAACAGCTCAATCTATGGATAACCCGCGCCGAAGACCGGGTATCAATTGGCAGTTTTCCGAATTGGACACCTTGCGATTTTGCCCGCATGGATCATGCCTGCGGATATATCGAGCGTTTTGGCTGGTCGGATGAACACAAACCGGTCGAATTCTCGCGCATATGGTTTGACCCGGACCGCGCTGTATATGTGCAGCGCTTGAAATAAGGAAATGCCCGATGACCCAATTGGTAAGATACGGCATCATTGGCTGCGGCATGATGGGACAGGAACACCTGCGAAATATCGCTCTGTTAAACGGCGCATGCGTCAGCGCGATTTTTGAACCAGATGCAGCAATGCGCCAAACGGCCAAAGACATCGAACCGCAGGCTGCCTTTTTTCCGTCCGTCAACGCCATGCTGGGGTCAGCCGATATTGACTGCCTCGTTATTGCAAGCCCCAATTACTGCCACGCCGATCAGATCGTCGAAATCGCCGCCATGCGCCCCCTGCCCCTTCTTGTTGAAAAACCCCTGCTGACTGACCCCACCGATATCGCGCGGCTGACGCAAACGGCAGAACGTTACCCAGCCCCCATCTGGGTCGCGATGGAGTATCGCTACATGCCGCCGATCGCACGTTTGCTGGAGCGTGCCGAGACCGTGACCGGTGGCATAAAGATGCTGAGCCTGCGCGAACACCGGTTTCCCTTTCTGCAAAAGGTGGGCGACTGGAACCGGTTCAATGCCAACACGGGCGGCACATTCGTAGAAAAGTGCTGCCATTTCTTTGATCTGATGCGGTTGATCTTGCGGCGCAATCCCGTGCGCGTCATGGCAAGTGCTGCGCAATCCGTAAACCATCTGGACGAGCACTATGACGGCAAAACCCCCGACATTATTGACAATGGATATGTCATTGTCGACTTCGATGGCGGCGCACGGGCGATGCTGGAACTCTGTATGTTTGCGGATGGCGCGAGATATCAGGAAACCATTTCAGCCGTCGGGCCGGACGGGAAAATCGAAGCTTTCGTGCCAGGGCCGACGCGTTTCTGGCCCGGTGATCTGGGCGCGCCCCCCGTCCCCCTGATCGAAATCAGCCCCCGCCTGTCAAAACAGATCAAAGTGCATGAAATACCTGTCGATCCGGTGCTGCTCAAAGCGGGGGATCACAATGGGGCCACCTATTTTCAGCATCAAAAGTTCATGGCGCTTGTGCAGGGCAGCAACACAAAAACGGAGGTGTCCTTTAGCGATGGCCTGTGGGCTGTGCGCATGGGGATGGCCGCGCAGCGCTCTGCGTCAACCGGGCAAGCTGTCACCCTTGAGGGCTGAGCTTTCTGTGGAGATGCACCTACGGGGTGCACCTCTTCGCCAAGTCGCGGGTATCGATGTCATCCGAACAACAGCGGACGGATGACCCTTTCCCGTCCGTTGCGTTTTTCAATACATGACCAATCGCTGTGCGCTGCGAACAGAAACAACGCCTCAGCCGTGGCGCGCAAAGACCTCGGTCCTACCGTTGCGCAGCACCAGCAGCGTGTCATAGGCGTCGCGCTGGTTGCCCATCTCCATCCCCGGTGAGCCAAGCGGCATGCCGGGCACCGTCAGTCCAAGCGCATCGGGGCGCTGTGACAACATCCGTTGAACGTCAGTGCCCGGCACATGGCCCTCGATGAAATAGCCCGCGATAAAGGCCGTGTGGCAGGAACTCAGCTCCGGTGTGACACCTGCGCGGGCCTTCATCGACCAGAGCGTTTCCTGATCGACATCACGGGTCTCAACCTCAAACCCTGCTTGGGTCATATGCTCGACCCAGGCGGTGCAACATCCACAGGTCGGTGATTTGAAAACCTCAATCCGGGCCGACATCGCACGTGCCGGAGAGGCGAGCATCCCGGCCCCAAGGCCGGAGGCGAGACTGGAAAAGATAAAGCGTCTGCGGTTCATTTTATATCTCCTGATAGGTAAGTTTGTCAGATGGCGCGTCACAGGACACGCAGCCAGGTCATCATCCCGCCCGCGGAATGCTCCAGCATATGGCAATGCAGCAGCCAATCGCCTGGATTGTCCGCGACAAACGCGATTTCCGCCGTCTCGCCCCGGTTCATCAGCAACGTATCCCGAAGCGGACCCAAAGCGCCATCGCGGCCAATCTGCCTGAAATGATGCCCGTGCAGATGAATCCCATGCTGCCAGCGGGTGTCGTTGGTCATCGCAATCCGCACCGTCTCACCACGGTTTGCCTCGATCAGGGGGGTGTCACCCATATCGGCCATGCCGTTAAACGCCCAGACCTTTCCGGCAGCGATCATCTCGCGCATCTCCATCATTTGACCGCCCATCATCGCGCCCGCCATGCCGCCCATGGCCCCGCCCTCCATCAGCAAATCAGCGCGCCGCGCGCTCTCCAGCGGGCCGAGTGCAGGCACCGGGTTTGGGGGTAAGGCATCAGGGGCGGTCATGCGGGTTTCCCGCGCAGCACGGGTGACCCGGAAACCCGCGATGGCATAGCCGCCATCGCGCTCAAAACTGACGAGAAAGGCTTCTTCCCCCTCACCAGCCACCACATCAACGATGATGTCGGCGCGCTGTGCCGGGGCAAGGGTGAGTTCAGCCAGCGGCTGCGGAGCCTCAAGCGGCATCCCGTCCAGTGCGACCACCCAGCCCTCAAGACCGCGCGCCGCCAGCGTGAATATCCGCGCATTGGCCGTGTTGACAAGACGCAGCCGCATCCGGGCAAGACGCGGCACTGCGCGCGACCAGCCACCATCGCCGTTCACCGTGATCCAGTTGCCGATCCGGCCCGCATGGGACCAGTCACGCATGTTACCGAACCCTTCGGCGATCTGGGCGTCATCACTCAGACGCCAATCATCCAGCAGCAGCACCTCGTCCAGATCGACCTCGGGCGCGCCTGTCGCCTCATCCACGATCAGCGCGCCATAAAGGCCGCGGGCCATCTGCTCATAGGTGCGGTTATGCGGGTGATACCAATAGGTGCCCGCGTCCGGCAGCACGAAATCATACAGAAACGTCGCGCCCGGTTCCACCGCCGCTTGCGTCATGCCCGGCACCCCATCCATGGCGTTGTCGATCCGGATGCCGTGCCAGTGCACGGATGACGCCTGAGAGAGGTCATTTTGAAAGACCCTGCTGATGCGCTGTCCCTGTTGGGCGCGCAGGATCGGCCCCGGCACGGTGCCGTCATAACCCCATATCCGCGTTTCCGGATATTCAGCAGGCGCAAGCCGCGCGCTGCCTGTCCGCGCACGGAGCAGCGGCGCAGTCTCAGCCCCTGCGACGCTCGGCAGTGCTGCTGCCGCGGCGGCACTTAGAACCGATTGATGAAACTGCCTGCGGGTGAACCCTGTCATGACGCGTCTCCTGATGTGTGACGTGCCGCCCCCAGGGGTGGCAAAATAGGTGGTGTCGATGCGCCGGGGCTTTTGCGCGGCGGTGACGTCACGGTGGTGAGCGTCACTGTTTTGCGCCCGCCATCACTCAACGGGCGCAAAGACGCGTGCACCAGCACCGCACCATGGTGATGCGCATCGGGCCATCTGCGCCCCGTCCGCAGGAGTGGTCCCTGACTTCTGGGCATGTTCCAAGGCCGCACCGCTTAAAAACGGTACTGCGATGGCAAGGCGCAGAGGTGATTTCATGGCTCTCTCCCTTGACAGATCCGGTGCTGCACCGGTGGCACGCAATGCTTGGCTATTGGCACGCGTTGCCTCCCCCTCCGGCGTAAAAAGGGAAGCGGTGCCAAGACATGTATCGGATGCGACCATCATGCAGTCACCACCTCACCACCAGCGAGATCGTTCAGGATCGGACAGTCGGGGCGGTCATCACCGTGACAGCGCGTGACAAGCGTTTCCAGCGTGGATTTCATCGCCTCGAGTTCTTCGATCTTTTGCGCAATGCGCTCCAGATGCCGGGCAGCAACATCCTTTACGTCGGCGCTGGCGCGATCGCGGTCTTCATAAAGCGACAGAAGGGTTCGGCATTCCTCGATCGAGAAACCGAGCGAGCGGGACCGGCCAAGAAAGGCGAGCTTGTGCCCGTCCTGCTCGCTGAAATCGCGATATCCGTTGGCCCCGCGCGCTGGGTTCACAAGGCCGATGTCTTCGTAGTATCTGATGGTCTTTGTCGGCAATCCACTGACGCGCGACACGTCTCCGATATTCATGTGCAAGGCACCTCCTGAGCATTGGTGTACGGCTTCCAGCTACTGGAGAGTCAATAGCATATTTGCCCTTGACCCTCCAGCAACTGGAAGCCCTATCTATGGGTCGAGCAGAATATTCAATGAAAAGAAGGAGACCCACAGTGAAGGCCGAGCCCGGAGCTGCGCAGTCGCTGACACTGCCCATCCAAGGCATGAGCTGCGCCTCATGCGTGGGTCGCGTTGAGCGCGCGCTTAAGGCGGTTCGCGGTGTGTCGGCAGCCAGCGTGAACCTGGCCGCTGAGCGCGCGGACGTGCGGTTTGATGATGCGGTGGATCCAAGTGCGCTGGTAAAAGCCATCGAGAACTTGGGCTATCAGGTGCCCAGCCGCGCCCTGACGCTTAGCATTGACGGTATGAAATGCGCAAGCTGCGTGGGCGGTGTTGAGCGCGCACTTCTGGCGGTGCCGGGCGTCACGGCGGCGCATGTGAACCTGGCGACAGAACGCGCGGTTGTTACCGGGGCGGCACCTGTGCAAGCTCTCATCGAAGCGGTCGCGCGCACCGGCAAGACCGCCCACGCGCTGAGCCGCGAAACGCCACCCGTCGATCAGGTCGCCAAGCGAGATGAAGAAGCCCGCAGCCTGAGAGGGCGCGTGGCTCTGGCCGCTCTGCTCACAGTGCCGGTCTTTGTGCTGGAAATGGGCAGCCATCTGGTGCCCGGCATGCACCATCTGATCATGACCAGCATCGGAATGCAGGCCAGTTGGCTGATCCAGTTCGCGCTGACCACCGCCGTGCTTTTGGGTCCGGGGCGCGGGTTTTACATCCACGGCCTGCCCGCGCTGATCAAAGGGGCGCCGGACATGAACAGCCTTGTGGCAGTGGGCACGGCTGCAGCCTACCTGTTTTCCGTAATCGCCACCTTTGCGCCGGGTCTTTTGCCGGCTGGCACGGTGCACGTCTATTTCGAAGCGGCTGCGGTGATCGTAACGCTGATCCTCGTGGGGCGATGGATGGAGGCGCGGGCCAAGGGACGCACGTCGCAGGCCATCCAGCGGCTCGTACGGCTCGCCCCGAAAACGGCGCGTGTCCGCCGCGGCACCGAAACGCTGGATATAGACGTCGCGCAGGTCGTCATCGGCGATGTTATCGAGGTGCAGCCGGGGGCGCGACTGCCTGTGGACGGCGCGGTGCTGGAGGGCAGCAGCTATGTCGATGAAAGCATGATCACCGGCGAACCCGTGCCCGTCGCCAAAGCGGCAGGCGCACATGTTGTTGGCGGCACGATCAACCAAACCGGGCATTTCGTGTTCCGGGCGACAGCTGTGGGCCGCGACACGATGCTTGCCCAGATCATTCGCATGGTCGAAGACGCACAGGACGGCAAACTGCCGATACAGGCGCTGGTTGACAAGGTGACGATGTATTTCGTCCCGGCTGTGATTGCCCTCGCGGTCCTGACTTTTGGTGTCTGGCTGCTCTTTGGCCCTGAACCTGCGCTGAGCTTTGGCTTGATCAACGCGGTGGCGGTTCTGATCATCGCCTGTCCCTGCGCCATGGGGTTGGCGACGCCGACCTCGATCATGGTTGGCACGGGGCGCGGGGCGGAGATGGGCGTTCTGTTTCGCAAGGGCGAAGCCTTGCAGGCGCTGTCGGATGTGCAGGTTGTCGGCTTTGACAAGACCGGCACATTGACCGAAGGCGCCCCGCGGATGACGGACCTGCATGTGGCAGAAGGCTTTGAGCGCAGGCAGGTGCTGGCGCGGATTGCCGCTGTGGAGGCGAAATCCGAACATCCCATCGCACGCGCCATTGTCGCGGCAGCTGACAGCGAGGGCTGCGACCTGCCTGAGGTGTCCGGGTTCCAAAGCCTCACCGGCATGGGCGTCAGCGCCCGCGCCAGTGGCACGCCAGTCGAGATCGGTGCCGCGCGCTATATGGCGCAGCTTGGCCATTGCGTGGCGCAGTTTGCTGAAGCGGCGGAGCGGCTGGCGGCGGATGGAAAGTCGCCATTCTACGCCGCCATCGACGGCCGTCTCGCGGCGATCATCGCCGTCTCTGATCCGATCAAGGACACCACCCCGGCAGCCATCGCCGCGCTCCATGCGCTGGGGCTGAAAGTGGCCATGATCACCGGTGACAACCAGCACACAGCCGACGCCATCGCACGGCGGCTCGGCATTGACGAGGTCGTCGCCGACGTGCTGCCCGAAGGCAAGGTTGCGGCCATACGTGCCCTGAAATCACGCCACGGGCGTTTGGCCTTTGTCGGCGATGGCATCAATGACGCGCCCGCACTGGCGGAGGCCGACGTGGGGTTGGCGATCGGCACCGGCACCGATGTCGCCATCGAAGCGGCGGATGTGGTGCTGATGTCGGGCGCGCTTGGCGGCGTGGTCAAGGCCATCGCATTTTCGGCGGCCACGATCCGCAACATCCGGCAAAACCTGTTCTGGGCCTTTGCCTATAACACCGCGTTGTTGCCAGTCGCTGCGGGCGCGCTGTACCCGGCATTCGGCATCCTGCTGTCTCCTATGTTCGCGGCGGGAGCAATGGCTCTCAGTTCGGTTTTCGTGCTTGCCAACGCGCTCCGCCTGCGCAGATGGGCGCCACCAAACCCAGACCAAAGCACAACCGAAAGCGCACAGACGGGGCTGCGGGCAGTGCCTGTTCAATGACAATATGGCTGGATCGTACTGGGGCGGCAGGGTTGCGCTTTCGCCCGAGGCCAAGCCCCACTCAAGACCGACCGTAGTCGCCGAAACGGGCATGCGGCGGAGCTATCCAAAACCAAACCTGCACGGCCTGCCATGGTGCCCCTCGGAAGAAGGAGGCAGACCGGCGGACGCCCGTACCAGACGGCGAGCCGCGCCCCCTGCATTATGTGCCGCGCAGAATACCCGGCACGACGCAAACAGTTCAAAAGGCAGGCACGGCGAATAGTTTTTTTTCAAATATTGTCAGTATGTTGAGCACCCATTTCGACCACATAGAAATAATGGACCTGCCGCGCCCCTGTTCTGGCGTTCACATCCGGGACAGGCACGTCATCAAGACAGCCAAATCCGAGATGCCGGTAGCGTGGATTGCCGCGCATTTCCAATTGCACAAGAAAGTGCTGGTTGGGCGGCGGTGTTCTATCTGCAACGCTCCAGCGGATCACGCGCCCATGGGGGCAGAGCGAGGTCCGTCGGTTTTTATACGTCGCGGTCATACCATGTGATGAAGGTTCCAGGCTTGGCGGCCTGATAGTCGGCCCTTTATTCCTCAGTCATCCGGTTTGCGCCGGGCTGGATGTTCTCGGCCGTGGACGACATCCTCTTGCGCCGGCGCACGCCGTTGAACACCGCAGCCCCGACAACGGTGTTCGTGAACATCGCGATCCGATCAAAAGCCCACGCAGCCGAAGCATTAAAATTGATCGATAGTTTCTTTTCCTCTTTGGCTGCACACCAGTCTCTGATCGGCAAGCAACATATACAGGCAGGCGGCGACTAGAACGCTGATCATAAGCAGCGCAAAAATTGCCCAACCGGTGACGGCAATTTGCGTGCCGTCTGTCAGAAGAACAACTGCCAGCATTCTGCCGGACACCGCGAGCGACGGTAAGCGGCTTCCATCGCGTTTGAAAGTCCGCGTGCAACCCAACCAGTCGAATTGGTTTCGCTTGCTTCGAATGTCGATTTCGGGCCCTGCTCTAAGGCAGTCATTATGTGCTGTGTTCACAAATCGAAAAAACCGCCTCCTAGCGCTGCGCCCGATTTGGGAGATTGGCATCAGAGGCCTTGGCGTGTCTTCGTGTTCCTTGGGACGCGCATTCAAACCAAGGCGTCCAAGCAAGAAAATGGCAGAACATCCTCGCGCTATCCCCACGAACAACTGCCAGCAGATTACTCTTCACCAACCAGAGGTCAAAGGTGCGGATTTCAGCCGGATCAAAAATATGGCGGCACAAGCCTCCGCCAGCGCGCGCGTGACGGCATGTCGACGTAAGTTCCTCAGTTTCAATTTGTTTTACTAGAAAGCCTGATCGGTTGCCCCAACCATACCCCGCCCTGCTCAAGCGAGGTTACCTGACAAGAATAATTGGCTCCCTTCACCACTGCATTAAAACGACTTTGGGCAACCGTCATCCGCACCTCAGATCGCCAGTTCCTTTGTCAGAAGACGATGCAAACGATCGCAAATGGGTGACATGGCATGACCGTTTCGCCGGATCAGGTGGTACGGTGACAGTATAAGTTCTTCTTTCAACTTTATTTCTATGAGCCCATCCGGACGTGTGGACAGTAAGAGATTTGCCACTTCCGCTGTGACAGCCGCAAGGGTGTCGCTTTTCAACAAATAGCCGACGGTGAAAACAAGCGATGCAGTGTCGATTACGTCCAGCGGCGCGGATAGGTTGCGATTAACGAAGGCCTGTTCAATCGCATCCCGGATTGGCATGCCAGCGCCTTGGATGATCCAAGCTTGATCGACCAGATCCTTGAACCCAAGGCCACCGTCGTTTTCCAGAGGGTGCCCGGCACGCGCCAACACGCGCACTTCTTCAACGCGACCGCGGCTGATTTCCAGTCGGTTTGCGTTTATGTGCGACGGAATGCGTGCCAGAACGATATCATAGGCATCGCGCAGCAGACCGTCCAAAAGCTCCATACTAGGTGCAACATCAATACTGACTTCAGCGAGCGGCGCCTCCTTTTTCAGGGCCTGAACTGTGGGCACCACATATCCAACGGCTGGGCCAGTTACTGCACCTATCCTGATCGTCCCCGCCTGCCCGGCTTGATAAGCGTTCAGATCAGAGACGGTCGAGCCCAACTGTCCGACAATTGCATCGGCATGACGACAGAAAACGCGGCCGATTTCAGTAGCGATCATTCCTTTTGGATTGCGAACAAACAACGGTTCTCCAACCAACCGCTCAATCTCCGCAAGCGTGCGCGATGCAGCAGGTTGCGAAATTGCCAGTTGATTGGCCGCGACAGAAAGCTGCCCTGTGTCCGCGATGGCGTGTACCAGTCGCAGATGCCGCAGGTTTAGGTTCTGGACGTCAAGTTTCACAAGCACCACATGTCAAAATTGGTATGTTAATGACCTTAGATGTAATTTGATTGTTATGCAATTTGGTTAGACTGTGATCTCCACTCGGCCAACTCAAGGCCGCTTTTGAACGGCGTTAACGCTTGACACCAATGGGAGGATATTCATGAAAACTTATGTAAAAGGGCTCTCTGCCCTTGCGATCTCGCTTGGACTACTGGCCGCTCCGGTTATTGCCCAAGACAAAGGAACAGTCGGTATCGCTATGCCGACCAAATCTTCCGCGCGGTGGATTTCAGACGGCGAGTCCATGGTCAAGCAGTTTGAAGCCGCAGGCTACGCAGTCGACCTGCAATATGCAGAAGATGACATCCCGAACCAGCTTGCCCAGATCGAGAACATGATCACCAAAGAAGTGGACGCCTTGGTGATCGCGGCGATTGATGGCACGACACTATCAAACGCACTAGCCAATGCGGCAGCTCTGGACATTCCGGTGATTGCCTACGACCGCCTGATACGCGACAGCGGTGACGTCAATTACTACGCGACGTTTGACAACTTCAAGGTCGGCGTTCAGCAGGCAAGCTCTCTTGTTGGCGGACTCGAACAGCGCTTTCCAGATGTTTCACCTTGGAATGTCGAACTGTTCGGCGGCTCGCCCGACGACAACAATGCCTATTTCTTTTACAATGGCGCGATGAGCGTGCTGCAGCCCTTGATCGATAGCGGCAAAATCAATGTAAGCTCTGGCCAGATGGGCATGGATACCGTCGGCACGCTGCGGTGGGATGGCGCGGTGGCGCAGGCGCGTATGGATAACCTGCTTTCGGCCCACTACACGGATGCTCAGGTCCATGGTGTTCTGTCACCCTATGACGGATTGTCCATCGGCATTCTGTCGTCCCTCAAGGGTGTCGGCTATGGCTCTGGCGGTACAGAGATGCCGATCGTTTCCGGTCAGGATGCCGAGGTTCCTTCGGTCAAATCGATCCTCGCCGGGGAGCAGTATTCGACAGTCTTCAAGGACACCCGCGAGTTGGCCCGTGTCACTGTCGGCATGGTCGAGGCCTTGCTGCAGGGTGGCGAGCCAGAAATCAACGACACCGAAACCTATGATAACGGTGTGCTGGTTGTGCCGTCTTATCTGCTTGAACCGGTGTCCGTCGATGCAAGCAACTGGGAAGAAATTCTGATTGGGTCGGGCTATTACACGGCAGATCAGATCAAATGATACTCCCCGGGGTGCGCCGTCAGGCGCGCCCCGTTTTTTCGAGGGCTGCACCATATGACGACGCTTCTTGAAATGCGTGAAATCACGAAAACCTTCCCCGGAGTCCGCGCGCTCGATAACGTCTCTTTTTCTGTCAAAGAGGGCGAGATTCATGCGCTCGTCGGGGAAAACGGCGCGGGCAAATCCACCTTGATGAAGGTGCTGTCCGGCGTTTATCCTCATGGGGACTATCAGGGCGAAATCGTCTATGACGGCGAAAATATGACCTTTGGCGGCATCAGTGACAGCGAACGCCACGGGATCATCATCATTCATCAGGAACTTGCGCTGATCCCCCTGCTGTCCATTGCGGAAAACATTTTCCTTGGCAATGAACGCGCCACCTCTGGCATTATATCATGGCAAGAGACGAACCGGCGTGCAGGTGACCTTCTGAAAAAGGTCGGTTTAAGCGATGCGCCACAAACGCCGGTGGACCGAATTGGTGTCGGCAAACAGCAACTTGTCGAGATCGCAAAAGCCTTATCCAAGGAGGTGCGGCTCTTGATCCTTGATGAGCCGACGGCGGCGCTCTCGGAATCTGACAGTCAGACCCTGCTCGATCTTATTCTTGAGCTGAAAGAACAAGGCGTCACGTCTATTATCATCAGCCATAAGCTGAACGAAGTGCGTCGCGTAGCCGACACAATTACAGTGTTGCGAGACGGCGCGACCGTTGGCACCCGCGATGCACGTGCGGAAAAAATCACTGAGGATCAAATTGTACGCGATATGGTCGGTCGCAGCATGGAAAACCGATATCCCGCCCGCGCGCGAAATGCGGGCGATGTGCTGTTCGAGGTCGAGAACTGGTCCGTTACCCACCCCGAACACGCTGAGCGGCAAGTCGTAAAAGATGTCTCATTCAATGTTCGTGCCGGGGAAGTTGTCGGCATTGCGGGATTGATGGGCGCAGGCCGCACAGAATTAGCCATGAGCCTGTTTGGGCGAAGCTACGGGCGCAATGCAACGGGCACTGTTCGGATAAACGGTAAGGAAATCAATACGTCAACCGTCATACGCGCTATCCATGAAGGGTTGGCCTACGTCACCGAGGACCGCAAGGCGCTTGGATTGGTTCTGGACGAGACCATCCGCAAGAACATCACACTGTCAAACCTTCCGGCCGTTTCCAATACCGGCGTCCTCAACGCTCGCGCCGAGACACAGGTCGCCGAGACCTATCGCACCGCGATGAACATACGCACGCCAAGTGTGTTCCAGAAGGTCATGAACCTGTCAGGCGGCAACCAACAAAAGGTCGTCCTTTCAAAATGGTTATTTTCCGAACCACGCGTGCTCATTCTTGATGAGCCAACCCGCGGTATAGACGTCGGTGCGAAATTCGAAATCTACGGCATCATCAACGATCTGTCACAGCAAGGCAAAGGTGTCGTGATGATTTCCTCGGAGATGCCTGAACTGCTGGGCATGTGCGATCGCATTTACGTCATGAACGAAGGCGCATTCGTCGGAGAACTCTCCGCCGAAGACGCCAGCCAAGAGCGCATTATGTCGCTGATTGTAACGGATTGAGGAGCGAAATGGCGGATACATCCACAAACGAGACCGCCGGATCAGGGCCGGACACGGGAATCGTCAAATACCTTGTTGCGCACCTGCGGGAATACGGCCTTCTTTTCGCATTGATAGCGATCATGGCATTCTTCCAGATTGTCACTGGCGGCACGCTGCTAAAGCCGGTCAACATCACCAACCTGTTTTTGCAAAACAGTTATATCATCATCATGGCGCTTGGCATGTTGATCGTGATTGTGGGCGGCCATATTGATCTGTCTGTGGGATCGGTGATGGGCTTTGTCGGGGCTTTGGCCGCTGTCATGATGGTCAACTATGATTTGCCTGCCATTGTGGCCATCCCGGTTTGCCTGCTGGCAGGCACGTTAATCGGTGCCGCGCAGGGGTATTGGGTCGCCTATTGGAGCATTCCGTCCTTTATTGTCACGCTTGCGGGGATGCTGGTGTTCCGTGGCGCCTCGCTTTGGCTGCTGGAAGGTCAATCGGTTGGCCCCTTCCCTCCCGGCTTTCAGCTTCTCTCGACTGGTTTTGTGCCCGACCTGCTTTCTCCCTTGGGCGATGCAGTAAAGTCGGTGACCGGTGACAAGCGGGTGAACGGGCTATCAATCGCGGTGGGTTTTGTGGCCGTCATCGTGATTGTCTGGACGGGTATGCGCACGCGGGCTCAAAATAAAACCTACGGCGTCGAAGGTGAGCCGAAAGCCTTTTTCATTGCCCGCAACGTGATCGTGGGCGGTGCAATTCTTTTCTTGTTGTACAAACTGTCGACCTTCCGTGGCCTGCCAAACGTGCTTGTCACCATGGGTATCTTAACGATGATCTACGCCTTCATCACCGAACGCACGACATTGGGTCGCCGCATTTATGCGCTGGGAGGTAACGTGAAGGCGGCCAAACTCTCGGGTGTGGCCACTGAACGGCTGACGTTTCTGACTTTCGTCAACATGGGATTTCTTGCGGCACTTGCTGGCCTGATTTTTGCCGCGCGCCTGAACACCGCCACGCCAAAAGCAGGGTTCGCGCTTGAACTTGACGTCATTGCGGCTGTCTTCATTGGCGGTGCATCCATGTCCGGTGGCGTCGGCAAAATCGTCGGTGCGGTGGTCGGGGCATTCATCATGGGCGTGATGAACAACGGCATGTCCATCATGGGTATCGGGATTGACTACCAGCAGATGATCAAGGGCCTTGTGCTGCTCGCCGCCGTCATTTTCGACGTTTACAACAAACAAAAGCAGGGTTGATATGACTTTCAAACCCGCCGAATGGCCCCGCAAACTGCGTTCTCAGGAATGGTATGGCGGCACCAGCCGCGATCACATTTATCACCGTGGATGGATGAAAAATCAGGGCCATCCTCATGATCTGTTCGACGGTCGCCCTGTCATCGGCATTCTCAACACATGGTCGGAACTGACACCCTGCAACGGGCACCTTCGGGAACTGGCCGAGAAAGTAAAAGCCGGCGTTTGGGAAGCCGGCGGCTTTCCATTGGAAGTGCCCGTGTTTTCCGCCTCTGAAAATACCTATCGCCCCACGGCAATGATGTATCGCAATCTCGCAGCCATGACCGTCGAAGAGACCATGCGCGCGCAACCCATTGACGGCGTCGTTTTGATGGTGGGTTGTGACAAGACGACACCGTCACTGATTATGGGTGCAGCCTCCACCGACCTGCCCTCAATCGTGGTAACGGGTGGGCCAATGCTGAACGGATGGTTTCGGGGCGAACGCGTCGGGGCCGGTACTCACCTGTGGCGTTTTTCAGAGGCCGTGAAAGCCGGGGAAATGACGCAAGACGACTTCATCGAAGCCGAAGCCGCGGTGACGCGCTCATCCGGCACATGCAACACCATGGGCACAGCCTCGTCGATGGCGAGCATGACCGAAGCTCTTGGCATGGCTCTGTCGGGCAACGCGGCCATCCCAGCCGTGGATTCACGCCGCCGCGTGATGGCCCAAATGACAGGGCGACGGATCGTTCAGATGGTAAAGGACGATCTGAAACCTTCCGACATCATGACCCGGCAAGCTTTTGAAAACGCGATCAGGGTGAACGGTGCGATTGGCGGGTCAACAAACGCTGTTGTGCATCTGTTGGCTATGGCAGGTCGGGCTGGGGTTGAGTTGACCCTTGATGACTGGGATCGTCTTGGTCGCGATGTCCCCACCATCGTCAATCTGCAACCCTCGGGCAAATACCTGATGGAGGAGTTTTACTATGCAGGCGGTTTGCCTGTTGTCCTGAAATGCCTTGGCGAGGCCGGGAAATTGCACAAAGAAGCCCTTACTGTTTCGGGAGGTTCCATCTGGGACGAAGTCAAAGACGCCCAAAACTGGAACGAAGATGTCATTCGCCCCGTCGACCGCCCGCTTACAAAAAGCGGTGGCATCGCTGTTTTGAGGGGGAACCTCGCCCCGCTGGGGGCGGTGCTCAAACCTTCTGCGGCCACGCCTGCACTGATGACGCATACCGGGCGCGCAGTCGTGTTCGAGGACATCGACGATTATAAGGCACAGATCAACGACGATGCGTTGGATGTGGACGAAACCTGCATTCTGGTGCTGAAAATGTGCGGCCCGCGTGGCTATCCCGGCATGCCCGAGGTGGGCAATATGGGCCTGCCACCCAAGGTACTCAAGAAAGGCATCAAAGACATGATCCGGATCTCGGATGCGCGCATGTCCGGCACCGCGTATGGCACAGTCATCCTGCATACCACGCCCGAGGCAGCACTTGGTGGGCCTTTAGCCGTCGTGCGAAACCACGACACAATCACCGTTGATGTTCCAAACCGCAGCCTGACCCTGAACATTTCGGATGCCGAGCTTGCTGCACGTATTGAGGCTCTGAAACCTGCAGATCTCGCACCTGCTGGAGGGTATGGGCTGCTGTTTCATGATCACGTTTTAGGTGCGGACACCGGCGCGGACTTTGACTTTCTCGTCGGGTGCCGGGGCAACGACGTTCCAAAGGATAGCCACTGATGCCACATTCAATCGCTCTCGTCGGCATCGGGAAAATCGCCCGCGACCAACACATTCCCGCAATCGCGGGCAACGCTGACTTCACCCTTAGCGCGACAGCCAGCCGCAACGCAGAAGTCGGAGGCATCACCGCCTACCGCAGCCTCGCTGATCTGCTTCAGGCTGCACCGGATATCACCTGCGTCTCGCTCGCGACGCCCCCGCAAGTACGCTATGGCGACGCCCGGCGTGCGCTTGAAGCAGGACGGCACGTGATGCTCGAAAAACCACCCGGTGCAACCCTTTCGGAGGTACAGGCCCTGGAACGGCTGGCTGCTGAAAAAGGTGTCACGCTTTTCGCGACCTGGCATTCGCGCCATGCGGCCTCAGTGGCTGCAACCCGAGACTGGCTGGCGGATCGCAAAATCCAAAGGCTGCACATCGACTGGAGGGAGGACGTAAGGCACTGGCATCCGGGACAAGACTGGATCTGGGAGGCAGGCGGTCTGGGCGTCTTTGATCCCGGTATCAACGCGCTCTCGGTGCTTACCGCGATCCTGCCTGAACCGGTACACTTGCAAAAAGCGACCCTTTCTTTCCCGGCAAATCGCGATACGCCTGTGGCTGTTGATCTGACATTTGAGCCGTTGGGTGATGCGCCCATTACTGCTGCGTTCGACTGGTTGGAACAAGGTCCGCCAAAATGGAACATCCACATCGACACAGATGCCGGAAACGCGATCCTCAGCGAGGGTGGCGCGCGATTGACGATAGACGGCCATGAAACATCCGCGGGTGAGGATCAGGAATATCCAGCGCTTTACGCCCGTTTTGCCGAATTGATTGCCGCAGGAACGAGGGAAGTTGACCTCTCTCCCATGACGCATGTTGCCGACGCCTTCACTCTTGGCCGCCGCGTCATAACTGCTCCTTTTGAATGGTAGAAACATGCTGAAAACACCATTTACTGCGCTTGTACCCGCGTCGGATTGACCTGAGCCGTGCAAATGGAAAATTCGACCTCTATCCCGTCTCGTAAGCGCCACTGGTGTCGAAGCATTCAGCCATATCGCCGAACACGTTTTATTTTCACAGCCTTGTAAAAAGTTCACTGGATCAGCGCAGGTAATAAGTCCGCAGAATATCAGCCGGCAGAGATGCTTTGGACCCTCGTCGCACCGGTGCCGGTGAACAGCCCCTCCCTCATAACTGTTCAATAAAACAGAAAAATCCGGCCGCAGCCGGATCGGGAGAAACGTTTCTTTAGGGTAAATGGCGGAGGGAGCGCGACTGACGTCGAACCTTCTCCACTACCTAAGTCATTGTTTTTTTAACACGGGCCTTCGGTTTGAATTCCATCTGATGCAAACGCGACTGAGATCCAACTCGCAATTATAGCCCCGCTCCACTCATGATCCACCGCCCACCAAAGACAACGCCGTTCCCCATTTCCCTTCACAAAAACCTCGTCCAGATGCCACTGCCAGTTCGAATATGACCGCATCTGCTGCACCCGTTTTCGTCAGATCTCAGGGGCGAACATCGGCCCGAATCTACTCCACCAGTAGAGCACCGTTTCATGACTTATATCGATGCCCCACTCATGTAGCAGGTCCTCGACGTTTCGGAGCGAAAGTGGAAATCGAACGTACATAATGACCGCCAAGCGGATGATTTCGGGACCGCAATGAGAGTACCTGAATGGGTCCGGTTTCATCATGAGAGTAGGCTACGGGAACGCCTTGACCGCCTACACACAAATCCTTCTGACAAGACCGGCGCCATGCTTAGCGATTATGAATTGTCTCTTGCGTCGCTGACTTGCTGTAGCTCAGCGGCGAACACATAGCCTTGCCCGTGGACGGCGCGGATAAGCGACGCACTTTCATTAGTCAAATCAATCTTGCGACGTAGCCGCGTGACATGCGCGTCTATCGACCGGTCCGTCACCGTGATGTTCGTGCCATAAAGCAGTTCCATGATCGTAGCCCGTGAAAGGACTTCGTTCGCATTTTCTACCAGAGCATAGAGCAGCGTGAATTCGGTATTAGTCAGGGGAACAATCGTGTCGTTCTCCAAATTAACCAATTTGCGTTGAGAGAGGCTGAGTTCCAGCCCCATGAAGCGGATCGAATGCGCTTCCTTTATCTCGCTCGAGGCCGCGCGTCTGAGCACTGACCTGATCCGGGCGAGTAGTTCTCGCGGCTCATACGGTTTGGTCACATAGTCGTCGGCTCCGATCTCGAGACCGACAATGCGGTCATAAACCTCGTCACGCGCGGTCAACATAATGACCGGCGTCTGCGAATTGTGTCGGATTTCACCAGCTATTTCTAAGCCGTCTACATCCGGCAAATTCAGGTCCAGAACCACCAATGCAAAAGAGGCTGAACTTAGCAACTTACGCGCATCGCTGCCGGTCGCGGCGATGCGCGTATCAAACCCCTGTTTGTCCAGAAACCGCTTTAGGAAAGCCGTCAATTGACCGTCGTCATCGACAACTAGGATACGGTTGTTCATGCGCTTCTTTCCATTCTGCTGCTACCTGCTATCTTGCGAATTCCGGAAGCGTTTACAACCGGCTCTTGTTCAAGGTCGATTTTTATGCCCGAGGCGATGAACGAAAATGCCTTGTCGCGCAGCCACCGTATTCGGCTTGCGTCTGTACTGTTGCTGCTTTTGACCGTCTCGCTGGGTATGTACCTAGGTCTGCAAACCCGGGACCAGTTTTACGAAGTAGAAGCCAGTTGGGCCGACTATTCAGATGATGTCGGTCAAAAAGGTGTCTGGATCAGTTCCATCCGCGGACATTTGGGTTACGGCGGTATCATTCACAATTTCAAAAACTATGTTCTGCGGCGCGAAGACTTGTATCTGAACCGGACGAGAGAACAGATCGACGAATTCATGGCCACCACGGCGGACTATCTGGCCGCCACCATCGATCCGGAGGAACGCCGCGCCATCGGGACGGTTCGCGACACTATCGACCAATACCGCGCGATCCTGCCCGTGGCGATTCTGGCCGCCGAGCAGCAGTGGGACGTCGCCCGCACAGATGCTGCTGTGAGATTGGATGACGATGCTGCAATTCGCGCTCTTGCAGATTTGGAACGTATCTGGACTGCTAATCGGCAGGTCAGTTCGGACCGGATGCTCAGCGCCGTCAGTCGGGGGCAAAGGCTGATCTGGATTGGCTTTGCGTCCATTGCCGCTCTCGTTTTGTCATCGGTTCTGATCGGGTATCTGTTGATACTCTTGCTGCGCGACATGCGCGGTGCACTGTCTTTGCTGTCTAAGGAACTGCAAAAGAGGCGCGCGTTGCAACAGTCGAACGAGCGATTAGCCCGCGCGGTAGAGCAAAGCCCAGCCACGATTTTCATGACGGATACGAACGCACGTATCATCTATGCCAATCGTCAGTTCGAAAAGCTCACCGGATGGTCACGGGACGAGGTTCATGGCCAAACGCCACGGTTTTTGCAATCTGGGGATACGCCCGCGGCCGAATATGAAATAATACGTGCGCGCCTGGCCAAAGGTCAGGAATGGCAGGGCGTGTTCCGTAATCGGTGCAAGGATGGCAGCAGCTATTGGTCAGAAACCAAAATCCTGCCGCTGATGGCGGCGGATGGCACAATTCTGAATTACATCGGCATCGGCGAAGACGTGACCGAGAAAAGGCAGGCCCGTGAACAGGTCGCGCGTGCTCAGAAACTTGAGGCTGTCGGGCTGTTGGCAGGCGGTATTGCCCATGACTTTAACAATATCCTGACGACCATCGTCGGTTCGGCACATCTGGCAACGCTGGATGCGCCTGAGGGCAGCGATATCGCCCATGAAATCGAGCAGATTGATATTGCAGCGCACCGGGCCCAAAGCCTCGTTCGGGGGCTTTTGACATTTGCGCGTCGTGAACCGGGCATACCGCGCCCGACCGATCTTGGGGTGATCATCACGGAAGTGTCGCGGCTGCTGACGGCGGCCAAACCGCCGAACATCACACTGGATTGCACAGCGGTCCAAGACGGCATGACCGTGCTTGGGGACGAAACGCATCTCCACCAGATCGTGATGAACCTGTGCCGCAATGCAATCGAAGCGATCGGCGGAGCCTCCGGTGATATTATGGTCTCCGCGCGCCGTATGGTCGATGATTTACCCGAGGGGCTGACACAGCGGTCAGACGGCTGGGTTCAGTTCGACGTCGCCGACAATGGCCCGGGCATGAGTGCGCAGACACGGCGACATTTGTTTGATCCGTTCTTCACCACAAAGCCTTTGGGCAAGGGCTCTGGACTTGGGCTTGCCGTCGTTTTCGGGCTGGTCGAGGAAATGGGTGGACAGATCGACGTCGCAAGTCAGCTTGGCCAGGGCGCAAAGTTCAGTATTTTCCTGCCCGGTACCGCGGGTGACCCGGCACGCACCAAACCCGAAAAGCTGGATGTGCCGCGCGGGCGCGAACGCATCATTCTGGTCGACGACCAAGCGCAAGTCGCAGCGACCTTTCGCAGAGTTTTGCTGCGACTTGGCTACCGGGTCGAAGCCTTTACATCACCGTTGACAGCGCTTGAGCACGTGCGCGCTGACCCGCAGAGGCCGGACCTGCTGATCACAGATATGGTCATGCCTCAAATGAGCGGTGAGGATCTGGTAAACGCCGTGCGCCGCCTGCGCCCGAACATCCCCGTTATCATTTGCACTGGATACAATCCATCGGGGTTGAAAATCAACGGACCTGTGGCTGATACGTTGAACAAGCCAGTCGATCCAGCAAAACTGGCGCACAGCATTCGGGCAATGATCGACGCTACCCGCTAGGCTAGGTCGCACCCTGCGAAAACGCGCAAATTCAGTCCGTCACATTTCGTCACAAAAGGTCACAGGCCGTCACTCTGCCCGCAACAATTGAGGGTCGCGATGCGACTAGGCTGATCGTGGGCAGGGGTTATATGTTTCGTGATGCAGATGTCCGCCCAATGAATTTTATCCCAGCGACCGCTTTAACGCGGCCGCCCGTACGGGTTGAACCGGGCCATCAGGCTCAGATCTTTAACACCAGACGGAACACCCGAGGGGGAGTCAGAATGCTCAGACAACTAACATTAATATGCTCATTGCTGGCGGGGTCCAGCGTGATTGCGCAGGACGCAGTTCCGATTACCCCGATGGAAGTGGACACCGCACGGGCCGAACTAGGCAAGCGCCTGTTCTATGATACGCGTCTGTCAGGCGACACATCGCTAAGCTGCGCCAGCTGTCATCAACCGGACAAGGCATTTACCGATGGCGAAGCCCTGAGCCAAGCCTATACCGGGGCGGGACATTTTCGAAATTCACCGACGCTGGCCAACGTAGGATACCGCGATGCATGGTTGCACGATGGGCGTCTGGGCACCAACCTCAATGATGTTGCCCGCGAGATGATTACAGAAACCTACCTGATGAACATGGACATGCGCATCATGCAGGAACGTCTGAAACAAGACCCGGTATATGTGGAAATGTTTGCCGCCGCCGGTATGTCAGAACCCGGCAACGGTGGCGCGCGCAACGCGCTGATGGATTTCATGAAAACGATCGTGTCGCGTGGTGCGCCGGTCGATATAGGTGAGCTGTCCGCAGCCGCCCAGCGGGGCAAGGGCATCTTTGTGGGCAAGGGGAACTGCGTCGCCTGCCACACAGGCCCGCGCTATACCGACGACCGGCCGCATAACACTGGTGTGCCAACCAACCCAGATATCTGGAGTTCGGCTGAACGCCATTCCGCTTTTGTGACCTATGGCAAATTTATGGGCGTCGAAAACTACATTAACCTGCGCGAGGATCTGGGTGCCTACATTCGCACCCACCGCCCTGAAACCAAGCGCAGCTTTCTCACACCAACGCTGCGGGAATTGGTGTGGACCGCACCCTACATGCATAACGGCATGTTCGCGACGCTGGCCGAAGTGGTTGATTTCTATGATGTCGGCGGCGGTGACGACCCGTTGAAAGACCCGCGCCTGAAACCGCTGGGCATGATCCCGAGCGAAAAGGCGGATTTGGTGGCCTATCTTGAGGCGATGTCCGGCGACAGCTTTGACACCGATGCATACGTCTGGCGCGCGGATGATTACGACTACACGCCCATCGAAGACTGGAAGAACGCCAGAAATTAAGGAGGCAGGACCATGAAACATCTTACCGCAATCGCTCTGGGCCTCGCTACTCTGGCCGCTGCACCCTCAAACGCCCAGAACCG